>NZ_JACAGF010000039.1:0-4299 GCF_030324345.1 Empedobacter sp. R750 | reverse complement strand
TTTTTGAGTTTAATAATAATTTACAATTTTTAAAAAATGTAGCTTAACTTACACTGGAAAATTCAGGGGGATATCCAGAATTATGATTTTACAATAAAATTTATAAGAAAGTAGATTTTTTTGCGTTTAATGAAAAACTATCCAATTATTGTATTAAGTATGAAAAAAATTTTATTAAGTACTTTATTGATTTCTTCGTTTTTAACTTTATCGTCTTGTGGAGATAAAAAAGGAGGAAGAAATGACTTGTCTGAAACAGAAGAAGTAGAAAAGGATTCTACTAAAGGTTTAGTAGTAACATTAGAAGGTGTATTTACTAAGAACGATCATTTTCAGCTATTTTACTCTAATGATACTAATTTTTTAGAAGAAAATTCAATAACAATACCAGTATATGGACAGTGTGTTGTTCAAGATATTGCTTTTGAGTTACCCGAAGGAAAAAAACCTCAAAATTTAAGATTGGATTTAGGCTCTAATGCAGAGCAACAGTTTATTAGTATTAAAAATATAAGCATTGAGTACAGAAATAAAATTATTTTAAATGGAGAAAATGAAAAATATTTAGATTATTTTCCAGAAAGTTCTACTGTTGTTTATAATCCTCAAAAGTTAAATTTTGAATTAAAGAATAATTTAGAAGGAATTTTTGATCCGATAATGTTTAGTAATGACAATTTAAAAAAAGTATTAAATAAAGTATATAATGAAACGAAATAAAGTATTCATTTTTTATATATAAATGCAAGAAAGAAGGAATATAAAATTTTATTTTTTTCAAGAGTTTTTAGATACTATTTCATTGATATTTTTCTTTTTCATTTTTTTGAAATTACAATATCAATATTTTTGGACAGAAGACTATCCTTTAGAAAAGATACCTACTTATTTTGAGTTGTTTAAAGCTCATTATAAGGCATTATTGTTGTTTGTTGTTATCTGGTTTTTAATTGCCAATAATGTTTCTTTGTATAAGGTATATAGAAGGGTAAAGTTTGTAGAGATTGTAAAAAAAATAACCTATCAAATTTTATTTTTTTCCATTGTCGTATTTGCGATATCTGGCTTAAAATCATCTGATTTATTTTCACCACAATTAGGTATTACATACATTTTATTACTTTTTTTGATTGGCTTACTTACTCGACTTTTTGTCTTTATTTATTATAGAAATCTGCATTTAAAAGGTCAAGATTTGACAAATGTTTTGATTATTGATGAGAATGATAATACGAATAAATTTATCAACTTATTAAAAGAACGCAAGGATTTAGGTATATCGCTGTTTGATAAAATAGGTAAAGAGGAGATTGGTTTTACGAAAGGATTATTAAAAATAAGGGATATAGATTTTCGACAGTTTATCTTGGAAAATAAAATTAATAAGATTTTTATTTCTCAAAAGGGAGAGATAAGCAAGGGTTTAATTTATGAAATTGTAAGTTTATCGGAAGCAAATCTTATTAATGTGTCATATATTCCTGATTCTATTTATAATGGAATTACAGAATTAAAAGTAGTCTACATAGATACTTTGCCCATATTTGAAGTAAAGAGATTTCCTTTGGATTTAAAATTTAACCAATTGATTAAGAGTTTATTTGATGTTATTTTTGCTTCTTTGGTTTGTATCTTTTTGTTAAGTTGGTTGTTTCCGATTATTGCTTTATTAATTTATATCGATTCGAAAGGTTCAATCTTATTTGTTCAGAAAAGAAATGGATTGAATGGGGTTGAATTTGATTGCTATAAATTTAGAACAATGGTCGATTCTAAATATAACTCTATAAAAGCTACAGAAAGGAATGATCCGCGTGTGACGCGTATTGGAAAATTTTTACGTAAAACAAGTTTAGACGAATTACCACAATTTATCAATGTATTGAAAGGAGAAATGTCTATTGTAGGTCCACGTCCTCATATGATTTCTCAAGATCATTATTACCGAGATATTATTAATCGTTATAACATTCGACATTACGTAAAACCAGGTATTACAGGGTTGTCTCAGGTTAAGGGGTATAGAGGTGCTATAGATTCTGATGAAGATATGGAAAAGCGTATTAGAACGGATGTATATTACGTTCGAAATTGGTCTTATTTACTTGATATACAAATTGTGTATCAAACTGTAATGTTAGTTGTAAAAGGTGATGAAAACGCAATATAAATAAAAGAATATCCTATTAAAGGGTATTCTTTTTATTTAAAGTAGAATGGAAAATACAGTACAATAGTATAAAAAATACGATTCCTCGTTGACGATGAAATAAAGATTCTGTAAACATGATAGAGGTTGTGAGAATAGTAAAGAATAAGAAGACAAAATCACGATTTTTAATCGCTTTTATCCAATTAAAAACAACCATTAGGCATAATAATATAACCCCAATTATACCTAATTCTGCAAAAGATTGAATGTATTGGTTATGGAAGTTTAAGGTTCCATAATATTCTACTAATTTATTTATCTTTTGTTTTTCTATTATCTTATCTTGAGAAGCAGAAGCTCCATAACCAGTCCAAAAAATATGATCTTCGTTCAAAAATTCTTTAAATAGTCGGATTTGATATAATCTGAAAGCTGTTCCATTAAAATAATATTGTGGTCCAAAAGAATCTTGTTCCCATGCATTTTCAATAGAAACATTAATAATACCATTTTCTAATTTCACATTTTCAGTCGTATTTTGGATTTCTAAATCAAAACGTTCTTTTATTTTAGAACCTAATGGAATCATTAAGATAACAAGAACTCCTAAAATAAGTAGGATGTTTTTCTTCTTTAAAATTGATTTATTATAGAAAAAACTGATTATTATTCCTAAAAGAGTAATTACAATAACATTTTTTGACGATAATAAGATAAGAAATGCAAAAAGTAGAAATACAGCTAAAAAGTCATACCATTGTTTATTTTTCTTAATAAATAGATTAATAAATGCAAATGAGATAAATAAGGAAATGTAAATGGCATTTACGTCTAGTGTAACTAAATCATGATAGAAAAAATAGTGAGATTCACCTGTTTTGATAAATCTATATAAAGCTCTTAGAAGATAAAAAATAGTTGCAATAGCCATTAAATAACTATAGTTATTAAAAATAACTTGTCTTTTTTCTATCTTGATTTTTGGTAAAAACGAAAATAAGATTGGTAAAGCTATAAAGAATAACCCTTTTGAAAGATATTTACCAGTTTCCTTGGCTTCTATTGTCCAACTTAAAGATGCTACACATAGGAGATAATATATAACAGGTATAAGTAATGTATATGAAAACTTGACATGGAGTTGTTTATAATTTAGAATAATAGCAAAAATAAATAAACCAAAAGCTATATTGATAAAAGCAAATGGAAGAGGTAATGATGCTAATAATGGAATTAAAAGGTTACTTGGATTAAAAATATATTTATAATTCATTTGTAATATGAATAATGTTATTTTAAAATTAAAAGATTTATTACAATAATTATTGAATTTTAAGGTTTATAGATTATTCTCAATAGAATATTAAATTTTAAAAAATAATATGATAACAGCTGTAATAATTCCATGTTATAATGAAAAAAACGATTAATATTTGATAAAATTATATAATTATCAAATATATTAAGAACAGAAAATAATATTTATTTGGTAAAAGAGTAAGAAATGATAAAAATATCAGAATTAATATCAATTTTTATAAATAAAAATACAGATAGAATGGTTTTTTTGATTTTAAAGAAAATTCTGAGAAAGTAAATCTTATAGAAAATTAAATCTTTTAACATTAGGAAAATCAGTTTTCAATTAGTAATTGGTTTAATGTTAATGACTCTAGACTTTTATAGAAATAAGCATTGCTGAAAATTAAAATAAATTTATTGTGATGTCATATTTATTGATGAAATACTAAAAATTATATAAAAAAATAATTTATGAAACAGTTTGAAATAAACCGAAGTACTCTTTTTTTTTTAGGGATATTCGCTTTTATTTATATTTTTCCATTGTTATTATTATCAAATGTGTATTATGCTGATGATGTAACAAGGGCTATAAACGGAAATTATTGGGATCATGAAAATAGATTGATGTCTAATGTTATAATGAAAATTTTGTCATTTGATGTAAGAATAAAAGATTTTTTTCCATATACAATTATTTTTTCAGGAATAGTTTTTAGTATAAGTGGTTATTTAGTTTCTCAAATACTAAAAATCGAAAAAAACAATACTGGATATACTAACTTAGTTGGGAGTAAAAGTTAAGCATAAAACCTTAATTTTAATATATGAAAAGAATCCGTAAA
>NZ_JACAGF010000038.1:0-5089 GCF_030324345.1 Empedobacter sp. R750 | reverse complement strand
CGGATAAATTAGAAAATGACATACGAAAATATTTAGCTGGACTAAAACCCAAAACATAACTACGTCGTACAACATCGCATTGGTTAAAAAAAACGGGCTGAAAGTAAACTTTCATCCTAGCTTTTCCTGTTTTTCGCAAATAATCGGCTCATTAGCTGTAATACATTACAAACAATGTCTACAAAAGAAACTAAATAAATATGTCAAAATTTTTAACGCTTAAACATTGGCAAGTATTTGCTCTGTTAATTGGAGTTCCATTCATTTTACAAATAGTAACTTTTAGCTTAATTATTGTAACTAAAGATCCAAAAACATTAACTTATACTTTTCCAATAACTACAATTATTTATCTTGTACTTTTTTTAAGTTGGTTTTATTCTTTGGGAACAAATCTTAATAAAAAGCTTTCAAAAACTGTAAAAATGAATTTGAGTAAGTTCAAAATATTTTTAATTATACCAATAGTTTATATTTTTATTCTGTCTATTTATCAAGCTGGAATATTTACAAAATCTTCTATAAATGAACAACCAAATCCGATTGTTTTTGCATTTATAATTCCTACTCATCTTTTTTCAATGTTTTGTATTTTCTATAGTTTATATTTTATTGCAAAAGAATTAAAAAGTGTCGAACTACAAAAACCTGTAACATTTAGTGATTTTGCGGGCGAATTTTTTCTTCTTTGGTTTTTTCCAATTGGAATTTGGATCATTCAACCAAGAATAAATAAAATATTTGAATCAAAATAAGAAAAAAGGACTACAGTTAACATTGTAGTAGCGATATGTTGGATGAGGGAAAAATTGAAGTTTTCGCTTCCTTATTCGCTAATGATTTTCTTGTTACCTATAAATCTAAAAAAAATGAAACCAAAAGAATTTGTTGAAAATTTTAAGTTAGAAAAAGATTCTCTTTTAAGAGAATTTATAAATAATGAATCCCAATCAGAAGTTCAAAAATTAATTCAATCTATGAAATTAAATAATGAACAATCTGAAATTATGAAACAAATTATTAATTCAACATTACGAGATACATTTTATACAATATTATTAGGATTAGATGGATGTGCTTCAATTGGCAATAATCAGGAATTGTATGAAATTAAAGATGAAAATGGAAATTTAATAAGTGGTGAAATTGAAGCTTATGCTTATGAGTATTTTCATGAAATGGAGTAAAGATTTAATTAAAGCGTCTTAATTTTTATTATAATATTATCCTCAGTTTATCGAAATAATAAATATGAAATTGATATATTCTATTCTCGCATATTTCTAAACTGACTTCATATAAATAGCTAAGGTGTAAATTGTTTTTTTGTTCATATACAGTAAGATACTGAAAAATAACTATATTTATTCCTGAGCAGAGTGTATTGGTAAAATTGAAAATTTTTTCATTTTCAGTTTCTTCGCAAAACCACTAATCGTTGAGCATCTTATTAGAATAAGTAGAAATGAACAGAAAAATAAAATTGATTCTCCTAGTCTTTGTATTATCATTTAACTTTTCTTGTACGGAAAATAAATCAATAGAAAAGGTGAAAAGCGAACCTGAATTGGTTGTGACTCCAAAAACTGATACTTTAAAGTTTACTTCAGGAATTCGTGCGATTTTTCAAGATAGTAAGGGGAATTATTGGTTTGGAAGTCTTCAAGAAGGTGTTGCGGTTTATGATGGTAAATCATTCAGCTATTTTACTCGTAATGATGGACTTTCTGATGATCAAATCCATTCTATTCAAGAAGATAAAAAAGGCATTATTTGGTTTGAAACACAAACTGGAGTTAGCAGTTACGATGGTACAAAAGTTACTAATCGCACAAAAACGAAAAACGAAAATTCTCCAAATATTTTTCCTATTCAAAGCAATGATGATAAGGTAAGTAAATGGATGAAATCTGAAAATGACTTATGGTTTGAAGCGGGGAATAATCCTGGAGTTTATAGGTATGACGGGCAACAACTACATTATTTAGTTTTTCCTTCTCAAAAAAATCTTGACACAAAGAATAATTTATTTGCTGTAACTGATATATCAAAAGGTAAAAACAATATGATTTGGTTTGCTACATATACAGGTGTTTTAGGATACAATGGAAGTGATTTTACAATCATTAATAACGAGACATTAGGATTGGATAGAAAGATCGAACCTTTGCATATACGAAGTATTTACGAAGATTCTAAAGGTAGGCTTTGGATTGGGAATAATGGAATCGGCGTATTACTTAAAGAAGGAGAGTCAATCATCAATTTTTCAAAAAAACATAACTTGATTCATCCCAATAGCAAACGAAATGGAGAAAAATCACCCGAAGGAACATTGGAACACGTTTTTGTAATTGCTGAAGACCACAAAGGAAATATTTGGTTTGGAGATAGAGATGCTGGAATTTGGAAATTTGATGGAAAACAATTACAAAATTATACTCAAAAAGATGGATTGACCAATGATTTCGTTCTCTCTATTTACGAAGATCACAACAAAGAATTATGGTTTGGAATGGCAGACGGAAAAATATATAAATTTGACGGAAAGGTATTTGAAAAGCAATTTTAAAAAATACGAATGCAGAATAATGATAATTAAACGAAGGCTAAGGCTATTTCTGATATAAACTCAAAATCATTTTTTTCTTATCATTTAGTTTTGAAGCTAACAACGCATGCTTCTTTAATAAGTGAACGTTAGTGAATTTAAGTCTCCGCAATATCTTCTGTAAACTCTTTCAATATTGTTACCTTCTCTACAGCTTGTGTTGTTGTGATGCACAGTACTGTTTATACTTTTAAAAGCAGCTGTTTTTAATAATAGCAAATTCCTCTTTCACGTAAACAATAAATAAAAATGTCAATTGGTCTAATTTATTTTCGGCAGACAAAAATTTCTTAGACCCTCTACGAAAATCTGTACGAGTAGAATATCTGATATATAAAGAAAGATTAATATCTAAGAAGCGATGAAGATTATTAATTATTGTTTATATAAGTTCCTCGTACGGTAAATAAATTAGAGAACAACAAATATTTGATCATAATAGCTTTATATTTATTATTTATAATTATTCTAAATAATTTTTAACTTTGTTCAAATGAATGATTAGTAATGTACTAATCGTATAACAATTCATAAAAAACGGTTAAAATGGAAGCAAATAAAATAAACATTCAATCACAGCTTGAAACAATTACAGAATTTTGGAGCTTGAAAGAACTTGCAAAAGTTAATAATCTCGCTATAAAAATTTTAAAACTGAAAGGAGTTTGAAATGTATAAGCACGACAACGGAGATAAAGTATTGCTAATTGTAGAGGGAACTATGTTTGTTGAATTTGCGGACAGAACCGAAGAGATAAAAACAGGAGAGTTTATAGTAATTCCAAGTGGAGTGGAACATAAACCTTATGTAAAAGAAGAAGCAAGTGCCCTAATGTTTGAACAATTATAAAAAAAAATAGAATTATGAATGATTTCACACCTCTAAAAGCTGAGTTAAAATTAAGCAGAAAAGAATATATTACACCTCATTATATACGTATTTATCTTAAGGGAGAAAATGTTCCTTTATTTGCTAATTCCACAATTGGTGTAAACAATAAGATACTAATTCCACCAAAAGGAATTAATCAAATTCATTTTCCTGAATTTGATTACGAAAAAAGACAATGGTATCCAATGTCAAAAGAAATTCAACCTACTGTTCGTACCTATACGCATCGAGGAATTGATTTAAAGACGAATGAAATATGGATAGATTTTGTCGCGCACGAAGACGAAGGTGTAGCTTCTGCTTGGGCAATTTCAGCAAAGGAGGGTGATGTCTTAGGTGTTTTAATGAAAAATGGAAAAACAGAACTATATACCCAAGCCAAAAATTATCTTTTGGTTGCTGATGCCACTGGTATTCCAGTGCTATCGGCTATTTTAGAGGATTTACCTCCAACAGCTAAAGGTACTTGTATTATTGAAGTGCACGGAAAAGAAGATGAACAGGATTTACAGACAGAAGCTACTATCAATTTTATTTGGTTGCATAATGAATATCCAAAGAAAGGAAGTAATATGGCAGAAGTTGTTAAGCAGCAGGCATTGCCTGAAACATCACGTTTTGGATATATAGCAACAGAGTTTTCAACGGTCAAAGAAATTCGACACTATTTAAGAAAAGAAAAAGGATGGAAACAAGAGGAACTGTATGCTTATTCTTATTGGAAAGCTGGAGTCTCAGAAGATAAATCGGTTGTTGATCGTCACAAAGAGAAAGATGAGAATAGTTAAATTAACATCATTTTGGGTTGTAATTACTTAGTTATAATACACTTTTCGTACAATTTATCTTTTAACTTATATGAATGAGTATTATTTTAAGGCTTACTATATATAATAGATGTTGTTCTTTTAAGTTTCTTAAAAACTTTTTCAATAAAATTTTATTTGGAAATCATGCTAAACTCATTTCTGTATGGCATCTATTATATTATTAACTATATTGAATAGTTATTCTCGCTTCGCGACAATTCTTCCCGAGTCGATAACCACAAAGTATCCGCTGCTGCTTTGCTTAATTCAGCAAACCATTTCCGTCTAATCATTTCTTGTGGTTAAAACGAAATACGAAACTATCCCTTGAGGGGGGTGTAGGGGGTGTTTTTTAAGTTGCGAATAATAAGTTCTAAGTTTCGAGAAACAGAAAAAATATACACAATCCTTTTTAGTATTCTTATAAATCTCTCGATAAAATTATCTCCACCCAGTCCTGCTGAACTCGTTTCAGCATCACATCATGAAACTATCCCCTTGAGGGGATTATAGGGGTGTTATCTAGTTATGAATAGAAGTAATGAGTTTTAATTTTTTTAAAATTAAAAAAGTATAGTATATAATAATAGAAGCTATCCTTTTCGAGCAATCGTATAACTTCCGCAGATAACTCTATCCACCTTGTCCTGCTGAACTCGTTTCAGCATCACATCCAAATAATCAAAAAATAAATTTTCTTATTTAACGAAATTTAAAACGACCATTCAATAAAAAGGCGTTCATAAATGAAAAGTTCGAAGCGAAGAAAAAGATTTA
>NZ_JACAGF010000037.1:0-5385 GCF_030324345.1 Empedobacter sp. R750 | reverse complement strand
GAAGAATTTAATCAACAAAAAATTAGTTATAAAAATGTAGCTTAACTAATACTCCTATTTTTGTTTGCATATCCAAACCTTTCTTTAGTAAAATCCATATTTCTAAAATAAGGTATAAAGCTACCTAAAAAATTAATAATATAGTATTTAGCAACAATAAACTTTTTTATTAATAATATTTTTAATCTTGTAAGAAGTGATTTGATTTTCGACATATTGATTTTCTTTATAAGAAATATAACAACTTCGAAACTCTAAGCTATCAGTTCATCGTAAGTTAGTCTATCAGTTGCATTAAGTAATGCAATATTAAATCTATCTCCATCACTAAGATTTCTTGTATTATATCTATATGAAAATTCATCACAATACTTTTGTAAATGTTTAGGGCTTGTAGAATGATAAATACCTAAGATACCTCGTTTTAAAAGACTCCAGAAACCTTCAATTGCATTTGTATGAAATTCTCCTTCTACAAATTGACCTTTATTATGTGGTATTCTTTTATGTATATAATCTTTACTTAATCCAGAATAACCTACCCAACCATCTGATACAATTATTGAGCCTTCTTTTACCATATCTTTAATCACAGCTTTCAAAGTTTTACCTTTTGTATTTGGAATAATTTCAGTAGTAACAATTCCATTACTTAATAAACCAAAAACAACGGTCTTTGTTTTGGTACTTCTACCTTGAGTATTTTTAACTCTACGTTCCTTTGGTTTTTTCATGTTTTTACCTCCTATAAATGTTTCATCAACTTGTGTAACATCATCAAATTTCATCATAGTTTTTGCTCTAAATGAATATCTAATTCTACTTAACATGAACCAAGCAGTTTTTTGAGTTACTCCTAAATCTCTATGTAATTGTGAACTACTGATACCTTTTTTATGAGCAGAAAATAGATAAATAGCCATGAACCATTTTTTCAATTTTATATGAGAGCCTTCAAACATAGTTCCTACAGTAACAGTGAATCTATTTTTACAATCTTTACATTTATATAAACCTTTATGAACACCTTTAAAATTTAATCTATAATGATTTTTGTTCACACTTCCGCAATGTGGACAAACTGGTTCATCATTCCATCGTAATTTTTCTAAATATATTCTACATTTTTCTTCTGTATCAAGAACTTCTACCATTTGTATTAAAGAAGAAAACGCTTTATTATCTTTTGACTTTAAACTATTTAGCATTATTGTTTTATTAAATTTATTAAATAATTGTGAGGCTGAACAATGCAGCAAAATAAATTTTAAGCTTATTTAAAAAAATATTTTACTGCTTGAAATCAGCATGTTACAAACATGAAGTTGGTTTAATTAATTACAAATAATATTTAAATACAATTTTTAATTAGGTACTTGATATTTCACTAAGCATGAATAAAAGAAATACCAATACTTTTATTAAAGTTGAAATAATAGGTTCTTTGAAATAATCAAAAAGTGATATTAAACCTTCGGAAGTCAATAAAAATTTGATTAATCTATTAAATAAAGTTTTAAAATTATTTGATGAACTCTTTATGTTAGTTGATTCAATAGTTTCAATATAAGTTTCTGATTCAAGAGTTATTATTCCGTTGTGAGAGGCGAATGTTTTTCTTGTAACTTTTACTGTACTTTTTCTTTGTTCGTTTTCGAAATTTTGCATAATTTTTGACTTTATGATTTTTCGTTAATACAACAACATTGATCAACGTTAAGAGTCAACTTTATCAAGTTGAAAAAAGCCAGCTAATTAGCTGGCTTTTGTTATTTGTATATCAAGGAGTTAGTTTAATTAAATTTAAACTAACATATAGTACAATGAAGATTTTTCTAGTTAAATATAAGTTCAAACTTCTAAGTTTTTTAAGTAAATTTATACCATATATAAAAAGAATGGTAATAATTGATGAACAACAAATGCTGAAATATATAAATGATTACATCTTATTAGAATTAAAAAGATATGAGAATGAAAAACTATTTGAAATTAATAGAGGTACTCTAAAAATTATTTCAAAAGAATCTAAAACATTTAAAATTGAATTTAAGATTCGTCATTTAAAAACCAATATTCAGTTTTATTTTTGTTTAGAAAATAATGAATCTTCTATTCAGTTACCTGAAATTAAAGATTCATCAATAGCATTTGAAATTCTTAAACTTTATCAAAAGTTTGAACAACTACCAAAAAGTTACATTTCTGATATTCTAAGATTTGTGGAATAATTTTTTATTGGTACATTCAAGTATATAGTTATCTAAATTAATTCTAAAAATCCTTCTGTAAGGTGCATTTTGTCGTTAAATATAAATATTCAAAGCGGTCAATTTTTATAATTGATTAAACTCAAAATTGTAAGTGAATAAATCGATATTTTCTTTAGATTTTAGATCAGAAATATATGTAAATCGTCAGCAAAAAGTTTATTAATATCAATAATACATTTTAAATTCACTATTTCACACCATTTTTTTTAGCCTAATTCTAAATAAGAAAATTCATCAATGATCTAAAATAGATTTGACTTATAAAAACATATAATTATGAGCCAAATACAAATTTCATTGGTTTATAATAGGAAGAATAAAATCAATAAAAATGAAGAATTATTAATTCAGATTTGCTGTTATCAGAATGGAAAGAGAACATATTTTTCAACAGGTCAATTATATTTAATAAAGTTATAATGATAATAAACCATAAATTATTTCATTTCATTTTTAATCAAATTAAGGATTGTAAATATTATATAAAAATTTACACTATTATTATATTGTAATTGAATTTGTTGTAAAAAATATCAAAATTCTTTTATTTTTAACTTGTTTTTTATGTTTTAGATTTTATATATTTGCACCCACGAGAAAAGAAATTGATCTTTTACTCTGGGTCCTATAACTCAGTTGGTTAGAGTAGCTGACTCATAATCAGCAAGTCCTTGGTTCGAGCCCAAGTGGGACCACAAAAGCACCTTTAAAAAGGTGCTTTTTTTATGTCTATAATTTTTAATTTTATTTATAATTTATTGTAAATAAAGTTTTTATGTTTTTTTTTAGTAAGCTTGAAAGACTTTCTTCAATAAGGTAATCCCAATTTATTTTTTTATTTCATTTAACGATGAGCCGATTATTTTGATTAATTGGCTCAAAAAAGTATGAATTATGAGCCGATTAGTAGTTTTTGAGGTTTCAGATATATGTATTTTACGATGTGAATGAGACTAAGACTAAGTATGCGGTTCTGAAACGAGTTCCTTTAGATTTGAAAATCTTAAATTGTAGTATAAAAAGAAGAGAAAAGAGTTTGAGTACACTATAACGAGTTCCTTAAGAGATCAGAAAAATCATTTACACAACTAATCTTATTGAGAATTTGAACGGAAAAATCAGAAAATACACCAAAAATAAATTATCATTTCCAACCGTCGAAGCTGTTATGAAATCCGTATATTTGGCTGTAAGAGAAGCAACCAAAAAATGGTCTATGCCAATACATAATTGGGGAATTATTTTAGATCAATTCTTGAATTTATATCAAAAAAGGGTTAGAATTTAAAAATATCCTAACCCAAGTTATTTATAACTTACACACTTTAAAGGAGAGTGCCACATTTTACGATCTTTTCCTTTCGAGTGTTTACTCTTTTCCCTTCGAGTGCCTCATGGAACGTGTTTTCTTGGTGGCTGAGGTTCTTGAAGTCATACTTGCTCTAATTATTAGAACTAAACAATTTATTAAATCTAGTGTTCAATGTTTCAATATACGCTTGTTTAGTATCTTTATTTAAGAAGCTAATCTCCACAAAATCGATCCATTTTAGTCTAATTTTGATGAATCTTTTGTAAATAGATTCTACTGATTTATTAGGTATTTTTAATGTTTTCGCTAACTGATTGAAATCTTCTATTTTTAATCTATTTTTTTTACCATTAATTGTTAATGCAGATTCTTCCTTATCATCGGGAATTAATAACAGTGTATTCAATAAATCGTAAGCTGGAGATAATTCGTATTCATTGAAATCATTTTCGATTAATGAATAGTTTTTAAGATGCATATCAGCATTTGCAGTCAAATAATTAAATAAAACAATTTCAAATAATTTTTGAGCTTCAAATCCACTATTTTTAGTTAGTTGATAGATTAATTTTCCGATTTTTTCTATTGATCCTCGATATTTATGTTCCGTTAAATTTTCAGTCAATTGACAAAAGTCTTCAACAGCAATTTTATCTTGATTTTTTCGATCAAATCGCTTTGTTAAATAAGCCAATTCACCTGAATTAAGCCGAATAAGTGTGTGTGTTGCTGTTTTTATTTTTACCAATTCCGCTAAATGCATGGTTAAGTCTTCATTTTCGGGTAAGTCGATATATTCTTTTGAAGCAGGTTTTAAAATATAATTTCCTTCAAGATCCACAATTGTAAATCTTGATTGTTTATTTATATCGCTTATAAGATTTAAAGATAATTTTGGCTGTACACCTGTAACTGCAACACTTTTTACAATCAACTTTTTTGCTAATTCTTCTAATTGTTTGCTGTCAAAATCAATTGAAGGAGGATTTATTGAACCAAATATTTTTTTAGAACATTTAGAATGAAAATCAATTTCATTTTCTGCTAATTCTTTGTAACAACTAAGGCATTTTTTCATAATTCTTCATTATTTGAAACGATAGAAACAGCTCCAATACAATCTTTGCAAAGGGTTAATAATAAACCAAAACGATCTTTAGAATTTAATTTCCAATTTTTTACTGCAATATTCAAAAGCCAACCTTCTGGTATTAATCCATCAAAAAAAGGAAATAAAATTTTACTTTCATACGAATCTTGTTGTTTTGGAAGCGTTAAACTAATTGGTTTCGATTCCAAATTATTCAAATATTCTTGATCGTATTTAAAAATATAACCATTTTCATTTTCAGAAATTGTTCCTGCAAATTGATTTTTATAATAGACTAAACCTTTTCTCATTGCTCAATTTTATCAATTACACCAACTTCAGAACCAAATAAAGCTAAAACTTGATTAACTTTATCTAACCTTACAGAAGGTTTTCCTTGTTCTAGTTCACGAATAAATCTTAAACCAACTCCAGCTCTCTCAGCCAATTCAGGTTGTGTAAGTTTTAATCTTTTTCTTTTTTGTTTGATAAATTCTGCAATTGATTGATTCATATTATACCCTTTGAGGTATAAATATAGTCATAATTTTTATTTTATACCCAAAAAGGTATAATATTTATTTAAACGTAAGTATTATACCTTTTAGGGTACGTTTTTTTCCCTTCGAGAGCCTATTAGATTAGCAACTTTAAATAAGTAGTATTAAATTAGATATAACTGAAGAACCAAAGGAAATGAGGTGAACTAG
>NZ_JACAGF010000036.1:3312-5421 GCF_030324345.1 Empedobacter sp. R750 | reverse complement strand
ATGAGAAGTTCATTTGAAATTATAAAATATACAGAAGAAAAAATAGCCGAATAAAACGAAGTCAATCCTTGAATAATGGAGCTATAGGAAATTCGAAGTTGTAAAAACATAGGTAGCAATACCAAAAGAAAAATTACAATGGAGAGTTTGATCCTGGCTCAGGATGAACGCTAGCGGGAGGCTTAACACATGCAAGCCGAGGGGTATAGTTAGCTTGCTAACTAGAGACCGGCGCACGGGTGCGTAACGCGTATGCAACTTGCCCTACTGAAAAGGATAGCCCTTCGAAAGGAGGATTAATACTTTATAATAGAAATCATGGCATCATGAATTTTTGAAAGATTTATCGCAGTAGGATAGGCATGCGTAAGATTAGTTAGTTGGTGAGGTAACGGCTCACCAAGACGATGATCTTTAGGGGGCCTGAGAGGGTGAACCCCCACACTGGTACTGAGACACGGACCAGACTCCTACGGGAGGCAGCAGTGAGGAATATTGGACAATGGGTGGAAGCCTGATCCAGCCATCCCGCGTGTAGGATGACGGCCTTATGGGTTGTAAACTACTTTTATCTGGGGATAAACCTACTTACGTGTAAGTAGCTGAAGGTACCAGAAGAATAAGCACCGGCTAACTCCGTGCCAGCAGCCGCGGTAATACGGAGGGTGCAAGCGTTATCCGGATTTATTGGGTTTAAAGGGTCCGTAGGCGGATTAATCAGTCAGTGGTGAAATCTCATAGCTTAACTATGAAACTGCCATTGATACTGTTAGTCTTGAGTGATGTTGAAGTTGCTGGAATGTGTAGTGTAGCGGTGAAATGCTTAGATATTACGCAGAACACCAATTGCGAAGGCAGGTGACTAAACATCAACTGACGCTGATGGACGAAAGCGTGGGGAGCGAACAGGATTAGATACCCTGGTAGTCCACGCCGTAAACGATGGATACTTGCTGTTGGGTTTTCGAACTCAGTGGCTAAGCGAAAGTTATAAGTATCCCACCTGGGGAGTACGTTCGCAAGAATGAAACTCAAAGGAATTGACGGGGGCCCGCACAAGCGGTGGAGCATGTGGTTTAATTCGATGATACGCGAGGAACCTTACCAAGGCTTAAATGCAATTTGACAGATCTAGAAATAGATTTTTCTTCGGACAGACTGCAAGGTGCTGCATGGCTGTCGTCAGCTCGTGCCGTGAGGTGTTAGGTTAAGTCCTGCAACGAGCGCAACCCCTATCATTAGTTGCCAGCGTTTAAAGACGGGGACTCTAATGAGACTGCCGGTGCAAACCGCGAGGAAGGTGGGGACGACGTCAAGTCATCACGGCCCTTACGTCTTGGGCTACACACGTGCTACAATGGTAAGTACAGAGGGCAGCTACTTGGCAACAAGATGCGAATCTCAAAAACTTATCTCAGTTCGGATTGGAGTCTGCAACTCGACTCTATGAAGCTGGAATCGCTAGTAATCGCATATCAGCCATGATGCGGTGAATACGTTCCCGGGCCTTGTACACACCGCCCGTCAAGCCATGGAAGCTGGGGGTACCTGAAGTCGGTGACCGTAACAGGAGCTGCCTAGGGTAAAACTGGTAACTAGGGCTAAGTCGTAACAAGGTAGCCGTACCGGAAGGTGCGGCTGGAACATCTCATATTTAGAGAACGACGAATTTTCTTCTATTAGTAGAAGATTGATTTTGATTCGGCTTTTTATTCTGTAGTATTTAATATATAGTTAGAGATAAAGGTTAAGATTTAGATTAAGAAAAAACACTTAAAACTTATAACTTAACACTTACAACTAACAAAAAGACCACTCTTTAAGAGTATTAAAGAGTCTCATAGCTCAGCTGGTTAGAGCGCTACACTGATAATGTAGAGGTCGGCAGTTCGAGTCTGCCTGAGACTACTAAAACCGAAGTTCGTCTTACGAATTTCGAAATACGACAAAGAGGGGGATTAGCTCAGCTGGCTAGAGCGCTTGCCTTGCACGCAAGAGGTCATCGGTTCGACTCCGATATTCTCCACGATATAGCGAAAAGAGTTATGCGAATCGCGCAACGCGAAACGTATATCGCAATACGCTAAAGAAGAGTTCATTGACATTATT
>NZ_JACAGF010000036.1:1904-3212 GCF_030324345.1 Empedobacter sp. R750 | reverse complement strand
TAATATGACGGTTAAATCGAGAAAAAAGTTACAAAGGGCGTACGGCGGATGCCTAGGCTTTGAGAGGCGATGAAGGACGTGATAAGCTGCGATAAGCTACGGGGAGCGGCACATACGCATTAATCCGTAGATTTCCGAATGGGACAACCCGGCATGTTGAAGACATGTCACTCACGTAAGTGAGAGCGAACGTTGGGAACTGAAACATCTAAGTACCAATAGGAAAAGAAATCAATTGAGATTCCGTAAGTAGTGGCGAGCGAACGCGGATTAGCCCTAAAGACTTTATAAGGATAACAGAATAACCTGGAAAGGTTAACCGTAGAGGGTGATAGTCCCGTAAGTGAAATTTTTATTAAGTTGATAACGAGTAAGGCGGAACACGAGAAATTCTGTCCGAATATGGGAGGACCATCTTCCAAGGCTAAATACTCCTCAAAGACCGATAGTGAACTAGTACTGTGAAGGAAAGGTGAAAAGCATTTCGAATAGAAAGTTGAAATAGAACCTGAAACCGTACGCCTACAAGCGGTCGGAGCACGTAAGTGTGACGGCGTGCCTTTTGCATAATGAGCCTACGAGTTAATGTTGCTGGCAAGGTTAAGCACTTCAGGTGCGGAGCCGTAGCGAAAGCGAGTCTGAATAGGGCGTTAGAGTCAGTAGTATTAGACGCGAAACCTTGTGATCTACCCATGGGCAGGTTGAAGCTTTGGTAACACAAAGTGGAGGACCGAACCGGTTGACGTTGAAAAGTCTTCGGATGACCTGTGGGTAGGGGTGAAAGGCCAATCAAACTGGGAAATAGCTCGTACTCCCCGAAATGCATTTAGGTGCAGCGTTTAGTAAAGTATATTAGAGGTAGAGCTACTGATTGGATGCGGGGGCTTCACCGCCTACCAATTCCTGACAAACTCCGAATGCTAATATATGTTTCTAGGCAGTGAGGGCATGGGTGCTAAGGTCCATGTCCGAGAGGGAAAGAACCCAGACCATCAGCTAAGGTCCCCAAATATATGCTAAGTTGAAAAAACGCGGTTGGATTGCATAGACAGCTAGGATGTTAGCTTGGAAGCAGCTATTCATTTAACGAGTGCGTAACAGCTCACTAGTCGAGCGATCCGGCATGGATAATAATCGGGCATAAGCATATTACCGAAGCTATGGATTAGTACATTAGTACTACTGGTAGGGGAGCATTCTAACGGCGCAGAAGTCATCTGGTAATGGATGGTGGAGCTTTTAGAAAAGAAAATGTAGGCATGAGTAACGATAAAATAAGTGAGAAACTTATTCGCCGTAAGACTAAGG
>NZ_JACAGF010000035.1:0-7223 GCF_030324345.1 Empedobacter sp. R750 | reverse complement strand
TTTGATAAGTTTTTTATATCGGATTTCGTCACTTTTCTTGTTGTCATAGGGTGATGGTTCTAAAATGTCAGCTAACGTTTCGGGGCTTGGCGACAGTGGCGGAATGGAAAGCCTAAACTTCCAATTTTAAACGTAAGTTAGCAAAACCATTTTTTCTTTTTGCTAAATTACAAAAAAGAGCAAAAGGAAAATGGTTTTTGCGGATAATTAATTACTATCTTTGAACTATGAATTATACCCGCCATTGCGCCAAACCCATGTTAGGCGTAGTGATATATTAGGGTAGATATTATTATTGATATGGCTTCAAACATCAGAGTTAAAACAGAAAAATTTAGAGCAATTAATGATGCTGATATAATAATTGATGGGATTACTTTAGTTGCAGGTGAAAATGGCTGTGGAAAAAGTACAATTTCAAAACTATTATATTTCCTATTTAAAACAGTTTCTAATTATGACATCGTTGTTAAGCAAAAACTTAATAATAGTCTTAGAGATGTTTTAAGATTTTTAGAGATTTTCCAGCAAGAAATTGTTTATAGTCAAAGTGATAGAAAAATAAGAGATGAATATCGTAAGGAAATAGAAGAGTTAAGAAGAAGTTTGTTTTATTCTGATTTTTTATTAGAAGAATCAGAAAAATGGATTGCTTTAATTGATAAAGTAGAATATTTATATTCTAATTATTCAAAAAAAGAAGATGAGAACTTATTTAGGAATAGTAATTCTGTTGGTTCCAGAATTAATCGATTAAATAGAATCATCAAAGAAATTCTTAGAGAAGATTATAATGTTGAAGATTATAGACAAGCTTTTTCAAATGTAAAACAGCTTGTAATTGATAAATTTAAAGAAGCCAAAGGTAAAATTGATTCCAGACCAACATCTATTTTTACTGAAGAATTAGCTAAAGTTTTTACAGATAGTAAGCTTCCTAAAAAATTTGATGTTTTTGAATATGAGGATATTATTGTTTCTCTTGAAAAAAGCAATTTGTCAATCCCGTTTAGTATAGATCAAGCAATTTATATTGACACGCCAATGATGCTCTCAATTGAACAATCTCATAATGAGTATTGGGATGATTTAAATGAACTTTTATTGGATGATAGTAGTAAGAATGAAAATCCTATAAGCGAAATTATTAGTAAAGAAATTATTAAAGGTGATGTTGAATACGAGGATGGTATTTTTGTTACTGACGAATTTAAGTTTAAAAGAGAAGATGGTTCTGTTTTTAATTTATTAGATGTTGCTACAGGTATCAAATCATTTTCTATTTTACAATTACTATTGAAAAATGGTCATTTGAATAATAAAACTTTAATGATAATTGATGAGCCAGAATCTCATCTACATCCACAATGGATAATTGAATATGCGAGGATAATTGTATTATTAAATAAGTATTTTGGAGTTAAGTTTTTCTTGGCAAGTCATAACCCTGATATGGTTCAAGCTATCAGATATATTTCAGAAAAAGAAAACATATTAGATGATGTAAATTTTTACTTAGCTAAAAAAGAAGAGGGTAAATATGTTTATAATTATGAATTTCTTCAAAAAGAGATAGATCCTATTTTTGAATCATTTAATATAGCTCTTGATAGAATCAATAAATACGGAATTTAGAATGAAATATAACAAGAATGAAACGTTAAATCATATTGTTTCTAAATCCTATCCTTGTTGTGTAAAAGATTTCAACGAAGTAGTTTTGAATGAAGATGATTCGTTATCTGAAATACCTGATTATTTTACTGAAACTGATGTGATTGATTTAGATTGTGTTGAAATAGAACGAGCAAGAATAGAAAGAAGAAATCAAATAAGTACAATGGACTGTACTTTTGCAATTTCAGATAATGATAATTTAGAAATGCTTCTTGTAGAGTTACGGTTCAATTATAAAAATTTATCTAATTTAAATAGACAAAAACTTATTGATAAAGTTTCTGGCTCTTTGTCTATTTTAGGTAATACCGTGAAAATAAATAACACTTATGTATTTATTTTTCAACCGAATCTTGTTGAACAAGCGACAAGTCGTATGAGAAGAATGAATCCTATTATTCCCAATAACTACATAGCAATGGATTTAAATGAATTGATAGCACGATTTTTTTGAATCATTACGCCTAACGTTTGGCAAATTGGCGATGGAGCCGACTTTTAGCACAAATGTTGAATAGAATTACTAATCTTCAACATTGCACAAAAGTTCAATAGAAGTACTTCACCGGCTCTATTGCCAATTTGTTTGTTATGTGCCGTTTTATTCCATTTTATACATTTAACAATTGCTGAAACGTAAAGTCGGGTTTAAACATTTCAATTTCGTTTTGAGTTGATTCTTCTTGTGCTTCTTTGCCATAGATAAACATTTGCTGTTCATAATTTTTAACAGCCTCTTCAATGCTATTAAATTTTCCATCGGCTAGATTATCAGACAATATCAAGGCATCCACCAACCCACTATTTACTCCCTGCCCTGCAAAAGGCGGCATCAAATGTGCGGCATCCCCAATCATTGTTATGGGTAATGGGCGCTTGCTTTTCCAAGGCTTTTCTAAAGGAAATATCCGTGTAGCCAATCCTACAAATGACAACGTCGTATGAATCAATTCTTTGTAGCGTTCGTCCCAATCGGAAAATTCTTTCAGAAGAAAATCAACGACACTATTTCTGTTTTGAAAATCTACCTGCGTTTGGTTTTTCCATTCATCAGGTGTTTTAAAACTTATTCCAAAATGCAATGCACCATTATTATTGGGGTTAGCAAATAATAAATTACCTTGGTGAGATGCCATTAGCCGGTTTCCATTGCATAGCTGAAAAAATCCAGGACAGTTTATCTCTGGTTGATGAATATCGGCTTGTATATTGAAAGTACCTGTTTCTTCAACTTCCGTGTCGGTAACAAATTTTCTTACCTTGGACATCCCGCCATTGGCAAGAATAACCAAATCTGCTGTTTCACTCGGTTTATTCTCAAAAGTTAGTGTCCACTTCTTCTTACCAGGTTCAAGCATAACAAGTTTTCTATCCCAAATAACCGTGTCGTTTTCTAAACTATTCAACAAGATAGCCCTTAAGTCATTTCTGTTTATTTCAGGATTGTCAAATCGATTTTCGGGCTTTACATTTTTTGTGGATAAAATATTGCCTTTTTCATCAGCAATATTTACACCCATTGGTAAGGCTAAGTCATAATAAGTTTGTAACAATCCCGCTTTTTTCATTGCTTCCTGACCTGAACCTTTGTGTAGGTCAAGGGTTCCACCAAAAATTCTTGCCTCTCGGTCGTTGTCTCTTTCGTAAACTGAAACGTCTATGCCGTTTTGCTGTAATAATTTTGCCATAGTCAGTCCAACGGGTCCACCACCAATTATTGCAACGTTCTTATCACTAAGTAAATTCATTTGTTTGTCTGTATCTATTCGCATTGTCATTCAAAAATGGCACATAACGGAAAAAGCATTGGCGAAGTGCGGGCTGGATTGGACGAAAAGTTCAATTCAGAACCGAGCGTAGCCGATGCTTTTTTCGGATTGTTAAATTACAAAAATAATCAATACGGAAAAGCATTCGGCGGATAAATATTACAAATTTTTCAACTTGCGTTTCACCCCGCATTTTGCCAATACAATGTTAGCAGAAGTCGCAATTTTAGTTAATTAGTAAATTAATTCTTCTTCCAAGTCCAAACTCAAAAATTTTATATAAAGTTGAAAGTTGAATATCACATTTACCATTTTCCAATCTTGAAATATAACTTTTCTTAGTTCCAACTTTTTCAGCAAGTTGCTCTTGTGTCATTTTCGCTTCTTTACGTGCTTCTTTCAACATTTCACTAATTACAAAATATTGTGCTTTTTCTTCGAATTCATCGCGTTTTTCAGTTCCTATTTCCCCGTATTTGATGTTTAATAATTCATCGAAATTATTCACATCACTTATTTTATTTTTCATTTTCTATTTTTTAGAATTTAAATATTCATTTTTCAATTTAAGAGCTAATTCAATTTCTTTTTTTGGTGTTTTTTGAGTTTTTTTTTGGAAAGCGTTGAACAAAACAACTAAATTTCCTTTATCAAAACAGCAAAAAATTCTATAAATATTACTTTCAAACTCAATTCGAATTTCGTAAAGTCCGTCTGTTTCTGCCATATGTTGCAAAAACTTCTTCGGAACATTTTGAACTGTTCTGACAAGTTTAAAAACATATTCAATTTTCTCTTGAACTTTTTCGTTTTGTTCCAAATAGAAATTAACAAAATACCGTTCGTAGAAAATAATTTTTCTCTCAAAATTCATGTTACAAAGTTAACTTAAAAGTTATCAATTTGCAAGTTTATTCTGAAATATTTTTAAAGCGGAAAGCTTGTATAAAATTTCTGCTAACGGGAAACGCATTGGCGAAGTGGCGGATAAATTGGACAAAAAGTTCAATTTAGCGAGAACGTAGCCGATGTGTTTCCACAGAGCTAACTTACAAATAAAAAGCGAATGTGGAACACATTCGGCGGAATAAAATGCAGAAACTTTCAATTTAGCACTTAACCTGCCATTTTGCCAATGCGTTGTTATGTGAAGGAATTTTTAGTATCTTTGTATTCAAATAATTCACATTTTATGTATTTCAGCAAGCCTTGGTAATTAAAAATTAAAGTAAATTATTAAATCGTCTTTTTGAGACGGTTGCTATTTGGTACGTTAATTTTTAATTTAAAATAAGGTAATAATGAAAAATATAAAACCCTTAACTTTTCCGTTTAATTCGGAAAATAATACATCCATAAAACAAAGTCTTTTTCGATTTCGAGAATATTTTGATTCTTCTACAATTGTTGGTTTAGGCGAAAACTCACATTTCATAAAAGAGTTTTTTACATTCAGGCATCAAGTTATTGAGTTTTTAGTAACTGAATGTGATTTTGACACCTTGGCATTTGAGTTTGGTTTTTCTGAAGGATTAGAAGTTGATAAGTGGATAAAATCACAAATTCCATTCGACGATTTGGATAAGTTACTGTCACACTTTTATTATCCAAATGAGTTTAAAGATACTTTGCTATGGCTTCGTCGGTATAATCAAGACAATAATAATCAAATTACCTTTTTAGGTGTGGATATTCCTAAAAATGGAGGTTCTTATTTTCCAAACTTTCGTATTGTATCTGATTATTTGCAAAGGCTTTCAATCGTTTCTTCTGATGTCTTACAGAAGATTTTAAATCTTGCTGAGAAATTTGATTTCTATTCGACTTCTCAGCTTGCGTTAAATTTATCGCTTTTTGATGAAGCTGAACATAATGAATTAAAAGCATTGCTATTAAAAGTTTACATTCGTTTGATTACTCTTCAACCAAAATTAGAAAGTTTAGAATTTCAATCGATAGTTCATCAAGTTAAAGGCTTGATTTATATGAATTATAATGCTGATGCTATGGAAAGTTTCATTACTGAAAGGGGAATTGAAGGAGATATGGGAGCAAAAGACCAGTATATGGCAGAAAGCATTGATTGGTTTTTGAAAAATTCACTTGGTAAAAAGATTATTTTGGTTGCCCACAATGCTCACATTCAAAAAACTCCGGTAGATTTTGATGGATTTATTAGTTGTTATCCAATGGGGCAAAGACTTTCGATGACTTTTGGAGAAAAATATAAAGCATTTGCAATAACTAATCTACGTGGAGAAACTGCGGCATTGTATCCTGATAATGATTATCAATTTGGCTTTAGGGTTGATAAATTTCCACTTGATTTTCCAGAGTCGGATTCTGTTGAATTTATTATGCAAGAATTTGGAGGAAAAGAATGCTGTTTACTAATGAACAGAAGTACGGAATTAAAAAATTGTAATAAGATTCGATTTGATTCGATGTGCCTAAAAACTGAAATAGAAGAAGCTTTTGACGGAATTTTTCTAATAGAAAAATCAACTGTTTCAGAAGTAGTGGATTGAGAATTTATAAATTTAATTTCGAAACGGCACTTTCTTTTTGGAGGTGCCGTTTTATTCTTTCACATAACGGAAAAGGGCTTTGCGAGGTGCGGGCTACTGCAACCGGAAGTGGAGAGGAGAACGAAACGCTAGCAAAAACCATTTTCATTTTTTCAGATTTACAAAAAAAAATGAAATGGTTTTTTGCGGGTACTGCTTACAAATTTTCTAAGAATTCCTTCAACCCCGCATCTTGCAAAACCCATGTTATGCGATGTTTTTTTAATATTCATAAGAGTAATATTCATCTTTTTTACCCTTTGTTTTTAATATAATATATTCTTTCATCAATTGTATTTTGTCGTATTTAGGTTCTTTAATTGTTTTGTTGTCAGTATTTATTAAGCCTTTTTTACCATTCTTTTCAATTATAAAATATCTCCAATTTTGTGATGAAATTAAATTGTCAAATTTTACAGGAATAATAATTTCATTCATAGAATTAATTAAACCATATTTATTATTTTGTTTTATGATTTGATAATATTTTTCGTCCACTGAAAAGTGTCTTGCTGTATTTACAAATGAAATATTCTCATCTAAAACAATTGTATTTGTGGGATTTAAAAGGTCTAAAATTAATGGTTTATTATTTTTTGTTGCAAATATTTTATAATTATCTTCTGTATAAAAAATGTATTCTTCAGGAAAAATAATATTGCCGTTGATATCGAAAACTCCACAATACCCATTTTTATTTTCTGTTAAATAAAAATCATCATTTTTATTTGATGAAACACTTTTATATTTTACTGGAAGTATAATTTTTCCACTAGTATCAGTTAAGCCGAATTCTGAATTTTTAGTCCAAAGTATAAAACGATTATTATCTCTGGGAAGAATGTATTTAAATTGTAATGGAATAATTTCTCTATTCTCAATATTTACAATTCCATTGCTGTCGCCTTTTCTGACGATAAAAACTGAATTTTTATATTCGATAAAATCATAATTGAAAGGAATTATTGTTTTATTTAAACTGTCTACAATTCCATAAAGATTGTTTTTCCTTTCTAAATAGATATTTTCGTCAATTTTAGATTTAAAATTCTGTCCAAGCAACATATTTATGGTTGCAAATAGAATTAAAAACAGAAATGTTCTATTAATAACGGTTTTCATAAAATATCGCATAACGTTTTGCAGCTTGGCGAAGTGGCGGATTTAGAAGCACTTACTTTCAATTTAGCACTAATGTTCATTTGAAAAT
>NZ_JACAGF010000034.1:0-7586 GCF_030324345.1 Empedobacter sp. R750 | reverse complement strand
TTCACAGAATTTATGCACTAATTAAAAATCAAAATATTTATAAAAATAACTTGGTTTTGTCATAGAAATCAGAATGAGAAATCTCAAATATTTTGTCAATTAATGCTTGACAATACCCGTCATTTGTAAGAGGTTGAACCTCTATAATATCAAATTCTTCTGACTTTACATTGTGTAAAGCAACTTGTGTAAACTCTTTGAATTGTACAGTTTCTTTTATCAAATACTTCATCATAAATTAAGTTTTAGCATTTAACCTTTTATAGTGTAATTTGATGTAAATTAATATATTACAAAGACAAAATGTGTCGCTGGAGAGATTATTTGCTTTCTTATTTTATATATTGCTCTACTGCTTTATCTAATTCGTCGTTTACGATTTTTGCATAGATTTGAGTTGTTCCAATATCTGAGTGATCTAACAATTTTGAAACGTACTCAATACGCATTCCGTTAGCTAAAGCTTGGGTTGCAAATGTATGTCGGCTTAAATGGAATGATAACGAGAATGGAAATTCTAATTCTTTACCGATTCTACGCAATTTCTGACCACATAAAGTATTTTTGGCAGCTATTACTTTTAGTTGGTATTCGTTGGATTGTTCGAAGAAATTTGCTTCTGAAATGATTGGAAAAATAAAATCATCTGATTCGGAAGTTTCTTTCTTGTATTTGTTTAAAATCTCTAAAGCCGATTGACCTACTTTGAATTGATGTGAACGTTTCGTTTTACGAATGTTTAATCTGATACGTTGTTCGTTTTCATCATAGTTTTTCCATTGTAAGGTAACGACATCACCAAAACGTAATCCACCCGCATAACAACTGAAAATAAACATATCACGGAAATACGTATCTGTTTGACCAGATGAACTCTTGTGATTTTTTAGCTGCTCTATTTGTTCTTTGTTTAAAAACAGTCTTGTACTCTTGTCTTTTTTGATTCTTACACTCGCAAATGGATAAGTATTTAAAGTGATGACTTCTTCACGAATGGCATCTTTAAACATTATCGCCAGAATATTTAAAGCATAATGCATAGTTGTAGAACCATTCTTTAAACGATTGCTCATAAAATTGACATAATCATTTAAAACTGTTACTGTGATATCTTCAAAGTAGATTTCGTTTGTACCTAAAAACTTCTCGAACTTTTGAATATTCATTTTATAAGCTTTATAGGTTTGAGGTGATACATTCCCTCTGATACGTTCACAACGCTCGTAAGCATATTCAAAGAAATTCTTAATATCTTTTCCTTTGATCGCTTCTTTTAATCGCTTAGCGGAGATATTTCCACGCTTTCGCTCGTTATCAGCAACCATTGCTTCTGCATCTGCAATCTTTTGAGATAAGAAAGCATTCATTCTCGTTGAATTGGGATAATTGCGTTTTACTTTTTGTTTGACATCATCCCATTCGTTTTCTTTCAACTTTACTCCAGTTGCTATAAATTTTGTTTTACGATCCTTGATTAACCGGATATACAATGGACTGTGCCCTGTTTTATCTTCTTGGTTGGTGCGAAGTACTAATTTGATTGAAGCCATTGGATTTTGAATTATGGTTTAAAAATCTATTTTTATAAACGAATGCAATCAAGTGAATTTTTTTTGTAACTTGCTGATGCAAACGAATGTAACGTGATTCTAAGGTACAACAATTGGTACAACAAATCAAGGATTTCAATGCGTTAGAGTACTTCAAATTGAAACTTTAACATTCTATAAAACCTTATAAATAGGCAATTTAGAGAAAAATAGTATTGTCATATTATGTTTTCGGATAATTCAACTATATCCGAATCTAATATTTGGTTATTCATTTCGCTGTTCAGCACAAATCCATTCAGAGCAATCGCATTTTCTTCGATTTGAACCGCATCTTTCATCGCATCTTTTACTTTCATTTCGATTAACGCATTCGATTTGAAAACCTTCCCTTCTACTTCTGGATTTGCAGCATTAGAAACCGCAACTTCTTCTTTCGCATCTGCAGCCAATTCTGCATTACTTTCTGAACTCTTGTATTGATTACAACTTGTGATAGAAGCAACTATAAAAAGTGCTAAAATAATTTTTCTCATAATGATGTTTTTTAATGTTTGATTTAAAATTAGTTGCATCATTTTTCAATCATTCACCAAAATCCTTTTCTTTTACTTGTTTATTATTTTACAAATACAAAATACTGATATTCATTTGTTTAATTTTATTTTACAAAGATTTATCCTGAAATAATTTTCAGAAATTCAAAAGATTAAAGATGTTTGTAAAAGATTTAGTTTACTTTTAACTGATTTGTTAATTATTGAAAAGAAAAAATGAAAGTGATTAAGCCAATTTTCCTAAACTTATTACTAAGTTCTGTTGTTTTTGGACAACGAGCAGAACAACCAAAATCCGAAACATATCCAAAAAACATCTTCCAAAATCCTTTAGAAATCACCAATTATTTGGCTGGTAATTTTGGAGAATTACGTGCCAATCATTTCCACGCTGGGCTTGATATCAAAACGCAACAACGCGAAGGTCTGAAAGTAAAAGCGGTTGGAGATGGTTACATTTCTCGCATTAATATTTCGCCAACAGGATATGGAAATGCTCTTTATATCGATCATCCAAATGGATATACTTCTGTTTATGCGCATTTGAGAGAATTTACGCCAGAATTGCAAGAATATGTGCGCAAACAACAATATGCGAATGAAACGTTCAAGATCGAATTACATCCAAAACCAAACGAACTTCCTGTTAAAATGGGCGATTTGATTGCGCTTTCAGGGAATTCTGGAGGTTCTGGAGGTCCACACTTACATTTCGAAATTCGTGACACTAAAACGGAAGAACCAATTAATCCTTTTTACTTCGGTTTTGATTTGCCTGATACTCGAAAACCGTCTATTTTAGGCTTGTATGCTTATCCAATTTATGGTGATGTCAATCAAAAAACCAATCGAGTTGTTGTGGCAAATGGCGGAACTATTTCTGCTTCTGGCGCAATAGGCTTTGGTGTAAAAGCATATGACAAGCTAAATGGAGTTGAAAACAACAATGGTATTCATCAAATAAATATTTATGTAAATGATGATCCGATTTATACGTTTACTTCTAATCGTTTTTCATTTGATGAAGCGCGAGCTATAAATACAGTTTGTGATTATGGCGATATTCAGAAAAATAACAGTTGGGTGTACCAAGGTTTTGTGAAAGATGGAAATCCTGTTAGAATGTATTCTAACTTAAAAAACAATGGAATTTTAGAACTTGAAGATGGAAAATCGTACAAAGTAAAAATTGAAGTTTCTGATTATGCTGGCAATTTATCTTCGCAATCTTTTACTGTTAATGGAAAAGCATTTGTAGATTCTGCGAAACTTCCTGAAACAAATCCAATATTATGGAACAAAGAAAATCATTTCAAATCTGATGGAATCGAAATATTTTTCCCTAAAAATATCTTCTACGAAGATTTTGATTTAGCTTATAAATTCTCGAATGGTAAACATTGGGTGGGCGATTATTATATGCCAATTCATCAATCTTACACCTTAGTAATAGAACCGACTGCTGACATTCCTACAGCACAATTAGACAAAGCTGTTATTGTGCGCGAATATCAAAAAAGAGGCGCTTGGAAAAAAGATTATTTAACAACAGAGCTGAAAAATGGGAAGCTTGTTGCGAATCCAAAAGATTTTGGTGTTTTTTCTATTTTAATTGACAATACTAAACCGACAATTACTCCGTTAAATATCAAATCAGATAGTCAATTTACTCAAGCTAATGCTATTATCAAATTTACAATTGATGATGCACAATCTGGGATAAAAGATTATAAAGCTTATATCGATGGTAAGTGGGTTTTAGCCGAATATGATCAGAAAATTAAACGATTATCGATTAATTTGAACAAAGAACAGATTTCGGTTGGTGACCATCAATTAGAATTAAACGTGAAAGATGAAAAAAACAACACAGCAACGTACTCTACAACATTCAAAAAGATTTCTTAGTACTATAAGTTTATCTCTTTTGGGTGGAATTTTATTTGCTCAAACTGCGCAAATTAATGGTAAAGTTGTCGACGAAAATAGAATTCCAATTAGTGAAGCTGAGATTATTATCAACGATCAATCTTATTTTACGGATCAAAATGGTAATTTCAAAATAGATATTCCATCAAATTCTTCCGTTACCGTAACTTTTAACAACAATGGTTATCATTCGTTTGCACAAACGTTTACGCTAAAAGATAAAAACAAGAAAGAGATTTTTGTTCAATTAGTTCCTGATCAAACCAATGCGATCGAATTAGGTGAAGCAACAATTTCTTTTCAATCTAATAAAAATAAACCTTTGCAAAGTACTGTTTTGAGTGCTGCACAAATGCAACAAGGACCAAGTTTGACTGGCGGAGTTGCCGATTTATTGAAAACATTACCTTTCGTAAATTCGAATACAGAATTGAGTTCGCAATACATGGTTCGCGGAGGAAATTATGACGAAAATTTAATTTACGTTAACGGAATCGAAGTTTACAAACCTCAATTGATTCGTTCTGGCGAGCAAGAAGGTTTAGGCTTTGTAAATCCTGCGATGACACAATTTATCAACTTTTCTGCTGGTGGTTGGGAAGCAAAATATGGCGACAAAATGTCTTCTGTTTTAGATGTTACTTACAAACGTCCAACAAAATTTGAAGGTCAATTAGAAGCTAGTTTAATGGGCGGAAGCTTAACATTAGGCGGAGGTTCTAAAGACAAAAAACTTTCGGCAATTGTTGGAGCGCGTTATCAAAACAGAAATTTAGTATTAAATACCTTAAAAGGTGATACCAATTTCAATCCTGAATATTACGATGTACAAGCCAATATCAATTATAAATTAAATGATAAATGGAATGTTGCATTTTTGGGTACAATGTCGCGTTCGCGCTACGAAATGTTTCCTATAAAACGTGAAACTTATATTAATACAATGGATACTCCGTTGTTGCTAACTGTTTTTTATGACGGAAAAGAAGATGATAAATTTGCGACAGAAACAGGAAGTTTATCGTTTACGTATCAACCAAATTCTAAAGTAGATTTAGGGTTAGATGTTTTTGCTTATCATTCGAAAGAGCGCGAATATTTTGATATTCAAGGTTCTTATTTCATTTCCGAAGTAGACGAAAAAGGCTTTGCAACTTCTACGAATGATGTTGGCTCGCAAATCGATCATGCACGAAATAATTTCGATGCATTAGTTGCCGGAATTCAACACAAAGGAAAATACAAAATCAACGGAAACAATGATATTGAGTGGGGTGCAAAATTTCAACAAGAGGATATTCGCGATTTATTAGGTGAATGGCAAGCAATCGATTCGACAGGATATGTTGTGAATCCAAATCCAGGAAATGGTTTGAATTTAAGTTATTATGTGAACTCTAAAAATAATTTAAAAACCAATCGTATTTCTGGTTATGCGCAATATACGAGCAAATTCATGTGGAATGATGCGAAAGTATTATTCAATGCAGGTGTGCGTGCGGCTTATTGGGATTTTAACGAAGAAACAACCGTTTCGCCTCGTGCTCAAATCGCAATTAAACCTGATTGGGAAAGCGATATGTTGTTTCGTTTTTCGACAGGTATTTATTATCAACCTCCCTTCTATCGCGAAATTCGTCGTTTAGATGGTTCTTTGAATGATAAAGTAAAATCGCAACAATCGATACATTTTATTCTTGGAAACGATTACGAATTCAAATGGATGAATCGTCCGTTCAAATTAACTACTGAGGTTTATTACAAAATTTTAAACGATTTGAATCCGTATTATGTGGACAATGTGAGAATTCGATATACGGCAGATAACAATTCGAAAGGTTATGCGTATGGGCTTGATATGCGTTTATTTGGACAGTTTGTTCCTGGTATAGATTCTTGGTTCTCGGCTTCGTATGCTCGTGCTTACCAAAATATTGATGACAAAGGAAATATTCCATTACCTACAGATCCGCGTTTCAAATTATCTGCATTTTTCCAAGATTACATGGAGTTTTTACCATCTTTCAAAGTGAATGTGAATTTGATTTATGCTTCTGGATTACCAAACGGAGCACCACAATTTGCAGATCCATATAATTATCAAACAACTCTGACAGATTACAAACGTGTAGATATTGGTTTTGTGAAAGAATTAATTAATCAAAAAGAATTGAAACCATCAAAAGGAACATTTTGGAGTAATTTCAAAGAAATTTCGATTGGTGTAGACGTTTTCAATGTGTTTGATATCAAAAATGAAATCAGTAATTCGTGGATTCGTGACGTAAACTCGAATGCAGTTTACACAATGCCAAATTATTTGACAGGACGTTTCTTGAATGGAAAAATTAATTTTAAGTTTTAAGATAAAACATTATTGAATATGAAATTCAAATACAACTTTATAACATTTTCAATATTTTTCTATTCAATAATAGCTTTGACTTATGGTGTTAATTATGAACCATATTTATTAATAAGAGTTATCCTTCCCTTAATTTTTATTTTTCTCTTTTTGTATAAAAATAAATTTACTTGGATTATTTTAATTTTTTTATTAGCTATAAGTATAATAACATATACATTACCCTGTAGATATCCTATTACTAGTTATATATACAGTTATTTATGTGCTTCAAGACCTTTCGAAGTTTATATTTATTTATCAAGATTTATTCCTTTAGAAGTAACTTCATTTTTTTACAAAATGATTTATTTATTATATTTATTTTCAGCTTTAATAATACTAAGTTTAAAAAAATACAGAAATATGTATGGATTTAAATAAAAGAAAAGTTTTCATAATTTCTTAATGTAAAACTCAAATCAAAAAAACTTTATACATTTACCGAAGCACTTCTCGCGACAGAAGTGCTTCTTTTTTATTTAAAATCTGACAAGTAAAAATACCCCAAAAAGTGTCTAACTTTTTGGGGCAAATCCAATTTAAATTGGGAATTATATTTTTTTAAGCCTATTTGAAAACAGATTATTGTTTTACAATACTAAAATTAGATAAACTAAGACCATTTACAGCCGTACCTGAACCGTACTTCTGATTAATTGCGTCAATTACTTCTCGTTGACTTGGTGGTCTTGACGCATTACGAATCAAAATCTCAACTGCCATTCCTTTTGCTAATTTACCGTATGCTTTTACAGATGTTACTTTGTATAAGTGTGTTGAAATTATTAGTTTTCTATTTTGTTTTATAGAATAAGATTCAATAAATATTTTCCTCCTTCTATAAGTTCACTAATAATTTTTGAAACAAATAAAAATGCTAAAATATTTAATCCTATTAATACTAAAATTAAGAATAATGTTAAAAATGCCTTTTTGTTGACTTGATTAATTATTTGTTTATCACCTTCAACGAAACCTACAATTAAACTATAATTTTTATAATTTGCCTTGAATAAAAAGTCAAAAACATCTCCTACAACTGGAAAAAAACCTATGAAAATATCTTTGGATATCCCCCTGAATTTTCCAGTGTAAGTTAAGCTACATTTTTTAAAAATTGTAAATTATTATTAAACTCAAAAA
>NZ_JACAGF010000033.1:0-7972 GCF_030324345.1 Empedobacter sp. R750 | reverse complement strand
ATTTGCTGTTGTTAAAAGAGAGGAACCTTTTGTAAAATTAATTGCTTAAATAGTTGGTTTTATCTTAGAATGCTCAGTGCCCGTATATAAGTGAATGAGAGTATTAATAAGAATAAAAACGTAAAACGTTAAGCGTAAAACTTATAACGTAAAAACAAAAACCCCTTTCCCAAAAGCAAAGTTGGCGCGATGTACAGGAAAAGGAGTGGCTTTTAAAACTAATGTTGAATTAAAAACTTATGTAAAATTATGAAAAAATTTTACTTCAAACTCAGTAGGCAGTCATTTGCTGTGTTATTGGGATTGTTTTGTGCAACACCATTGTTGGCACAAACAGGAAAAACCGTGACTGGAACGGTAAAAGAACTTCAAGTTCCGCTGGTGGGCGTAATGGTAAAAGAGGAGGGAACCGATAATTCTACCTTTACCGATGATAATGGACATTATTCGTTGATTTTACAACATGATGATGCAAAGCTGATTTTTGAGCAATTGGATTTCCCTATTCGAGAAGAAGAGGTATTGAATAGAAGCGTGATTAATATTCGTTTCACAAAAGAAGAGGAGAGTATTCAGCTAAAAGATGTGGTGGTAAATGCAGGATACTACTCCGTAAAAGACAAAGAACGAACAGGATCTATTGCACGTGTTACGGCTAAGGAAATTGAGAATCAACCTGTGAATAATGTGCTTTCTGCCATACAAGGACGTATGGCTGGTGTTAGTATCGTACAAAATTCAGGTGTTGCAGGTGGTGGGTTTGATATCCAAATTAGGGGACGAAATAGTTTGAGAACTTATGGTAATAGCGGAATTGATGGAAGTCTACCATTGTATATAATTGATGGAATTCCTTACGACAATAGACGTAGTATGAGTGATAATTCTATGTCTGCAAACATTTTACCTGGAAATAGTATAAGTCCTTTGAATGCAATAAATCCGAATGATATTTTAAGTATTGAGGTTTTAAAAGATGCAGACGCCACTGCTATTTATGGTTCTAGAGGTGCAAACGGCGTAATTTTAATTACCACAAAACGTGGAGCGAGCGGAAAAGTAAAATTTACATTTAATACATTCTCTTCTTTAAGTAAAGTTAATCGTTTTGCTAAATTAATGAATACCTCACAATTTAATTATGTGAGAGAAACAGCATTCAACAATGATAAAACAACTGTTTTTTCATCAACTGCTTATGACGTAAATGGAGCTTGGGATAGAAATAGGTATACAGATTGGCAAAAAGAATTAATTGGAGGAATTGCTTATAGTAATACGACTCAATTAGGTATTAGCGGAGGGTCTGAAAGAACAAACTTTTCTTTAAGTGCAAATCACAATGAAGAAGGAACTGTTTTTCCTGGTAAAATGGGGTATAAAAGAAATACAATCGCTTCTTCTATTCATCATCAATCCGTAGATAATCGTCTGAAAATTATTTCTACTTTTAATTATTCTTCTCAATCAAATAATCTTATTGCTACAGATTATACTAAACAAGCTTTACGATTAGCACCAAATGCACCAGCTTTATATAATGAAGATGGTAAATTAAATTGGCAGAATGGAACTTGGACAAATCCATTAGCTGCCTTAGAAGCTCGTTACAAGAATACGACTACAAGTTTAGTAATAAGTTCCAATATAGAATATGAAATACTGAAAAATATACAAGTACGATTGAATACAGGTTTAACGGATACAAGATTTGAGGAAACGCTAATCCGTCCTTCAACTATGAATAATCCAAATACTGCAAGTGCTAATCCAGCTAGTTCATATTCAGCAAAAAATAATGGAGATAGAATTTCATATATAGTAGAACCTCAAATGGCATGGCACAAAAAGTATCTGCAACATAAATTAGATTTTTTAATAGGAGGTACTTTTCAGCATGATAAAAATACGACATTAGGTATAAGTGGTACAGGTTTTACAACCAATGCGCTTATTTATAATATTAGTACTGCAAGTAATAAGCAAATCAATCAAAATAGTGATTTAGAATATAAATATGCAGCAGTTTTTGGAAGGTTTAATTACCAATTAAATGATCGTTATATTATTAATTTAACAGGGCGACGAGATGGTTCAAGCCGATTTGGACCAAATAATCGATTTGCTAATTTTGGCGCCATAGGTGCTGCTTGGATTTTTTCGAAAGAGCATTTTTTGAGTGATCAATCGTGGTTAAGTTTCGGAAAATTGAGAGGGAGTTATGGTATAACTGGAAATGATAACATTGGAGATTATCAGTATTTAGATACCTATACTGTGAAGAATTTATTCTATGATGAAATAGCTGGTTTAGAACCTTCGAGATTATTTAATCCTGATTTTAGCTGGGAAAAGACAAGAAAATTAGAAATAGCACTAGAATTAGGCTTGTTAAATAATCGGGTAAATATGACAGCAGGTTGGTATCAGAATCGTTCAAGTAACCAATTAGTAGGTATTCCTCTACCAGCTACAACGGGTTTTAGTTCTGTTCAAGCTAATTTAGCGGCTACTATAGAAAATGTTGGGTGGGAATTTACGCTCAATACATTAAATATAGAGCATAAAAAATGGAAATGGAATACTTATTTTAATTTGTCAATACCTCAAAATAGACTTTTGAAATTTCCTAATTTAGAAGGGTCTACTTATGCTAATCAGTATGTAATTGGGCAGTCTATAGATATTAAGAAAGTATACGAATTTTTAGGTATTGATAAAGAAACTGGTCTTTATCGTTTTAGAGATTATAATGGAGATGGAAATTTAACTCTTTCTGAAGATGCAAAAGCATTAAAAAAAGTAGGAATATATTATCAAGGAGGGATAGGAAATACGATAGAACATAAAAATTGGAATTTAGATTTTTTATTTCAGTTTGTAAAACAACAAGCTTACAATTATAATCAATCAATAGCTCAACCTGGATCTCTGAATAATTTACCTGTCGATTATCTTGATCATTGGCAAATGAATAATACGTCCGCAAAGTTTTCGTATTACACTGCTGGTAAAGATACGAATGTTGTTAATCTACATCGTATAATGGCGCAAAGTGATCAGGCAATTAGTGATGCTTCATATATAAGACTGAAAAATGTGAATATTTCGTATAAGATACCTCTGAAGAATTCTATTGTACAAAATGCAAAACTCTTTTTCCAAGGACAAAATTTATTAACAATAACTAACTTTTTTGGACAAGATCCAGAGATGCTTGTTAGTGGTTATTTACCACCTCTTAAAACGTATGCTTTTGGCGTACAACTAACTTTTTAAATTAAAAAAGATGAAAAAAATATATAAACAAGTCAATATAAAGTTTTTTTTGATTGTCACTTTACTTATAATTAGTTCATGTGAAAGTTTGATAGAAACAGAATCTCCTAATAACCAAATAGGAACGAATGAAGTATTTGAAGATACAACAATGGTTCAGTCAGCGCTAGCTTCTATATATACAGCTGTTCGAAATACTTCTATGTTTTCTGGTAGCACAGATGGATTAGGTATAGGGTTGAGCTTATATACAGATGAACTAGATTGTTATTATCCATTAGGTCATAGCTCTGGTTTATATGACATAGCTCAAAATAATGTTTTATCAACAAATGTCTATGTAGGTAAGATTTGGAATAATGCTTATGCATTATTGTATGCAATTAATAATTTTATTATTCAGTTAGAAAAAACAAAATCTATAGAAGAATTAGATAAACATATTTATTTAGGAGAAGCTTATTTTTTACGAGGAATTATCTATTTCAATTTAACTCAACTATTTGGAGATATACCCTATACAACAGAAACTAATTATCAATTAAACAGTGTACTCAAAAAGACAAATAAAAAAGAAGTTTCAGAACTTATAGAATCTGATTTTGTACAAGCAATGTTGTTTTTGAGTGATAACTATAGAAGCAATCTTAGGATATATCCAAATAAAACGACTGCAAAATTACTTTTGTCAAAATTATATTTAGAAACTAATCAGTTTCAGAAAGCGGAAGAATATAGTAAAGAAATAGTAAATAATCCATTATATCAATTAGAGAAAGATGTTAATAAAGTATTTACAAATACATCCAAAGGAGTTATGTGGCAAATAAAACCTAATGCCAATAATAATGCAACCTTAGAAGCAATTAACTTTTATTTTGAACAAGGTCCTCCTCAAAGCTTTGCATTAAATAATAAATGGGTAGAGCAAATGGATGAACAAGATCTAAGAAAAAAGGAATGGATAAAAACGATAATTAATAATGGAAAAAAATGGTATAGACCTATTAAATATAAAAAACTAAATGGACAAAATACCGATGAATTTTCAATTGTTTTTAGAATAGAGGAAGCATATTTTGTTTACATAGAATCTCTAGTTTATCAAAATAAAGTGGATGAAGCAACAAATATTTTAAATAGTATAAAAACTAGAGCAGGACTTGCAAAACTAAGTAATATAAATAAAGATGACTTGATAAAGGAAATGCTAAATGAAATGCAATATGAATTTTTCACAGAACAAGGGCATCGTTTTTTTGATTTGAAAAGGAATAAGCAATTAGAACGAATGACAACTATAAAACCTAATTGGAAAGAATATCATCTGTTATTGCCTTATCCTGAAAAGGAAATATTGTTGAATGGCAATTTAAAACCCCAGAACAATGGATATTAAATGTGAAAAATATATAGTTTTTTTATTCGTCTTATTTTATTTTTTACCAATTAATGCACAGGTTGTTCAAGATCAAAAAAGTAATCTATGGAATTGGATTAAATCTGTAGATAGTAATGAGGATAAATCTTGGTTTGCAGTAAGGAAATTATATGAACAAAATAAAATAGACTCTTTATTTATAATTAATACTGAAAAGAGTTCGAATAAAATAGTAAGAAAAGATATAAAAACCATTAAATTTTATGGCAAAAATGGTGTTTTATTATTAGGAAAAAATCAATTGGAGATACTAGATTTAAAGTTGAATAAGAGTACGTATCTAAATCATGTGAAATCAATAGAGGTATTAGAAGATAAAGCCTTAATAATTTATCATTTTCAAAATAATACCCTTCTTATTCATAATTTTAAAGGTGAAAAAGTAAACGAGTTGAATCAAGTTGTTGATTTTTTTATTAGTCCAAATCAGAAAAGTATATTCTTTGATCGAAATGAAGTTGTTGAGATTTTAGACGTAGAGAAGAATAAAATTGTGAATCTGTTTTCTAAAAAGCATAAAGTTAAACATGTAATTTGGAATGGAAATTTTGATAAATTACTTTTTATAAGTCATGATGAAAATCAAAATGAATATCTTTCAGAACTTCTCATTTCTACCAATCGTTTCAAGCTTATTGAAAAAAAACTAGATTTAATTCATACAATTATTTATTTTTTACCAGATGACGAAGATTACATTGTACATGGATATTTAAGAGAAGTTAATAATTTAACTCAAGCAGATAGTAGTTTAGATATATGGAGCACAGCTGATGATTTATTGGGAGATAAAGTAAATCCGAAAGGTAAAGTAATCTCTCAAACTTATCTTTCTAAAAAAGGTAATTTCGTAAATTTAGAAAACAAGAATGGAGAAATTTTTTACATAAATAATCCTAATTATTATATTCGGTTAGATAACTCAAAGTATAAGGATTACACACATTCAAATACACCAACCGATTTATATGCTGTGAGAAATAACGAGGATATATTATTAGCTTCAAAAGTAAAAGATCCTTTTAATTCAATTTTTTATTCAACTTTTGGAACGTATTTGATTTATTTTAAAGATGAGATACTACACCTTTATTCTTTCTATGATAATAGCGTCATTGAGTTAAATATCAATAACGTAAAAAGTGATTTTTATTGGTCAAAGGATGAAAAGTATGTATATTTTCAAGATGATTTTTTATTCTATAAATATGATCTCCTTAACAAAAAGTTATTTTCTTTTGGAAAACAAAATGAAAAAAGAGATTATAAAGTGTTAAATACGATTCGATTAAGAGATTATTTAGGTAATTACTCTAAAATATCTGAACCTAATATTGTTGAATTAAGTACTTTACTATTAATTAATAATAAAACCAATAATCAAACTTCAATAGGTGTTTTAAATGAAGATTTTCAATTTAAGAACGTTTTAAAAACTCCTAATCGGATAAGAAATATAATTTTTAATAAAGACTTTAATAAAATTCTTCTAACAGAAGAAAACTTCAATATTCCCACACAGATAAGTTTAGTCAATAAAGGGAAAATTGAAATTTTATTTAAAAGTAATTTAGAAAATAGAAATTATTGTTGGGGTAAACAAAAGATAATACAATATAAAGATAAAAACGGAATAGGTTTAAAAGGTATTCTTTATTATCCTCAGAATTTTGATGAAAATAAAACGTATCCAATGGTAACTTCTATATATGAAGTACAATATGATAAAGCAAATCTATTTTTATATCCTACTTATCAAAACGAAATAGGGTTCAATATCCCTTTACTTTTAGAAAAAGGTTATTTTGTATTTTTACCAGATATTGTTTATGACAATAAGTTGGGGCCAGGAGTATCAGCAAATAATTGTGTGAATTTGGCTTTAGATCAAGTTTTGTTAGAAGTTAAAAATATTGATCGTTCTAAATTAGCGCTTATTGGACATTCTCATGGAGGATATGAAACTAACTTTATTTTAACTCAATCAAATCGCTTTGCAGTAGCTATTAGTGGAGCAGGTAATAGTGATCTTGTAAGATCATATTTTTCTTATAATTATACTTTTAGAGGACCTTTTTATTGGCAATTTGAGAATGGGCAATATCAAATGAACGTTCCGTTTTCTGAAAACAAAAAGTTATATTTTAATAATTCACCTATTCTAAATGTAGAGAACGTGAAAACACCAGTTTTGCTTTGGACTGGGATGAAAGATGAAAATATACAGTGGGAGCAAACAAGAGAATTTTTTATTGGATTGTTAAGAAATAAAAAAGAAGCCATTGCATTATTTTATAAAAATGAGGCACATACAATGAAGCTTAAAGAAAATAGAATTGATTTGACTAAACGCATAATAGATTGGTTGGATTATTATTTAAAAGAGAAAACAGATATTGATTGGATATCAACATTTCTTAAAGAGAAAGAGGCCTAAGCCTCTTTCTTATGATTTAATTTTTAAACAAATTAATTTGACAACTTACTCCATTGTCATCACTTCCATATAAATCATGTTCATTTAAATCTTCATCTATCCAAGAACATGTTACTGTTCCAGTTCTTTGACATTGATCCATTGGAATACATTTTACAGGTGCATTTTCATCATAAAAGTAAGCAGTTTCATTTACTAGCTCATCTTTTTGTGCTGAATTTGTTGCGAAAGCAAGACCTACCCCCATAATTGTTACGACAGCAGGTACAATAAATTTTTTAGCTTTTTTGTTCATAATATTATTTTTTTATGGTGCTTACTCTTTTCAAAGGTTTTCAGCATCCCCTTCTAATTAATTAGTTATACTTGACGTCATTTGATAACGAATTAATTCATTTTCTGTATGGATATATAAAAAATTTTGAATGATGAAAAAAGAAGTGATCGAATTCTCTTTATATTTAGGTACAAAGAAACTTCCTTTATATAATTGTTGTTGGGTATCGTACACATCAATAATATCACCTTTTTCCCACTTCGTTAAAGGTTCATATAGACCTCTTAAATTGGATAGATTATAAAAATAATCATTGTAATAGAATCCTTTTTTATTTACAAGTAAAGGTGGATTACTTAATTTATTTATTCCATTCTTCATTTTTTTCGTTTCAATTTTAGCTTTTGATATAGTGTCTATTGTTTTTAATTGGTGAATTACATTTAAGTTTTTATCCATTATGGATATCCTAACGAAAGTTCCAGAGTAAGAAAAGGTATATAATACTTATCTTACAATTATGAAAGGAATAAAAAAT
>NZ_JACAGF010000032.1:0-11043 GCF_030324345.1 Empedobacter sp. R750 | reverse complement strand
AAACCTCGCTTAAAAAGGCTTAAACGAGGTCATATATTCTGTTTTTTACTGTAAATTGGAGTTGTGCAACAGTTACCTATGTTATGCGATCGCCCTTTTAGTTGTTTTTGTTTATTTTTTGAAATCTATTTTTCCATGTAATTTCATTATGACATTTAGAACACAAAGATTGTAGGTCTTCTAGTTTTTCGTTGGGAAAATTTTCATAAGTTAAATGATGAACTTCTTCCGCTTGTCTTGAACATATTTGACATTTATAATTATCTCTTACTAATGCATTTTTTCTTAAATTTCTATATCTTTCGGTTGCATAATGTTCTTGTAACTTTCCAAAATTTGATATTCTAAAGTTGTTTTCATTAATAGGCTCTTTTGTTAATTGAAAATCAAAATTAACATTTTCCTGCCACTCCTTTAAGCGATGAGTATTAATTTCATCCCTTATTTGGTCAGAATACTCTTTAAAAGATAATGGCTTGTTTTTATTTACAATTCCTCCGCAATTGATACATTGATACAGCAATCTATCCAACTTTTTTGTGTTATCAATTATGACAATTTTTAAAGGTTTGCGACAACATTCGTCAATTTGAATTAACTTCTGATATTCACAATTTGGACACTGAAAAACATCATGATATTCTGTATCATATTCTTTGTCCATTTGTGTTCCACACTTGTTACATTTTCTTTTATAGTCGCTGTTTTCCATAGGGTGTCGCATAACGTTTTCGGGCTTTGCGTTCGGGCGGGTTTCGGAGCACAAAACTGTCAACCTGCACTGAACTTGAATAGAAGCACAAAGCTCCAAGTGATACGTCACCCCGCCTGACGCAAAACCCGTGTTAGCGGGTCGTTGTTCTTGTTTACTTTTCACTGTCAAGAGTTAATTTGTAATAGAAATGTCGCACTTTCTCTTCTTCTGTCGGATTTGTAAGACGGTAGAAATCAAGAGCATAATTGTCAACTTCATCTGCTTGCACAAAAACTTCTTCAAATCCCTTTTCTTTGAAATATTGATTTGTAAACGCTATTAACTTTCGCCCCACGCCTTTTCTTTGGTAATTCGTCAATACTGCAAGGTCATATATATAGGCTAATGGTTTATCTGAATAGTACTGGTCAAGCACATAAACTGTCAGCCCACCTATAACTTTGTTGTTTGCCCTAGCCGTAACTACATAAAAGGTTTCTTGGTTTAATAGTTTCTGTAAGTGCAATTCACTTGGCAAATTGAAATTTTTCATTTCAAATACATTTTCAAAAATAACTATTAAGTCCTTGAACTCTTTAATATTGTCAGATTGTAGTATTTGCAATTCTAAGTTCATACATTTCTCAGTTTTCTTTTTTAGAGGTAGTCCTTTACAATGCCCGCTAACGTCCCGCCGGCTTTGTGGAGGTGGGGATTTTTGTTCCCAAACCTTTCCATTAGGACTGAAGTCAAATATATAAAATTACCTTTAAATTTTGCCTTAAAACCCCACTTTCACAAAACCGCTGTTAGCAGCCGTACATTTTCTATCTTTCTGTTTGTTACTGTTCAATGTCAAGATTATATTTATACAACAATCCCACAAGTCCTAAATGCGAAAATTTAGCTCCTTTCACTTTGTTCTGTTCAGGGTCAAGCGAATAGTTTAATGCTGTGCGGAAGTCCGTTTTTTCAAGGTTTGTCCGCACAAAGGAAGCTAATGTCAAGTCGCAGTTTTTGAAAACAGCCATTGATAAATCCGTTTCCCTAAAGTCCACTTGTTTTAAGGAACAGTCTGTGAAATTTGTCTTTTTCATTTTGCACTGAAAAAAAGAAGAATAGTCAAGAATGCTGTCCTGAAAAGCTACGGAAAATGAAAAACTATTGACTACGCTAAAATCAATGCCCATTAGCTTGCAACCAATAAATTTTATGGTTCTTAACCCTGTGTTGCGAAATACTGTCAGTGAAAAGTTGCAACTTTTAAAAGAGCAGTCCTCAAAAATATTATTGCTTAAATCACTTTTTGTAAAGTTACAGTTCTTAAACTCGCAGTTTAGAAACTCTCTGCCCGATAATTTTTTCTCGGAATAGTTTATGTTTTCAAATGTTTTTGCCTCGTGTGTTACTGTGTCCATTTTAGTTTCTATTTTCATTCTACAAAGTTCGGAATTTTAACGGCGTTCGTTGTATGGCTGCTAACGGAAAACGGCTTTGCGATGGCGGGGAAATCGAAGCACAAATCTTCAATTTTGTACTACCTTGAGCAAAACTTTTTCCCTTTGGCTAATTTAAAAAATAAAAGCCTATAAGGAAAAAGTTTTGCGGATTATTTGCACAAATGTTCAAAATACAACTTCAGCCCCGCTATTGCAAAACCGATGTTAGCAGAAGTTTCTTTATTTCTGTTTTAAATATTCCATTGCTTCTGGACCTTTTATCATTGCTATTCCAAAAACAACAAATCCAGCCAAAATAATAAAAATCAAATAACCTAGGATTGTCAAGCCTAAAACGGCGAGAACTTTTAAAATAATATTCTTCAAAGATTTTTCTTTATAAAATTCCTTAAAAAACCAAACTAATATTAATGGAACAAGCAGAATTGAAAATTGAGTTAAATTGTAAAATGCACTTGGTGAATGCCTAAAAAAGAACATAATGGGATATACAAAGAGGATGCTTATTAAAGTATAAAATGATAGAATGTAAGCATTCATCACTATGTGTTCATAGTAATTATGACCCCATTTTCTAAAGGCTATTTTCGTTGTTATTGCAAATAATGGAACACAAAGTAACATTAATATCGAAGTATAACTAGACATAAGCGACATTATGTCTCCCATAAAATTTGAGTTAATGTGCTGTTGCGAAAAGTAAGCACTCATAAATTCTTTTAGGTTTAAAACCTTAAAAGAAATAAACGTAGCTATTCCACTCAATACAAAAACTAACAAAATGGGTTTATAATGATTTACTCGGTTTCCTTCGATAAATTCCTTTGCTGTTTTTCCAGGGTTTTTTAGAATGTTTTTTAGCGAATAGAGCAGTCCTTTATTGGTGTGCAAAACAGTATATTGTAATTCTTCCCAAATATATTTTTTGTCAATTCGTTTAAATTTTTTCTGTCCACAGTTCGCACAGAAATTCGCTGTAATAAGTTGGTTGCAGTTTTTACAAATATTTTCCATTTGTTTTTTTTAACTATTTCTGTTCACGGGTTTTTATTTCCTTGTCAATTGTCCTAGACGAGTCATAATTGGAAGTAAAGTTATAAAACTACCACTCGCTACTGCAATCAGAGCATAATTTTTACTTTTAACCGCAACAGCAATTAGTATTATACAAGCAATAATCATCACAATTCCAAATCCCATTAGAATTCCTTTAATTTTCTTTTTTTCAGCGTAAAGCTCGTTTAATGTTAGTTCTGATAGTTTTTTGTTCTTGGTCATACTTTTTTTACGTAATGTTTGTTTGAAATTTCTGCTAACGGTTTTCGGCTTTGCGAAGGCGGGCCAAACGAAGCAGAAACCTTGCTAAAATTACAAATTTTTCTGAGAAAACGAGTAATTCTACTAAAAACATTCCGCCCGCTTTTGCAAAACCGTTGTTGTGCGCAGTATTTTCGTTTCGAGGACTTAATTCAACCCGTTGAATTCAGTCAGAGAAGTGAAAATCAAGCACGACATTTTTTTCTTTACGAAATCAAAAAGTCAGCGTATTTATTCACGCAGTTTTGTCCAGGTCGGATCCTGAGAATTTAAGTCAGCGCATTTTGTTCGTTAAAACTTCAGTCAAATTTTAGTCAGAACAATTTTGAAAAAGTTAGCGTTATTTTGTTAGCGGAAAAGTCCATAAGTCAGTGCTGCAAATTTCAGTCGAAAACTCTAAAAAAAATCCTGAAAGTTGTAGTCAAAACCGCGCTTGTAATATTGCGCACAACGGTTTGGCGCTTGGCGCAGTGGCGGATTTCGGAGCGAAAAAATTTCATTTAACCACAAAAGTTGAAGCGAGGTAGAATGTTCAATTAACCACGTCACCCGCCATTGAGCCAAACGCCTGTTAGCGGATGCCCTTCTTGTTAGTTCGATATTGTGTCGTTTCTTGGAATTCATTTTACACACAATTGAAAAATATCAGTTCCAATTTGATAGTCTTTTCCTTGTCGTCTGGGTTAGTGAATAAAAACGAAAATGATGTTGATTGTCGCTGCCCGATGAAAGATTTGAAATTTTTATGTGCTTTCAAAGAATCAACCCCTTTGTCCAAAATGTCGCCAAACTTTTTAACGGTCTTGTTGAAGAAAATTAGGGCTACTTTTTCGTCTCTCCAAGTAACATATCTGTCGAGTAACTGATTTAAAGCGTTTTCAATTTCGCCTTCACCTTTCCATAACTTACATTCAGCTATGAAAACATTTTGACCCTTTTCATCTTGAATTAAAATATCTGTCTTGCCGATTTTATTAAATGTTTCACCAGTCGCAGTATGGCTTATTGAAATTGAATTTAGATGTGGAAGGAAAAAATTTCTAAATCCTTCTTCATCAAACTTGTCATAGAGATCTTTATATTTTTCAAGGTTTTGTCCGTAAGTTACAATCTTGTCAAGTATTTGAAAATAGGCTTTTTCGCTGATGTTGGATAGTCCGTTGTCCTGAATAATCGGGTCAAGTGGGCTACCTAAAAAGAAGTTATTGAGTGATACTTCTAATTCGTGAATTGTCTCGTCAGCCGAATATAGTTTTGATGGATATACTGTTAAATCGGTTTCATTATTTTCGGTAATATTCACATTCTTTACAGACTGTAGAGAGGATAACAAAGTTCTTACAGTGCCAAATTTTGTCTTGTCACGCAAATAAACTTTTAAGTATTCCTTATCGTAAATTGTCCTTTTTTCAATTTTAAAATCTGGCATATGTCTGTTGTTTTATTGTCGTCTGTGTTTGTCCATAGGGTTTCCGCTAACGTTCTGCGGCTTGCTCTCAGTGGCGTTGAACCAACACCAAGCCATTACAAATATAACAAAACATTCCATTCAGCAGCGGATTTTCCGTAGGAAAATCCGGAAGTAGCCATTGAAGCAAACCGCTGTTGTACACTGTTTTTATCTTATTATTATTCCGTAAAGACCTTCTAAACGTTCAATTATTTCTCCTGATAATGAATTGATAATTAACACTTCGGTTTTGCCAGTATCTTTTCCGATTGTATTTTTAGATTTTGTTAGAACATTCTCAACTCTGTAAACGTAAGAGTTTGTTTTTTTATTAAAAATTAGAATTGGTTCATTTATTTTTATTCCTGGCTCTTTAAAGTTTTCAATACCAATTTTAAGAGCTTCCTGTTTTGTTATAAAATCACATTTTCTGTTTTCTAACAAAAATTGTGGAATAAAACTTAGATTTATTGGTTCAATTAAATTAAGGTTTTTATCAAGTTTTATCCAAGTACCATTTGTCAAGCCTTCTACTTCTGGGAAGTTAAAATGATATAAAATCCAAATCTCTTCAACGTTTTTATTTAATTTCGTTTTATGGGTAAAACCTCTGTGCGAATAGTATTTTCCTTTTTTATATTTTTGATAAGAACCAGTGTAACCTTTAAAATATTTAATAATTTCAGGGTTTACATTTATTGATAAAATGCTATCTGCAATTTTTAAAACATTTTTAGTTTTATGTCTTTGTGCATTTAGGTTTTGACTAAACAAGAAAGCCAGAAAGATTATTGAAAGAAAATGTTTTATCGTTATTGTCATTTTAAAATAGTGTACAACGTTTTGCGGCTTTGCGAAGGAGCGGATTAGAAAGACTAAACTTTCAATTTTGAACTAACTTAAGCAAAACCATTTTTTCTATTTGCTAATTTACATTTTAAAAGCAAATAAAAAATGGTTTTGCGGATTAAATGCACAAACCTTGAATTAACCACTTAACCCGCTCTTTTGCAAAACCGATGTTGGCGGTAGTTTTTTTATCTTATTTTGTGTAGGATTTCTTTCAGTTTGGGTTCAATATTTAGTTCATCAAATAGTTTTTCCGATAAATTTAATGAGTTCTCAAAAGCCAAAACGATGTTTTTGGGATTTAAATCTGATGTTACTTTTTTATACTCTGAATACCAAATCGTGTCAATGTCCTTTTCGAGACTTTTAGTCGGACTTTCCCAATGTTGCGTTTTGCTTGTTCTTGCTCTTATAAGCCAAAGCAAGTATTTCTGCACATTTGATAAACTGTGATGAGCGTGAGCAAATTCTTCTCGTTTAATCAAGTTGCTTGTTGTCAGTACAACATTCAGTAATGATTGGCTTAACCACAAAATATTTTCATTTGTTATTCTTTCGGGCGATTTCGTTTTGATTTGATTAAGCGTTTTCGTTAAAAGTCCATCTTTGTCGGTTAGGTTCATTTGGTCAAAATCGCTAAATTCAACAATTCCGTCCCAAGATTTGATAATTTCAATTTCCTCCGTTTTTAAAAAATGGAATTCTCCTCTGACCATATTCTCGAAAATAGCAACTTCACTTCCATATTCGTTTGTAAAATATAAAGCCAAAGGATGAATTTGATTTACCCATTTTTCTGTCGAGAAATTTTCTTTATTTTTCAAGAAGATGTAAAATTCGATGTCAGAATATTTGTCTCCTTCGTTTTTGGTAAATGAACCATACATAAAAACGGCGGAAACATTTTCGTCTTGTTGAGCTATATATTTTGTTTTGTCAATCATTTGTAACTGTGTCATTTTTCTAATTTTTAAATGTTGATAATAGAAATTTTCACTACTTTTTGAAAGCAATGAAAAAGTTTTACGTTGTTTATTTTGGACAGTTACTTATAGCTTCATCGGATTATACTTTTTTATTTTCAACATTCTGTTTGGTAAAATTACCGCCAACGTTTTGGGGCTTTGCGAAGGAGCGGATTAGAAAGACGGAACTTTCAATTTTGCACCAACGGTAGCAAAACCATTTTTTCTTTTGCTAAATTACAAAAAAAGGAAAAGAAAAATGGTTTTTGCGGATAGAAAGCAAAAAAGTTGAAGTTTAGATTTAACCCGCTCTTTTGCAAAACCCTTGTTATGCACAGTGCGTCTTATTCGTTTATTTTGAATACAATTAGTTTGGCTTCAATCAAATTTGCTGGATTATTTGGGTCTTTTACTTTTACGTTTTGTATTGTCAAGTTCGGATTTCCTAAAGTTTCAAGCTTGGTTTTGCTTTCTGTTGGAAAAGTGTCATATTTTGAGTTTGGAATTACAGCAACTAATTCAAAAATGCTTGATGATGTTGTATGCAAATAACTAAAAACTCGTCTTGGGTTTTGAATTTGCCACATTCCACGAATACGCAAGTTTGTAATTCCCAAAGGGTCAACTCGGTTCACTCGTCCTAATTCGTTGGTTTCAGCAAGTTCAACATTCGGAATTTCGTTAATTCCTTCCGTTATTTTTTGTTTGATGATTTGATACGTTTCGTGGTTGGCTGCATAAATATTGCCGTAAACCATCCATAAAGATTTTATGCTGTCGTCAGTTGTATGTCCAACGCAATAAATCAAATCTTTTTCTGTCCAATCTTCACAAGTTCTACACGATTGCGTAATCATTGTGCTGTTTGATTGAACAGTTGATTTTGGATAAGAACTATTTAGAGCCAAATCAGAATTTGCACTTTGAGTTTTCTTAACTTCAATGGCATCTCCACCTTTTATCATAATATCAGGTGGATGATTTTGATTACCTAACCAAGAAAATTCTTCATTATATTTACGCATTTTTTCTAATTCATCTTCAGTCTGAATAGAGTTTGTGAAAGCATCTTTTACAAAAGTTTCCAATGCTTCTCCGATATTGTTTACTCTATTTCTTCCCGAATAATGGCTTCTAATTGCATAAATCGGATTTTGTGCAATGTTTACAATCGCTTCTAAAATATTTGTCATACAGCAACAGCTTCTTTAAGTAGATTTTTAACTTGGTTATTGGTTTCGTTTTTTATGATTTGGTTTTTAATGCTTTCAGCAAGAAACTGTGCTAAATTAACTGGAACAGCATTTCCAATCATTTTATAACCTGCTGAAATATTGTCATAATGAAAAATGAAATCATCTGGAAATGTTTGAATTCTTGCACATTCTCTAACGCTTAAACGTCTATATAAATGTTCTTTTCCCGGAACAAAAACACGAATGTTTTGCTCAATAAATTTCATTTTCGGTGCTTGAGGATGAATAGGGGCGTGTCGTCCTCCTGCTTGAATGGTAAATGATTGTTCGTCCCAACTTCTCACACGATTTCTCGACATAAAAATAGTTGAAAAACCTCCTGTCATATATTCGTGATTTAGAAAGTTGCAATCATTTCCGTTAGTTTTGTTGTTTGCTTTTGCAGGAAGAACATTATCTTTCAAATCCCAAATTGCATCTTGTAAAGTCAATTTTTTGAAATTCGGTCTTTCAAATTTGTAGGTAAAATCTAAATCTTTGCGAATACCAACAAAAATCACACGTTTTCTGTCTTGCGGAACATTGTAATCACAAGCGTTTACCATTTCAAAAGAAAGTTCGTAACCAATTCCTGCATTTCTAAACAATTCTTTGATGTTTTCCAATGCTTCCGAATGACGACCAAGCAACATTCCGCTTACGTTTTCTGCAAGAAAAAATTTGGGTTGTTTGGCTTCTAAAATTCTGATGAAATCATAAAATAATTGACCTCTTTTGTCTGCAATTCCTTTCATTGCACCTGCTTCGCTCCAACTTTGGCAGGGTGGTCCTCCGATAATTCCATCACATTCAGGAACTTCGTCAGACGGAATATTTACGATACTTCGTTTGTCTAAAATTGTATGTGGATGGTTTTTTTGATAGGTCTCCCAAATTTCTTTGTCGTATTCGTTTGCCCAAATTACATTAAATCCTGCATTTTGGAATCCAAGGTCAAGTCCACCTGCACCTGCAAAAAATGATACTATATTCATACTGTTATTGGATTTTTAGATTTCAGATAAGCGACTTTTTCTTCGGCTAAAACCAAAGTTTGTTCATCACAATTATTTTCATAAATTTTTTTAGCAATCAAATCACTAAAAAATTCAGTTCGTAGTTTGGCAATGTCCAAATTAAAAACTTCTGACAAAAGGGTTAATCTTCTTTCGTCAAATTCACGTTTGTTATTTTCGATTTTGCTGAGATTGGCAGAATCTAAATCTAATTTAGCGGCCAATTGAGTAAGCGTAAAACCGTTTTCGGTTCTCAATCGCTTTATATATTCTCCAAAAGTTTCTTTCATTAGACTTGTCAAATTTTGACAAATTTAATTTTTATTTCGGAAAATAGAAAGTTTTTTTAATTGTTTTTTCGGAAAGTTGATTTTATGACGAGTGTTCAAATCGCATTGTGCATAACGTTTTGGGGCTTTGCGAAGGAGCGGATTAGAAAGACGGAACTTTCAATTTTGCAATGACGACAAAGGTACAAAACAAACTTTAAATTAAGCCCAAAACCCGCCATTTTTGCAAACCGCTGTTGGTGGCAGGTTTATTTTTCTATGTTATTCCTTTCCCAAGAGTCAAACAAAAAGCAATGTAAATTATAATAACTATCAACTCTAAAAAGTAATTTGGTTTGGATTTGTAACTTTCTTCAAAGGAATTCTCTCCAAATTTTAAAAATAAAATTGGTAATGAAGAAGCCATTTCAAGTAAGCCTTCTAATGCCGAATGTAGTCTGTCTGATTGAAAAAAAAGTCCTGCAACAAACGCTGCAACAGAAGCAAATATGAATGAATAGAAAATATTTTTTTTCGTTAAAGGCTCAATGTGTTGTTCATTATTTTTAGTGCTTAAATAAAAATTCAAAACTCGTAGAATAATAAAGTAAAATAAAATTCCTGTAAAAATTAATAAAATCTTTGCGTAAGGTTCTCCAACAACTTCTTTTACCGCAAAAGTCCAATCGCCTGTTTTACTGATTGCTGAATGTAAAATTGTCCCCGAAAGCCAAAATAAATTATAAGCTGTTACTTGAAATAAAAATAATTTGTCAAAAGATTTTCTTGTTAGAATATAAAATGTAAAGCCACCGAAAATTAAATTTGCAATAGGTCCACCAATGTCCACGAATATATTCCCTGGACTACTTTTAAAATAAACACTCGTCAATAGTTCAATTTTGTTTCCAATAATTAAAGAAGTTCCACCGTGTCCTATTACTTCGTGTATAATGTCTGCAACAACATAAGATAAAATTCCAACTGTTGCCAAATAAAATAGTTTGCTTTTTTGTTTGCTCATTTTATTCTATAAATCTTTGATGAAACAAACAATACGCTCTATCTCTGCAAAACCAATCTGTTTATGAAAATCAATACTTACTGAATTAGTAATGTTAGTGTCAGATGCTATTTGATTATAACCTTTTTGTTTTGCCCAATTTTCAGCATAGTTCATTAGTTTTTTTGCAATGCCTTTCTTTTGAAAATCTGACTTTACATAAATTCCCTCAACATACGCTATTGGCAAGTCTTTTGCTCCTTCTACATAATCATTTCGGCTACTTAAATGTAAAAAAGCAATATAATCACCTGCTTCTTTGCAGAGATAACAAATTTCACTTTCTGAACCTAATATCCTTTTATAATTTTCAAATTCTTCGTCAAACTCACAATCAATCCAAAGTTCTAAAACAAGTTCGGTTAGCTGTTTAAGATTATCTATTGAAAGTTGCTCTATTTCCATATTTTAGTTACAATAATTTTATTTTCTCTGTTCTGTAAAAAACTTGCCACCAACGTTTTTCAGCTACACGCAGGCAGGGATTTTTACCACTAAGCTACCTACGATGAACTGAACTTTAAATTTACCACTTTCCAGTCTTACGAAGCACGAACCCCCTGCTTGCGTATAGGTGATGTTATGCGGTCGGCTTTCATTTTCTCTTCTTTCTCGTTAATTTGTCAAGCAAAGTTACTAAATTTGCAGTCAAGTATTCACCTGTAAGAAGTTACTAATGACAAAAAAGAAATTGCCCGTTCGTTTTACGGGTCAGCACTTTACTA
>NZ_JACAGF010000031.1:0-12250 GCF_030324345.1 Empedobacter sp. R750 | reverse complement strand
TGAAGAATTTAATCAACAAAAAATTAGTTATAAAAATGTAGCTTAACTAATACTCCTATTTTTGTTTGCATATCCAAAAAATGGTTAAATAATTTTTTAATTTGAATACTAAGTTTTGAATTTGGCTTAGATGTACTTATAAATTGATTGTATTTATAGATTTGATTAGTTTTAGAATTAATAAAGAATTGTAGAAAATCATTGTCAATGTTTTTCATATAAATTCCTTTTTGAATTTTTAAGAAATTAAAAAATTCGCGAAGAGAAGGAACGTCCATATTTATATAAATTGGTGTTTTTAAAAAAGCTTCTTTAAATTGCTGAAAATTCAGATCATCAGTTAATAATTCATTTAGTTTAAAAAAAGCATATATTTTATTCATCTTTATGTCATCTAGTTGATTGTTCATCACTGAATTGGTGTTTGACAATGAATTAATATTTTTATGTTCTAAATTTTTATTACTTATTTTAAAAGCATATAAAATGGAAATTGAAAATAAGAAAATACAAATCCAGATTTGTAAAATCATATAATCTTGAGTAGAGTAGGCTTGATAACCAAATATTATACTTAAAATAATTGTTGTTATGGGCAATATATTAACCTTAAATAATATATCAGATTTATTGTAATTGAATTGAAAAATTCCAAATGACAATACTATTATCATTATTGCTTTTATTATATCAAGTGCTATGCTCATAATTCTAAATTTAAAGATGGTAATAGATTAGCAGTTTCTTTCATTTTATTATCCATAATATGTGCATATATTTGAGTTGTACGAATATCTTTATGTCCTAGAAATTTCATTACAGTATATATATCTGCTCCATATTCTAATTGTAATGTAGCAGCTGTATGTCTGGCACAATGGAATGTAATATGCTTAGTAATTCCAGCTTTCATACACCATCTCAATAATTCTGTGTTTGTTCCAGAACCATAATTTAAATTAACAAATACTCTTGGGTTAGAATGGTCTCTGTTGCCTAATAAATCTCTGGCTTGTTTACTGATGTACATATATTCTAGATCATCAGTTTTTTGTTGTTTGAAAAATATTCTATAATTATCATTTTCATCTCTAACTTCATTCCAAGAAAGTTTGTAAATATCACTCCAACGTAAACCAGTTAAACAACTAAAAAGAAAGGCTCGTTTTAATACATTATATTTACAATCAGTATTAGCTAAAGCTTGAACTTCATCAAAAGTTAAAAACTCTCGTTGTGAATCTTTTTCTTCAAAAGATTTAATTTTGAGCAATTTATGATTTGAAATATATCCCTCTTCATAAGCTTGTTTAATAGTAGCTTTAAATCTATTGAAATAGGAATATTTTGTTCCATGTTTTAATGGAGTTCCATTTTTTGTTAAGGCTTCTTTATCTAAAAAACGTTTAAAACCTTTAATTGATTCAATTGTAATTTCTGATAATGTAGTGGAAGGGTGAAAGTATTGATCGATATACCTTTTTACTGATGCCCATGTACCATAATTAGATAAATATGATGATCGATGTTCTTTTAATCGATCGAAGTACTCATAAAAGGTAATATTTGCTTTATCTCTATCAATAATTCCATACTTACCTTGAATATACTCTGATTTTCTAATAGCGAGAATATTTTCGGCTAATTCTAAATTCTCTTTATTTTTTTTTCTTTCTTCGAAAGTTTTGGGATTAATGAATAAGTGTAATTTTAAATATTCAAATTCACGTAAATGTATTTCTTTACCAGATTTATCAATCTTTGAGCCTTTATAAAATTCTAAATAAAGAGTATATTTTTCAGACTTTAATTTCTTTTGTTTTAAGCTTATTTTCATATTTGAATAATTCGAGGTGTAGTAACTACACCTTTTATTAGTATAAAAAAATAGAGGTGTAGTTTTGGTGTAAAAAACGTCAAAACATCATCTATTTATGTCATTTCAAATATAAAACAAAAAACCTAACGTTTTAAGCGTTAGGTAGTTGAAAGGTAGTAATTGTCTTGTATTTGCTTTTCTATTTCCCGATACAAAAAGTAACCTACACTGATAATCAATTAATTATATAGATTAGGCAACAAATAGGCAACAAAATCTGTAAAATTGGTGGCAAATAAGAGAAAATGCCTTTATTTTATTAGAACTTATCTACGAGCAAATATAAGCCTTTTTTCTTTGTTTTAGCCCTCAAATTCAATTCTTGATACAATGGTAACTGATTACAATGTATTTTATTATAGGCTTTAGCAAAGCCAAATTTAATCATTTCTTCGTTTATTATCCTTCCATCTTTTAAAATTAAATATCCTAAAGTTCTTCCGTATTTATCTTTCGTATTATCACGTTCTTGAATTAAGGTTACTGGATCATTTATCTGAACTAATGTTTTTAAAAATTCTAATGATTTATAACCTAATTCAATTAATAATCTTCCTGATACAGATGTTTCCAATTCGTCTTGCTTTAGTTTTTTACAAGGTGTTAATTCTGGAGCATCAATACCATAAAATCTAATTTCAATTACTTTGTTTGTAATTAAATCTTTCACAAAAATTCCATCCCCATCATTGTATTTTTCAATTTTAAGATGCGTTTTTGAAATTGTCTGACCGATTACATTTAATTGCTTCATATTGCACTTATTAACATTCTGATTATCAATTATTTATATGTAAATTTACGATAATAATTTGTAACTATTTAATAATTAATATAATGGCTAGACAGAGTGGACACATTAAGTATGTTGGAACGTTAGGAGACGTTAGACATTTTAAGATTAAAGGAAACAAAGGTTTCTATGCTGGGTTAAAAGGCGGACCTACTGCACAACAAATTGCAAGCGATCCTGCTTTCGTTCGTACTCGTGAAAATATGAATGAGTTTGGTGGTAGTGCTACTACTGGTCGTTCATTTAGAACAAGTATTGCAAATCTAATTCGTAATAATGCTGATAGTCAAGTGACAGGTCGTATTACTGCGGTTATGAAGAAAATTAATTTAGAAGATGGTTCAGAAGCCAGAGGTCAAAGAGCAATTTTAATTACTGCTGCTCCTCAATATTTAGAAGGTTTTGAATTCAATAAATTTTCTTCTTTAAATGGTGTTTTTAATGCTCCTTACACAATTACTTCAAATGTAGATCGTGATGAGTCAACATTAGCAATTGCACCATTTAATCCATTGGATAATATGTTTATTCCTGCAGGTGCTACGCATTTTAGAATCATCAATGCTATTACGGTTTTATCTGACTTTGCGTACAATCCTTTAACTAAGTCTTACGAACCAAAAGATAACGTAAATAATGGATTGACTGCTACAGCTGATTCGGGATATTTACCTGTAAATGCAATGACTTCTGCAATTTCTGTTGCTACGACATTGCCAGGTACTCCAACCCTTTCTGCGGATGTTTCAGTAGTTAATATTTTAGCGGTTGAGTTTTACCAAGAAGTAAATGGAAATTATTATTTATTTGCTCAAGGTAATGCAATGAAGGTTGTAAAAATATTCTAATTCATCATTAGAGATTAGAGGTTTCGGAAAATTGAAAAGCCTGCTCGTTTGAGTAGGCTTTTACTTTTTGCATTAATTTTCCTATAATGATTAATCATCTATTAAATATGTATTGATTATCTATCTTTTAAACACGAAATAAAGGCGTTTTAACGTCTTTTAATATATCGGTATAGAATTATTCTTTTTGCTTCGGAAATGAGCTGTAATGTTTCTAAATATTGTCTTTCTTTTTGCTCTAATTCTTTAATAGTTTTTACCGATTTTTTAAACTGGGGTAAATTGGCATTTGCTTGTATTAATCCGTTTTTGATGATGGATTTACAATCGTTAATAGTTACAAATAAAATCACTGATCCTTTCAAAAAGTTGTAATAGGATTTTGATTTGAATAATCCATCGCACAAGGTTTTGAAAAATTGCATTTCTTCTTCGGAATTTGTACGTAATACATAGCAATTGGCACAAGGTTCATCCAACGGTTTACCGCTGTTTTTACCTTTGTTCAGAATGTAAAATTCAAATTGTGATTTTTGATTCTTTGGGCTGAAAGTTTTTAATTCAAATTTTTGCATAATACGAGCTTTAAAATTTATTGCTCGCTCACGCTTCGCATCATTTTTTCAAAAGAAAACAGAAAAAAAACGGAAAAAAAAAGAAAAAGAAAGCCGTTTAAAAGGGTGGTGAGGCAAAGCAGTCAAGGTTTTTGGATAAAAAATACGACCTGTATAGGTGGAGATTTTTTATTCAAAACCCGTAGGGCTTGACCTTTACGGCTTTGTGCTTTAGCAGTACCGAACCACCCTAATTTGCTTTCCTTTTTATTTTTTGAAATGTGATGTGATAACCTCAACTTCTAAAGGAATACGAATGAAAAATGAAGTGAAGCTGTTTTCTTTTATCTATTAGTTGATGATTTATTGGATAATATATTCACTATTTATTATCGAGTAATTCGTCTATATTTTATGTGTGCTTTTGAAATACTGGGTAATATCTTATTGAAATATTCGATAACATTTCGTCTTGGGAATAACGTTCTATTTATGGGAAACGCTCTCACAAATCTTGGGGCAATTAACTCCAGAAAAAAATAAACTATACCTTAATTGAAATGTGGAAATGGTGCGGTGGCAAGTGTAGTGAATGCCTGAGAATGAATTATTGCTTACCTCTTTCAAAAAGGAGCAGGCAAAATGCGAACTGCAAGTTTACAAAGATTGCGAAGTTTGCAAAGCAAGCAATAGTAATTTGTAGACTGTGTGTGAGCATCTGCCTGCGACCACTATAAACAAAGCAATATGAATGGAAAGGCTGAACTACTCTTGCAGCACCATTTAGGCGATGTGGGTGCTATGTAATGAAATGGAATAGCACCCTACAAAAGCCGACACCACTAAAAAATCATAGTTTAATTTTTTTCTGACCATTGATAAGGGTGGTGGGGAGTTGTGGAAATAAAACGGCTTTTCTTAAAGGCAGAAACGTTCAAATTAGCACGAACGCCTATGGTACTGGCTATTTTACATAACGTTCATTATAGTGGGCTTGTCCCCGTAGCCTTTAGGACTATAATGCCACGTTATGTAACTTAGCTTACGCCAATTTTAGTACTGGCATAAGCGAACCCTTCGGCAGGCTCAGGACAAGCTTTGGTGGTGGTTGGAGTGTAGCGTTTTTTTGCTTGTGAAATGAGGAGGCTTGCTCTTTGCTTAGTAAGGAACGAAACTAAGCAATGTGCAATAAAGCCGACGAATGAACATTGCAAATAATATGACAGTATAAAATGGCGGCAGTACCATAGATTAGAATGGAGAAACCTTCAATTTAGTCGTAACTTAAAAGCCGATTTCTTTGGATAAGAAGGTGTAATTTTATATCTTGCGAATTCATTCAACATTATTATGTATGTCTAATTTGATTAATTTAAAGGTATTTAAAGAGTTTGTAAAATCGAGTAATTTTGGAGGATTCCTTCTTTTTTTATGTGTTATTATAGCCTTAGTAATAGCTAATTCTCCTTTTAGTGATACGCTTAAGAATTTGCTAACCTATGAATTTGGTATAGAAAATAATTGGATTCATTTAAAATATAGCACAAGTATGTGGATTAATGATGGGTTAATGGCTATATTTTTCTTACTTGTAGGCTTGGAAATTAAACGTGAAATAGTAGAAGGAGAATTATCATCCCCTAAAAAAGCTGTTTTACCAATTTTGGCAGCAGTTGGTGCAGCTATTGTACCTGCGCTGATATATGTATTGTTTAATAAAGGTCTAGATACCGCAAGTGGATGGGGAATTCCTATGGCAACAGATATTGCTTTTGCATTAGCTGTAATATCATTATTAGATAAGCGTATACCATTTAGTTTAAAGATATTTTTAGCTGCTTTAGCAATTGTAGATGATTTAATTGCGATTCTAGTCATTGCATTATTTTATTCTTCAGGTATAGATGTGCATTATTTATTATACGCGGGTGTAGGTTTGGCTATTTTAGTTGTAATGAATAGACTTAATGTTAAAAATTCATATCTTTATCTTATTCCAGGTTTATTTATTTGGTATTTTGTACATCATTCTGGAATACATGCTACTATAGCGGGTGTATTAGTAGCTATGACTTTACCGACAAATGATACTGATGAAGAATCACCGCTAGAACGATTAGAGCATGCTTTAGTAAAGCCTGTCAATTTCCTAATCATACCTATTTTTGCTTTTGCAAATACTAATATAACTATTGTAAATGAAATGCTAGAAGGATTAACTGCTCCATTAGGATTGGGTATTGGAATGGGCTTAATACTTGGTAAACCACTAGGAATTGTATTGAGTACTTTTCTCTGCTACAAATTTGGAATAGGTCAGTTACCTGAAGGAAGTAATTTTAAACATATAATAGGTTTAGGTTTATTAGCTGGTATTGGATTTACTATGTCTATATTTATTTCAAACTTATCTTTTACGGATACAGTTTTAATTGAAGAAGCAAAATTGTCAGTCTTGTTAGCATCAATAATTTCTGGAATATTAGGTTACATAATTTTGAGAAAAAGTAATAAATAAAATTAACGATGCTTACACGCTTTTTTTGTTCTAGAATTTTTAATCTGCTAACTAAATGGAGTTTTATTGTTGCAATTGTAACCATCATTGCTATGTTAGGATTTGGTTTTCCTAAACATTATAATCCATATGTTAATTTATTTTTTGCTACTATTTTATTTTTGGGAATTATTAAAACAGTTGTTAAATTCTTTTATATCAAAGATAAAATCATAGCAAGAGTTTTAATTTTCGATCTATTAAGTGTCTTATTTATTACGTATTGTATATATATACAATTTACCGAATACTCTATACATTTTGTTAGTAAGTATATCTTATTTGCAATAATCTTAAAACTATTACGCGAATTTGCTACACCAAATTTTACATTTAAAAGAAGTTACATAACACCACCCCAACTTTTTATAATAAGTTTTATTGGATTAATAATATTAGGAGCTTGTTTGTTATTATTGCCTAAAGCAACTAAAACCTCAATAACTTTTTTGGATGCATTATTTACCTCAACTAGTGCTGTATGTGTTACAGGTTTAAGTGTTATGGATGTTTCTCATGTTTTTACTACTTTTGGTCAATTTATTTTATTACTACTCATTCAATTAGGTGGTTTAGGGATTTTAACATTTGCAGCTTATATCGCATATTTTTTTAAGGGAAATAGTTCTTTTGAATATCAAATTACTTTAGGAAATATTTCAAATAATGATGCCTTTAGCGAGGTGTTTTCTTTTATTAAACGTATAATTTATCTAACATTCAGTATAGAATTGATAGGTGCGGTTTGTATATATTTATCTTTAGATCAATTAGAGATTAGCTTTTTAGACAAGGCTTTTCATTCTTTATTTCATTCTATATCGGCGTTTTGTAATGCTGGTTTTTCTACTTTACCAAATGGATTGATGCATGAAGTAACTATTTATAATTATCCATTGCAAATAGTTGTAATATTACTTATATTTATAGGAGGAATAGGGTTTCCTATTTTAGTAAATATACTTCGCTATTTTTCTTATTTTATTACCAAAACTATAGCAAGTATATTTCATAATCGTAAAGAACAAAAAAGTTGGGTATTTTCATTAAGTTCAAAAGTAAATTTAATGACTTCATTGATTATTCTTTTCATTTCTACGATTATTATATATTTTGAAGAATTTTATTATACGCTTAATAATCATACAGGAATAGGCAAATTTGTATCTGCTACATTCATTAGTATGACCACACGAACTGCTGGGTTTAATACGATAGATTTTTCGCAATTGCAATTCTCTACAATTATCATGATATTACTCTTGATGTGGATTGGTGCCTCACCTACCTCTACAGGTGGTGGGATAAAAACAAGTACCTTTGCCATTGCTATTTTAAATTTTATTAATATCGCAAGGGGGAAACAAAACATTGAAATATATAACCGAAAAATCAGTGATTCTATAGTGCAAAAGGCATTTGCAACAATAACATTGTCTTTTCTAGTTATAGGAATTGGAGTATTTTTAATTTCAAAGTTTGATTATCAATTACCATTAATAGACATAGCATTCGAAGTATTTTCTGCCTATTCAACAGTTGGATTATCATTAAATACTACTCCATTATTGAGCGATCCTAGTAAGATAGTATTAATTATAATTATGTTTATAGGACGAGTTTCTATGATCACCATTTTAACAGCATTTTTTAAGAAAACCATATCTTCTCGTTATTCATATCCTACGGGGGATATTTTAATATAAAATACATGAAATTAATTATCATTGGATTAGGGAATTTCGGAGCATCATTAGGTACTAAAATGACAGCTTTGGGGCATGAGGTGATTGGAGTTGATACCAATATGGAACGTGTAGAATCGTATAAAGATAAATTGTCACATACTATTTGTTTGGATGCAACCGATGAAGTTGCACTTAATAAATTACCCTTGAATAACACTGATATGGTGTTAATTACTATAGGTGAAAATGAAGGCTCTAATATTATGGCGACAGCTAATTTTAAAAATAGAAAAGTTAATCGTTTAATAAGTCGATCAATAAATAATGTCCACGAAAATGTATTACATGCCATAGGTGTAGATCAAATTATAAGACCTGAAGAGGAATCTGCCGAACGTTGGACTAAAAAACTAAATACAAAAGGAATTATAGATTCTTTTGAACTTAATAAGGAATATAGTATCATAGAAGTTATAGTACCCAAAGAACTTGTAGGATTAAGTTTTGATGAGATTCAATTTAAAAAGAAATACAATATATTGGTAATGACTGTTATTAAAAATAAACAAGAAACAAGTTTTTTAGGTCAATTTAAAATAGTACCACAGGTACAAGGATTTCCATCGTCAACAACAGTACTTGAACGTGATGATGTTTTAGTAATTTATGGATCAAATAATGATATTTATAAATTTATGCGAAAATATTACTAATCAGAAAATAGAATTGATAAATAATTTTAATACTTATGTGAAACACAATGAACAAGATCTATCAATTATTTAATCTACAAAGTGGAGAAGAAGATAAGAATAAAGTTAAAGAAGACGTACAAAGCAATATATCATTTAAAGGAGCTAATCTATGGATTTTAGCTTGTGCGATATTAATTGCATCTATAGGATTAAATGTAAATTCCACAGCAGTCATTATAGGAGCTATGTTAATATCACCATTAATGGGTCCAATAGTCGGTTCTGGTTTTGCATTAGCTACGTATGATTTTTCTTTACTTAAGCGATCAGCCAAAAACTTATTTATTGCTACAATAGCTGGACTTATCGTATCCTGTATATATTTTTATCTAAGTCCATTTAAAGATGTACAATCCGAATTACTTGCCAGAACATCTCCAACCATATACGATGTATTAATTGCATTTTTTGGTGGAATCGTTGGTGCAGTATCCATAACACGTGTAGAAAAAGGGAATCCTATACCAGGTGTAGCTATTGCTACTGCTTTGATGCCACCATTATGTACAGCTGGATTTGGATTGGCTACACTAAATTTTAAATTTTTAGTTGGAGCTTTATATTTGTATAGTATCAATTGTTTTTTCATTGCGTTGTCTACGTTTATTGTTTTAAAATATTTAAAATATAAACCAGTACAAACTCAAAATCCTTCATTGGATAAAAAAGTTAGAATAAGCATTTCAGTAGTCATGAGCTTACTGATTATACCAAGTTTTTACTTAGCGTATAACTTGCTTCAAGAAAAGAAATTTACGCAGAATGTAGAAACGTTTATTCAAAATGAATTTTTAAATAATGGGCATACCGTAATTTATAAAAATGTCAATTTCAGAAGTAAGCCTAAAAAAATAGAACTTGCTTTCTTGTCTCAACAATTAGATAGCTTAGAAATAGCACGATATAATACCAAATTGGAAGATTATGGTATTAATAATACAACGTTTACTGTTCGACAAAATAACGCAGATTTAAAACAAGAAATTTTAAGTGAACTCAATAAAAACCAAAGTGATATAACAGAAAAGGATTTGAAAATACAGCAACTTAACGAATTGCTAAAAGCTAAAACATTTGGAGATAGCATACTGGAGAAAGAAATAAAAATTTTATTTCCAGATATTAGTCAAATTTACTTTGGTACACTCAATCAATATTCAGATAGTATATCAAATAATAAAATAATTCTTTACCAATCAGAAAAGTTAATTGATGAAAATAAATTGCAACAATGGATAGAAACAAAGTATGCAACTAAAAATATAATCATTCAGAAAATGTAATACTATTTATTTAATTATTTGAGAAAAGACATACATCATTTCGGTTGCTATTTCGATACTTCGTTGTTGGTAAACTTCTGTTTGATTGGTAGTACCATCCGATATTTTAGGATCTTCGTAAGTTATTGGGATTCGCTTTTCTGCACCTGCAATGAAAGGACAACCATCATCTGCTTGGGAGCAAGTAAGAATTGCAGCAAAGTTTGAAATTGGATTGTATGCATCATCATACTTCTTAGAAAATCCTATAATTGGTAAACAATTTTCATCAAATTTTATGGCGTAAATAGGATTATTACTATCTGCAATTTTAAAGATTTGAAAGCCTTGAATGCTTAGTGTTTCAGCTACTTTTGGAAACAATGCTGTTTCTTGTGTACCACCTGAATAACAATTGATATTTTGGATATTATAATAAGCAGCAGCGAATTGTGCCCATATCTGTGCTAAATGACTTCTGCGTGAATTGTGTGTACAAATGAAGTTGAGATTTATTGTCTGCTTATCATTGACTTTCTCTTGAATGTAAAAAACTAAAGGTTGTAAAACTACTTTTCTGTCTTCACAAATTTCTTGATTCAGAACATCATTCTGAATAGTGTTAAATAATTGTTTTTGCATTAGTTTAAAATTGAATAATTAAGTAGCCTAGTATGGAACCCAATAATACAATGAAAGCACTATTGATTTTTTTGAATTGAAAAACTATTACAGCACTAATCAACGCAATAACAATAGTTCTCCAATCGGTAATAGTTTCTTTCCCCATAACTATACATACTGATAGGATAATTGCTACAGACGCTACATTGACCCCATTTAAAAAAGTACTAAATGAATCATTGTTTCTTATAAACTTCATTAAAGGATGTATCAATGCAACCAAAATAAATGAGGGTAGAAAAATGGCTAAAGTAGATACAATAGCACCCGAAAGTCCGTTGATTTGATATCCAATAAAAGTTACAGATGAAAAAACAGGTCCTGGAGTAAATTGTCCAACCGCAATTGCGTCCATCAGTTGTATTCGCGTGAGTAATCCTTTATCTACCAACTCGGTATCTAAGAAAGCAAACAAAACGTAGCCACTTCCGTATAAAATTGATCCTATTTTTAAAAATGTCCAAAATAAGGATTGGTTTATCGTCGACAGAAACGATCCATTAAATAAAGGAAATAAAGCTAAAGGAACAAAGCTTTTCATGGAGTGAAGTTGGCGAAATTTTTTTTCTAAAAGCATAAAAAAGCCAGCTCCAACTAATAAAAAAATTTCATTGATACCTAAAAGTGATAAGACTAATACAGCAATTGCTAAAACACCTAGGTAAACATTCTTTATCGCTTTTAAAAACAATGGATAAACGGCACCAATTATAATTGCAATAATGGCAGGTTTTATTCCATATAAAAAAGGTGAAACCTCTGGGATTTGTCCGTACTTCTGATAGAAATAGGCGAAAATTCCGGTAATCAAAACTGCTGGAAATATGAAACATAGACCGGCAACTAATAGACCTTTCCATCCACCTTTATCATAACCGATATGAATTGCCATTTCAGTGCTATTAGGCCCAGGAATGAGGTTGGTAGCACCTAATAAATCTAAAAAATGCTGATCACTCATCCATTGCCGTTTCACGACCACTTCTCTTTGCATCATAGCAATATGAGCTGCAGGGCCACCAAATCCAATTACACCGAGTTTAAAAAATAATTTCGCAATTTCCTTAATTTGTATCTTTTGATCCATATTGATTTTTATAGACAAAAATATAATATTAGCAACATACAGAATTAGGTGTGCAACAAGAAGATTTTGGATATCCTAACGAAAGTTCCAGAGTAAGAAAAGGTATATAATACTTATCTTACAATTATGAAAGGAATAAAAAA
>NZ_JACAGF010000030.1:0-14204 GCF_030324345.1 Empedobacter sp. R750 | reverse complement strand
TTGGCTACGTTCCGTCCAAATCGAAACTTTCCGCTTCGATTTTCCGCCACTTCGCCAATGCTCCGGACGTTAGCGGTAATTTTGTGGACGACTGCATAGCACCTAATTACGAGCATTGACAAGAGCAAATAATTGAACGACAAAACAGGTATGACACCGAACAATGACATTAAAAATAGGCTTACTGGAGAGACAGTTTCATTTGCTTCCATAATACTAAAAGGGCTTGGACAAATAATGCTTCAAGAAAATGCCGTTACGGGCTTACTGTTTCTCATTGGCATTTTCTATGGTTCATTTACAATGGGTGCTGCTGCACTTTTAGCAGTAGTGTGTGGAACTACTACTGCCTTACTGCTGAAATATGAAAAATCAGAAATTGACAAAGGATTTTACGGTTTTAGTGCGGCATTGGTTGGCGTTGCAGCCATACTATTTCTAAAACCAGTTTTGATAAGTTGGATTATTATTATTTTAGGCTCTGCATTGGCAAGTCTGTTGCAACACCTTTTTATAAAACGAAAAATACCTGTTTTCACGCTGCCTTTTGTTTTGGTAACTTGGCTAATACTTTTTTTTGCCAATAATTTTTTCACAAGTATATTGCCAGAACCATCAGTAGGTGCTTCAATAACCGACAATTTTACTTTTGCTATTAAAGGTTTCGGACAAGTAATTTTTCAAGACAGTTTAGTATCTGGTCTGTTATTTTTTATCGCAGTATTTATTAGTTCGCCAATTTCTGCATTGTATGGACTTGCAGGGGCAATACTTTCCGCAGTTGTTGCATTCAAACTTTCTGCACCTGCCAGCGATATAAGCCTTGGACTATTTAGTTATAATGCTGTATTGTGCGCCATTGTGTTTGCAGGCAACCAAATTAAAGACGGATTTTGGGTTTTAATTGCCGTATTACTTTCGCTTTCCATTAGCTTCTTAATGTTGAAGTTTAACATTACCCAACTTACGTTTCCTTTTGTTTTGGCATCTTGCATTACTCTATTATTTAGGAAATACCTTGGTAAATCAATACAAAAAGAAACAATTAACCAAAATACTCAACATTGACAATTAAAACTACCGCTAACAGCGGTTTTGCAAAAGCGGGGGTGCGGTGCTTCGGTTGACAGTTTTTTCGTATAATTGAAGTGTGGTTCTCCGAATGAACGGTAGTGCTAAAAAGCCCCGCCTTCGCAAAGCCGCAAAACGTTGTAGGCAATGCGACCAAAATTGCGTATAAACTCGACCGCATAAAATTTAACCATTTTTTTTTGTAAATTGCACTCAAATTTTAACAGACAAAATAAATGAGTTTAAAACAGACAATAAGTATTAATGAATTTGACGGCAAAAGCTATCAAATTAGACTTGTTGAAGGCATTGAAGACAAAGCCGTTTTGACACATTATCTGCATAATTATAGAAATGGCGTAAAAAAACATTACGAAAAAGATGCAATTTCAACTTTAAAAAATTTCGTAAAATATAAACAAGAGGAAACTGAATTACCGATTGTTGCAGAAGATGCTTTGCAACAACTTTTATTTGAAGTTGAAAACGTTCCGTTTCCAACTCCAGAAAATTATAGTTTTAAATTCATTGACTTATTTGCTGGAATTGGAGGATTTAGATTAGCGTTACAAAATGTTGGCGGAAAGTGTGTTTTTACAAGCGAATGGAATAATGAAGCACAAAAAACGTATAGAGAAAATTTTGGAGAAGTTCCGTTTGGCGACATAACAAAAGAGCGAAACAAAAACTATATTCCTGAAAAATTTGACATTTTATGTGCTGGTTTTCCATGTCAAGCATTTTCAATTGCAGGCTATCAAAAAGGTTTTGCTGACACAAGAGGAACTTTGTTTTTTGACATTGAGCAAATAGTTGAAAAACACAGACCAAAGGTTGTATTTTTAGAAAATGTGAAAAACCTTGTTTCTCACGACAATGGAAATACATTTAAAACAATTATTGAAACACTTGAACTAAAATTGGGATACAAAACATTTGCAAAAGTTTTAAATTCAGCAACTCACGCAAATGTTCCGCAAAATCGTGAGCGAATTTTTATAGTTGCTTTTGACCCAAAACAAGTAAAAAATTATTCAAAATTTGAGTTTCCTAAACCAATCAAATTAACAAAAACAATTCACGACTTTTTGGATAAGGAAAAGCAGGATGATATTTTTTATTACAAAGAAGACCATCAATATTATCCTGAATTAGTAAAAACAATGATTTCAAAAGATACAGTTTATCAATGGAGAAGAGTTTATGCAAGGGAAAATAAAAGTAATCTTTGTCCAACATTAACAGCAAATATGGGTTCTGGTGGACATAATGTTCCATTAATTAAAGATAATTTTGGAATTAGAAAACTCACTCCTAAAGAATGTTTTGCTTTCCAAGGTTATCCAATCGAAAAATATATTATTCCAAAACTTGCAAATAGTAAACTTTATATGCAAGCAGGAAATTCTGTAACGACAACTTTAATTGAAAGAATTGCAAATCAAATAATTGAAGTTTTATGAAATCGTTTGCAGAAATTGACATAGAAAAAAACGGAAATTATTTAAAACTGCTTTCAGCAGTTTCAAAACTTTCAGGTTTGTTCAGTGAAAGTGCTATTCCTTTCATAAATTACCGTGTTGCGGAAAATATTTTTTGCAGAAGTTTTGATGCAGGAAATTTATCACGCTCTGATACAGCTTTTGACGCAAACTATAATTCTATTGGTGTTGGTTTGAAAACTTTTACTTGCAATACAAATAACAGTACAGAAAAAGTTGCAGAATTTAATTCACTTTCAAGAGTTTTAGCCGAGTTTAAAGGTAAAGAACTTGCAATAAAATTAGGCGAATTCAGAAATGATAGAATAAATTTAGCCAATAGACTTTACAATATTGAAAGTTCACTTTATCATATCGTTGCGAGAAAAGAAAAAGAACTTTTGCTTTATGAAACAGATTACAATACAATTGACATCGCAAATATTCATTCAGTAAAAGATAATAAAGCTAGTTTACAATTTGAAGATGGAAACAATTTTTATTCTTTCAATTACTCAAAAAGTACACTTTTTAGAAAGTTTATTATTCCAGAAAATGCGTTTCGCTTACCTATTGATATAATTGAAGACCCATATTCATTGCTTCTTGAATTATTTGAGGAAAACAAAAATTTAAAACCAGCAACAGACAAACTTGTAAAAGGAGAAAATTATGTGATTTTACCACTTTATGGTATTCAGAAAAAAGAGAAATTTATTTTTCAACGAAGCGGTTTAAATCAATGGAATGCAAACGGAAGAAAAAGAGATTTTGGCGAAATTTACATTCCAATTCCTGCGGAATTGCACAGAAAATATCCAAATTTCTTTCCGCCAAGAGATGAAATTTTTAATTTACAAATTCCAACAGGAGATATTTTTTCTGCAAAAGTTTGTCAAGAAAATTCAAAAGCATTGATGACAAATCCAAACAAAGCATTGTCAGATTGGCTTTTGCGTAAAGTTCTACAACTGAAAGAAGGAGAATTGGCGACAATGGAAAAATTAGACAAATTAGGTTTTGACAGCGTAATAATTATGAAAGACAAAAATGGAGATTTTAAAATTGACATTATGAAAACTAATACTTACGACGAATTTAACAACGAAACTGAATAAAAAGCACTGCCTACAACAGCAGTTTGGCAAAATGGCGGTTTCGGTGCTAAATTGAACATTTGGTTTTCAAATAAACATTGGTACTAAAATGAAAGTAAGTGCTTTAAAATCCGCCACTTCGCCAAGCTGCAAAACGTTGTGCGACACCCTAAAACCACCGCACATTCAAGCACATTTGGTTTTTCCTACCGCACAAAGCCATCACTAAAAACCAAAAGAGCTTAAATTTTCCCAACACTCAAAAAACTACAAAATATTGTCCGATAAAAATATTATTGCTACTTTTGTCAAAATCGTCAAGATTAATAATTCAAGACAATGGAAGCAAATTTTGGAGAATATATACGAGGTTTAAGAACTCAAAACAATCTTACACTTACTCAATTAGGTGCAAAACTTGGCATTGACTCTGGAGCTTTGAGCAAAATTGAAACAGGCAAAAAAGAGTTTGATGAAAAATGTTTGGAAAGATTAGCCGACACTTTTGGACTTGACATTGAAGATTTGAAAACAGAATATTTTGGTGACCAATTCGCTAAAAAAATGTATCAATATAATTGTTCCCCAAAAACATTAATTGTTGCAGAAGAAAAGGTAAATTATCTAAAAAGCATAAACGTTAAACAAGGTAAAATAGATTTTGAGGATGAAAAATAAACCAACAGTAATAGACTTGTTTTGCGGTTGTGGTGGACTTTCTTATGGGTTCATCGAAGCAGGTTATGATGTGCTTTTAGGTATTGACCATTGGAAAGATGCTGTTGTGACTTTTGAAAATACTCACCAAAACGCAAAAGGAATTGTTTCAGATTTATTTACAGAAACACCAAAAGAAATTGCACAAAAAACAGGAATAAAAAATGTCGATGTAATTATTGGCGGACCACCTTGTCAAGGTTTTTCTATTGCAGGAAAAAGAATTATTGATGATGAACGCAATCAACTTTACAAATCATTTGTAAGTTTTGTTGATTTTTACAAACCTAAAGCTTTTATAATGGAAAATGTTCCAAATATTATTTCTATGGGAAAAGGGGTTGTAAAAGATAGTATTGTTGAAGACTTCAAAAAAATTGGCTATACAGTTGTTTACAAAGTTTTGTTGGCTTCAGATTATGGTATTCCCCAAAATAGAAAAAGAGCATTTTTTGTTGGTACAAAAAATAATAAAGAATTTGTTTTTCCCGAACCGACAACGAAAAAACACATTACATCAAAAGAAGCTATTTCTGATTTACCAAAAGACACTTTGGAGGACGGAAGCAAATATACTACCAAGCCCCAAAATGAATTTCAAAAATTAATGAGAAAAAACTCCAAAGGAGTTTTCAATCATCAAATTACTATTCATAATGAAAAAACAATTGAAATTATTTCAATGGTTCCAGACGGAGGCAATTACAAGAATTTGCCAAAAGAACTTCATCATACAAGAAAAGTAAATATTGCGTGGACAAGATTAAATAGTCAAAAACCGAGTTTTACAATTGACACAGGACACAATCATCATTTTCATTATGAGTTTAACCGCGTGCCAACAGCAAGAGAAAGTGCAAGACTTCAATCTTTTCCCGATGATTATATTTTCAAAGGAGGAAAAACAAGTCAGTTAAAACAAATTGGCAATGCAGTTCCGCCACTATTGGCTAAAACTATTGCAGAGGAATTAATTAAATATATTTAAAGTATGTTCAACCCAGATATTCAATATAGATGTACCATTATTCGAGGTAAAGCACAAAAGGAACTAGACAACCTTTTGCCAGCTTACGCAAATATCGTAGCTGAAATATGCCCTTGCACAAAGGAAATATTTGACCAAGAATTTAATGACAGACTATCTCAAATTATCTACAATGATGATTTTGAAAATCTTGGAGACAACAATCAAAAAACAATTAGAAATCACATCACCGAAGTTGCAGGAAAACTTTTTGGGTTGTACTATTTTGACGAACATTACATTTATGAAAGTCCGAGTAACGAAAAACTTTTGATTGATAACGACCAACCTGCATTTTTCAAAAATCTTTGTTTGAATTTTCAGTTTCCTAATGGAACTCAAAAAATCCAAACGATTGAAGAACGCTTAAATGACGAAATAAAGTTTAAGCCGTTTCACTTTGTTTTGACTTTACTTTCACTTGCTCAAAAAAGTGGAATTATACTTTCCAAAGATGAAATTGGTTATTACGTTCTCAATGCAAAACAAGTTCTGCAAGGAAATATTTCCGTAGAAGAAGTTTTAGGCACAATCATAAAAGACAGAGAAAACAACATTACTAAAAAATTAGAAACAGGTTCTTTTCACACACAACACATAAGAGAACAATTTAACTTGTTGGCTTTGGCTAACTTGATTATTATTGACGGAAATAATTTGGTAATAAATAAAGCAGAAAAAGAAATTATTGATGTTTTTATTTCTGAATTAGCTCAACCTTTAAAATTTGACATCTTAAAATATGACTTAACTAATGATGAAGATAAGAAACAAATGTATTTTGATTGGTCGGCTTATTTTGGAAAAATCGCTGTTCTAAATTCCGAAATACTTTCTACTTCAATTGAAGCATTACAACGTGAAGAAGTCGAAAAACCAAAAATTCCACAGAAAGGAACTGATAAAACTATTTTGGGAGATGAGGGAGAAGATTTTGTTTTCGATTTAGAGAAAGAACGTGTAAACGCAACACACCCAAGATTAGTAAATAAAGTATTGCTTTTAGGAAAACAAAGAGGTTTAGGTTATGATATTTCTTCTGTTGAAGCAAATGAAAATCGAGAAGAACCCGAATTCGCAAGGTTTGTAGAAGTTAAATCTACAAAACGTATTACCGAACCAGACTTAAACGATAATTCTTGGACTGATACAATCAACTTAACAAGAAAAGAATGGATTGCTGCAAAACAATATCGTTCTGCATACAACATTTATAGAGTTTATTTTACTCCAAATGCAACAATCGTAAGAAAAATAAACGATCCTTTCGGAAAAAACGAAACCGGAATTATCACAGTTTTACCAACCTTGTACAGAATGGACTTTGGTTCTGAAAGTATAGACAAACAATATTAATTATGGAAAATAAAATTAAAGTAGCATCATTTTTTTGTGGTTGTGGAGGCTCGGATTTAGGAATACTTGGAGGTTTTAAATTCCTAAAAGATAATTACAAGCCACTTCCATTTGAGATAAGCTATGCTTTGGATTTTGACAAATATGCAATTGAAACATACAATGCAAATTTTGAACATCCAGCGGTTTGCGATGATATTAAAAATGTAAATATTAATGCAATCGAGGATTTTGATTTGTTGCTTGGAGGCTTTCCTTGCCAATCATTCAGTACGGTAAATCCGAATAAAGACACGAACGATGATAGAGCAAATCTTTACAAAGAACTTGTAAAAATCTTGAAAGCAAGACAGCCTAAATTTTTCGTTTGCGAAAACGTAAAAGGATTGGTAACACTTCAAAAAGGAGAAATTCTTAAAAAAGTAATTACAGAATTTGAGAGTGTTGGATACAAAGTAAAATATAAAGTTTTACTTGCTTCAAACTTTGGAATACCGCAAAAAAGAGAACGTGTTTTTATTGTTGGAGTACGAAATGATGTAAATATTGATTATAAATTTCCTTTAGAAACACATTCGGAAAGCAATCTTTTCAGTACAAAAAAATGGGTTCCATTGAAAGAAGTCATTCCACAATTAGCGATTGAAGACGAAAAATATTATTTCTCTCAAAGAGCAGTTGAGGGTATGAAAAATGCAAAAAACAATATGAAACGTGGTTTATATCAAGATTTAAACGGACAATGTTTAACTGTAACATCGCATTTGGCAAAGACAAGTTTAAATTCGAGAGACCCTGTTTTATTGGTAAATCCAGAAAAGGAAATTTATAGACGTTTTACTCCAAAAGAAGCCGCAAGTATTCAGTCTTTTCCTGAAAACTTTTCGTTTCCAGTTAGCGAAACCCAAGCATATAAACAAATTGGTAACGCAATTCCGCCTGTTTTGATGTGGCACGTTGCAAATGCTTTGGCTGAAAGTTGTGTACAGAAATCTAAAAATATTAAAACAAAAGAACTACAAGAAACTTAAACATTTGGTAGCACATTTGCATTTTTCCAACCGCCCAAAGCCAAACAAAAATGCAAAAGAGCTACCAAACCAACACCAAACATAAAAACGAATAAACATAGCGAAAAAGAAGGGCGATCGCACAACAGCAGTTTGCAGAAATGGCGGGTTGAGGTCTTAATTTAAAGTTGGTTTTGTACTTGCAAAGTCAGTGTTAAACCGAAAGTTTAGGCTTCCTTAATCCGCCACTTCTGCAAGCTGCAAAACGTTGTGCGACATCCAAACAAAAAAACTGCACAATATTAAAATTTTGAAAAATGACTTTATACTTATAAATTTTGTTGTACATTTGCAGTAAGAAAAAATTAAAACGATGAACAATTTTTTTGAGGATTTAAAAAAGTACTTTTCTGAAACACCTAAAGATGAAATTTTAGACGTTTGGGCAAAAAGTATAGAAATGGACAATGTTGGAGTAAGTATCGATGAATTTCTAGCAAACTCTCAGCATCAATATTATGTATATTCAAGTGACCCTAACATTAGTTGTTCAGGGTATTTAACCGATAATTTGAACCCGAAGTTTACTTCGGGTTTTTTTATATAAATTAATAATGTAATTATGCAAAGAGCAGCATTTTCAATCAATAACTACCAATTTGACAAAGTAGAAATAGATTTATCAAATCATAAAGGCAATGAATTATCTCTAGCATTTCATACTAGCGGAATTTATTTCAATCAAAAACACCAATACGAACTTTCTTTTATGGTAAGTGTTTTCAATAAAGATGAAGAACAAAATCCTTTTGCTTCTATTCGATGTAAAGGTTTATTTAACTTTGACAATGTTGGTTCTTTTGAAGAAATACCTGATTTTTTTTATAAAAATAGTATTGCTATACTATTCCCATATGTAAGAGCTTATTTAAGTTTAGTAACAACCCAAGCAAATGTCCCAGGTATAATTTTACCAACATTAAATCTTTCAAATTTGGAAGATGACTTAAGAAAAAACACTATACAAGCATAAAATCATTTAATAAGAGTTGGCTTCAAATAAAATCGTATATCAGACATTAGAAGACAGAGGGACCGATTTAGATAAATTGGAAACTGAAGGTCCATATCCTTGTCGTTGGGAAAACTCATGGTTAGGCGATGGGTTCTATTTTTGGGATACATTTATATCTAATGCTCATTGGTGGGGAAAAGAAATACGGAATTATACTAAAGGGTACATTATATGCAAAGCTATATGTGACTATTCTGATACAAATTGTTTTGATTTAGTAGGTAATACAGAGCATCTTGAGATGTTCAAGAACACATATGATTTGATGAAAAAGGAAGGTCTAATAAATGAAAAGACAACAGTAAAAAGACTTATTCATTATCTCAAAGATGATTTGAAAAAATTTAATTATGATGCTATTCGAGTTTATGGTATAAGAAGCAAAAACTATAATTCAAGATTTAATTTCACATTGAATTTCGAAAATGAAAAACCAAGTTATTTGGACTTTAATCCTGCAATTCAAATCTGTTTTTACAGAAAGAATAGTCTTAATTTAAGAAATTACAAGATAGTATATCCAGACGAATATATAGACGGATATTTGGTTTAAAAGGACGATCGCACAACAAGGGTTTTGCAAAAGAGCGGGTTAAGTGCAAAATTCAACTTCTGTGCTTTTAATCCGCAAAAACCATTTTTTATTTGCTCGAAAAGTGTAAATTAGCAAATAAAAAATTGGTTTTGCTAACTGTAGTGCTGAATTGAACTTTTGTGCTTTCTATTCCGCTCCTTCGCAAAGCCCCGAACCGTTATGTGATATGCCACTACAACGCTTCGTCCCAAAAGAAAATTTTCGTAAATTTACCGAATGGAATATTGGAAAGAGATAAATAACAAACTAAAACCTTGGGTTGACACCGACTTAAACAAGACGGTAGTTGACCTTTTTGCAGGTTGCGGAGGATTATCTCTTGGATTTGAAGCTAATGGATTTAAAACCATTGGTTACGAAATGGACGAAAACGCATCAAACACATACAACAAAAATCTTTTGGGAGATTGTATTACAGGAAAACTTACACCTGAATCAACATATCCTAAAGCCGATATTGTAATTGGAGGTCCGCCTTGTCAACCTTTTAGTGTTGGAGGAAAACAACTTGGTCTTAAAGATTCGAGAGACGGCTTCCCCATTTTTCTATCGGCTGTTAAACAACTGAATCCCGAAGTTTTTATGTTTGAAAACGTTCGAGGAATGTTGTATAAAAACAAATGGTATTTAAAAGAAGTAATTGACGAACTTGAAAGTTTGGGTTATTACATTGATTACGCTTTACTAAATGCTGTAAACTATGAAGTACCTCAAAATAGAGAAAGAGTTATCGTAATTGGTTCAAGACAAAAAATAAAATTACCAAATGCAATTCATAGGACTGTTACAGCTGGAGAAGCGTTAGGAAATTTAGCATTTGAATTTAATGAAGATTCTAAGTTTTTTACAGAATCGATGGACAGATATGTAGCCAACTATGAAAGAGCTTCTAAATGTGTAAATCCTAGAGATTTATATTTAGATAGACCTGCACGCACTTTAACTTGTAGAAATCTTGCAGGTGCTACAGGAGATATGCATCGTGTAAAATTAATAGATGGACGAAGAAGAAGAATTACAGTTCGTGAGGCGGCAAGGTTACAAAGCTTTCCAGATTGGTTTGAATTTCAGGGAACTGAAACACATCAATTTAATCAAATTGGAAACGCAGTTGCGCCAAATTTTGCATTCCATTTAGCAAAAAACATAAAAGCTCATCTTATGGGAACTTCTACAGAAGATTATCCTGTAATTGAATTTGAGCAACTAAAATTATTCGAGAATGAAGCAGTATATCAGTTTAGATAGTTCAAAAAAATTTAGTGAAAAGCCAAAAGCTATTCAGGAACTCATCAATACAACACTTTACATACTCGAAACTTTCGGAATTCCTATTGAAGGAACACCAAGAAGATTGGAAAGAATGGCAATTGCATTTTTGGCAAGTGGAGATATAAAATCATTGAAAGACCTTGCAAAAGCAAAAGATTTGAATAGTGGATTTGCTCTCAAAACCAGAGATATAATTAACTATGTAAACGAACATTTCAATGAAAATATTAGTTCAGGTTCGTATGACGACATCAGGAGAAAGGACTTAAAACTTTTGACAATTGCTGAAGTTGTTTTACAATCAAGTCCAAACTCTGCAACCAACGACTCAACACGTGGATACTCTATCAATCCTACTTATGCAGAATTAATAAGAAATTTTGGAAAGAAAGATTGGGAAAAGTCAGTCAAAGAAAAGCTGAAAAATATCGAACCCTTAAGTCAAAAACTAAAAAGAGAAAGACAAATTTCAAAAGTTGAAGTAACACTTCCATCAGGAGGACAACTGACATTTTCAGCAGGAGAACATAACGACCTACAAAAAGCAATCATTGAAGATTTTCTTCCAAGATACGGTTTTGGTGCAGAAGTTTTATATGTTGGAGATACGGCAGACAAATACCTTTATCTTGAAAAAGAGAAATTAGAAAAGCTGAATTTCTTTGAAATATCACACGAAGAACTTCCTGATGTTATCGCTTATTCCAAGAAAAAGAATTGGCTGTACTTGATTGAAGCCGTTCATTCATCGGGTCCGATTTCAGAAATACGACTTTTACAACTTCAAAAACTAACTAAAAATTGCAAAGCCGACATTGTTTATGTGACAGCATTTTTGAATCGACCAAAATTCAGACAATTTATGGCTGATATTGCTTGGGAAACTGAGGTTTGGATAGCTGATAATCCTGACCATTTGGTTCATTTTAATGGAGATAAATTTCTCGGACCTTACAAAAAATGAAAACAATAGGCACATCACATAACAAGGTATTGCCAAAAGCGGGGCTGAACGGCTTCGATTGGACATTTGTGCAAGATTCAACTTTCGTTCTTCAATTAAACTTTAGTGCTAAACATCCCCGCCTTCGGCAATACCCGAACCGTTAGCAGCAAGGCTACCGAGAAACCGCCTAAAACAAAGGTCTTAACAAACATTTCCGTGAGAATTTTTGCTGTTAACGGAAAGTATGACAGCGAAAGCGAAGAACAACAATCTACATTCAGCAAAAACTAATAAAGAAGACGAATTTTACACCCAACTTTCAGACATTGAAAAAGAACTGAAACATTACAGAAATCACTTTAAGGACAAAGTGGTTTTATGCAATTGCGATGACCCGAGAATTAGCAATTTCTTTATTTATTTTTCATTAAATTTTGAAAAACTCGGACTCAAAAAACTAATTACGACCTGTTACAAAAACCAAGAACGAGATTTATTCAGTCAAAATGATAAAGAACACGCAATTTATCTAGAATATTTTGGAGACAAAAACAGGAACAACGTTCCCGATGTTGAAGAAATAGGGATAAAAAAACTAAATGGTGATGGCGATTTTAGAAGTAAAGAATGTATAGAACTTTTGAAAGAGGCGGACATTGTTGTAACAAATCCGCCTTTCTCACTTTTTCGTGAATATATTGCTCAACTTTTTGAAGCAGACAAAAAATTTCTAATAATTGGAAGCCAAAATAATGTAACCTACAAAGAAATTTTTGCATATTTCAAAGAGAATAAAGTTTGGTTGGGAAACAACAGCGGAAATATGGAGTTCAAAGTTCCCAATTATTACGAACCAAGGCAAACAAGATATTGGGAAGATGAGAGCGGGCAAAAATGGAGAAGTTTAGGAAATATTTGTTGGTTTACTAATTTAGATATATCAAAAAGGCACGAAAATCTAATTCTTTACAAAAATTATTCGCCTGAAGAATATCCAAAATACGACAATTACGATGCAATAAATGTAAACAAGGTTGCAGAAATCCCTTCAGATTATGCAGGAATTATGGGTGTCCCAATTACTTTTCTTGACAAATATAATCCCGAACAATTTGAAATTATCGGTATCGACAGGTATGTTGAAGATAATCCAAATTATGGCCGCAGATTTTCAATTAACGGAAATGAAATTTATGCAAGAATTCTAATCAAAAACAAAAAATTATGAAAATAGAACTCAAAGAAATAACTATAAGAGAATTAACCCAAAACTACCAAGACAACGAAGAAAACGGAGTTGTCGGTTTTGGCGGAAAATTAGACATTCGTCCGCCTTATCAAAGAGAATTTGTTTACAAAGACAAACAAAGAGAAGCCGTGATTGATACTGTTACAAAGGATTTTCCGCTCAACGTCATGTATTGGGCAGTTCGTGAAGACGGAAATTACGAAGTAATTGACGGACAACAAAGGACAATTTCTATCTGTCAATATGTGAACGGAGATTTTGCACATTTTTTCAGATATTTTCACAACCTTCAAAAAGACGAGCAAGAACAGATTTTGAACTATAAGTTAATGGTCTATTTTTGTAGCGGAACCGACAGCGAAAAACTGAAATGGTTTCAAACCATAAATATTGCAGGAGAAAAACTAACTGACCAAGAATTGCGAAATGCGGTTTATTCAGGTTCTTGGGTTTCGGACGCAAAACGTTATTTTTCCAAAAACAGCCGTCCAAAATTGGCGACGAATATTTGACCGGTTCTGCAAACCGACAAGAATATTTGGAAACTGCAATCAATTGGATTTCTAACGGGAACATTGAGGTTTATATGTCCAAAAACCAAAACAAGCCAAATGCAACCGAACTTTGGCTGTATTTTCAGTCGGTTATCAATTGGACGAAAGCAACTTTCCCGAATTATCGCAGAGAAATGAAGGGAATAAATTGGGGTTTTCTTTACAACCAATTCCAAACCCAAAGTTTTGACCACAAAAAATTAGAAGAGGAAGTCAGCGAACTAATGCAGGATGAAGATGTTACAAACAAGCGTGGAATTTATGAATATGTCTTGACACGGAACGAAAAGTTTTTAAATATTCGTGCGTTTTCGGACAACCAAAAACGAGAAGCATACGAAAGACAAAGTGGAAAGTGCATAAAGTGTGGACAACATTTTGAAATCCACGAAATGGAAGCCGACCATATTACGCCATGGCACGAAGGCGGAAAAACTTCAGCAGAAAACTGTCAAATGCTGTGTAAATTTGACAACCGCTCTAAATCAGGACGCTAAAAAAGCCCTGCTGCTAACAGTGTATTGGCAAAAGACGGGGTGAATATTGTCTTTGAGAATTCAGTTAACAATATCCGCAAAAATGCTTTTCATATTTCTTTTTTTAGTAAATTAGAAATCTGAAAAAGCATTTTGCTCAGGTTCGGTTTTCCTTTGAAATTGTCTGCAAGGTAGCCCGTCCTTCGCCAATACTTTTTCCGTTGTACGACATAGTAAAACCGAACCAAACAAAATGAAAGTCAGAGAAGAAAAGTTAA
>NZ_JACAGF010000002.1:0-327603 GCF_030324345.1 Empedobacter sp. R750 | reverse complement strand
ATACAAAGGGGGATTTTTGAGATTTTATTGAAACTTGCTAGATACTCCCAACATAAAGGCAGGATAAAGGCAACATAGTGGCAGTAGAATGTATGTAAGGGTTATTCGGTTCAGTTAGAATAGTAAAATGTAAAAAGTATTATGTACAAATTAGAATTTAAAATTGATGCTCGAGTTTTTTTATTCTACAATTATGAAGTTTTATGATTAACTAATGAAGCGAAAACAATAGTTTTATTCTAAATTTGTACAACAAAAACAACTATAGAAAATGGCTGAAAAGATATGGTTATCATCTCCTCATATGGGAGGAAATGAATTAAAATACATTCACGAAGCATTCGATGCAAACTGGGTGGCTCCTTTAGGACCAAATGTTAATGGTTTTGAAGCAGATTTAGAAAAATTCTTAAATGCAAATGTAAAAGTTGCAGCATTATCTGCTGGTACAGCAGCAATTCATTTAGCTTTGATTGAAAGTGGAGTTGGCTACGGAGATGAGGTTCTTTGCCAATCAATGACATTCTCAGCAACTGCAAATCCAATCGCTTACCAAGGCGCAACACCTGTATTTGTAGATTCAGAAAAAGATACATGGAATCTTTGTCCAATAGCATTAGAAGAGGCGATTAAAGATCGTATAGCAAAAGGAAAAACACCAAAAGCGATTTTAGCGGTTCATTTGTACGGAATGCCTTATAAGGTTGACGAGATACATGCTGTAGCAGAAAAATACAACATTCCAGTGATAGAGGATGCTGCCGAAGCATTGGGTTCTACTTTCAAAAATAAATCTGCAGGAACTTTTGGACGTTTCGGTGTTTTATCATTCAACGGAAATAAAATTATTACAACTTCTGGTGGTGGAGCTTTGGTTTCCCATACACAAGAAGATAAAAATAAAGCGGTATTTTTAGCAACTCAGGCTCGTGATAATGCACCACATTATCAACATTCGCATATTGGGTACAATTACCGGATGAGTAATATTACAGCAGGTATTGGTCGTGGACAAATGGAAGTTTTAGCGGATAGAGTAGCAGCTCGTCGTGCAATGAATAAATTCTACCAAGAGTTGTTTGCGGATATTGATGGCGTAACTGTTTTTGTAGAACCAAGTTCTGATTATTTCTCTAACCATTGGTTATCTGCGATTTTAATTGATCCAAAAGTAGCAGGGAAAACGCGCGAAGATTTACGTTTAGCTTTCTTGGAAGATGATATCGAATCTCGTCCGTTATGGAAACCTATGCACATGCAACCTGTCTTTGCAGATGCACCTTATTATGGAGGAACGGTAGCAGAAGAATTATTCGAAAATGGATTATGTTTACCTTCTGGCTCTAATTTAACAGATGCAGAACGCGAAAGAATCTCTGCTAAAGTAAAAGAAGTATTTGGAAAATAATTTTCAAAAATATAATATCAATCAAATCCTCTTAAGTTTTCTTAGGAGGATTTTTATTTATAAGAATTAGACGTTTTTAATAAAAGTACTCGAATAATTTGTTATAAGTTGATTATCGGTTAAATTTGTAATCAAATTGATCAGAAATTATGATTGACCAAATCAAACAATATATTGAAGAAGTAAAAAACTTCCATTCAACAAATGCTGCTGAAATTGAAGAATTCAGAATTAAATTTTTAGGAAAAAAAGGAATTTTAACGGACTTGTTTACACAGTTCAAATCTGTTCCGAATGAACAAAAAAAGGAATTTGGTCAAGTTGTAAATGAATTAAAAACATTGGCAACTGAAAAATCAACTGTTCTTAAAAATGAAATCTCAAACGAAGGAAAAACTGATTCTTCTTTAGATTTAACGCGTCCTGGAGAGCCTTTTACATTGGGTTCTCGTCATCCAATTAACATTACAAAAAATCGTATTATCGAGATTTTTAATCGCATTGGATTCAGCGTTTCTGAAGGTCCAGAAATCGAAGATGATTGGCACAATTTTACAGCGTTAAATTTGCCAGCGCATCACCCTGCAAGAGACATGCAAGATACATTTTTCATCGAAACTGATCCAGATATTGTGTTGCGTACGCATACATCGTCTACGCAGATTCGTCATATGGAGAAAAATCAACCACCAATGCGTTTCTTAGCACCTGGTCGTGTTTACCGTAACGAAGCGATTTCGTCTCGTTCGCATATGATGTTCCACCAAATCGAAGGTTTATACATCGACGAAGGTGTTTCGTTTGCAGATTTGAAACAAACTTTAAGTTATTTTACAACTGAGTTATTTGGTAAATCTGAAATTCGTTTACGTCCGTCATATTTCCCATTTACAGAGCCTTCTGCGGAGGTTGACGTGTATTGGGGATTAGAAACAGAAACTGATTATCGTATGACAAAAGGTACAGGTTGGTTAGAAATTATGGGATGTGGAATGGTAGATCCTAACGTTTTGCGTAATGTTGATATCGATCCTGAGAAATATTCGGGTTATGCATTCGGTATGGGAATTGAGCGTATCGCGTTATTATTATACCAAATTGGGGATATCCGTTTGTATACAGAAAATGATAAACGTTTCTTAGAGCAATTTCAATCGGAGTTATTCTAAGATAGAAAATATTATAAACAAAAAATCCTGTTCAATTGAGCAGGATTTTTTTATTGGAATAATGTTTTAAATAATATATTAGAGATTATATCCTTTAGTTTTAATTTTCATAAAAAAGCATTTAGAAATTGTCATGCCGAGACATCACTCTATTTATTTACAAAGTAATAATTAATGTAATCGTCCTATTAAAAATGGCCTTAAATCTATGACGTTAAGAAAATAATTGAATGTAACGTTAAAAAGATTTTAGCCTGTAGGGTTTTTAAAATCTTTAGTGAAATGAAAGTATTTTTAGTCTAATAGATTTACAGCCTTGACTTTTTGGTTACTTTTTAGTCAAGTAAAAAGTGACATAAAATATAAGGAATATCTAATTATATGATGTGTTTAATTTTCATAAAAAAGCATTTAGAAATTGTCATGTCAAGCTTGTTGAGACATCTCAATTATTATTTAAGTATTGATTTAACATTTTTCTTATCAATTTGTTGATTGTTGACTTCTACGAAATAATCTTGTTGCCAATTTTGAGTTTTCTCCGCTTGTTTATTTTCAGGTTTTACCCAATTCGGATAAACTCTAAAACCTCTTTTTCCTTCTTTTTTAATTGAGGTCAAAATATTCTTTTCAATTAAAATTGATGTCGGAAAAATATAAAAACCTAGTTTAGAATCATCTTCTGTAGCAATAATGTAATAATCAAAACCATCATTTTCGTCAAAAGGTTCGGTTTGTTTAGCTGTATTTCGTTTCCATAACGTTACAAATTGACCAACTTTTTTAGGTGTAATTTTCGCTTTTCTAAATTTTATAGAAAACTCATTAACATTGAAATTATAACCAACATATTCGTCACATTCTAAATCTTTTTCAATATTTGAAATGGATAAATTCATTGATTTTAGAACAAAATCTTCGAATTTTTGAATAATTTCAGTCATTTATTTCAATTGTTGATAAAAGTATAAATCATAAGTTGGAAATAAATTTGGATAGAAAATCTTTCCTAAATCATTCAAAATAATATCTGGGCGAAGAATTCCTTGTTCAAAATAATCATTCGAACCTTTTGCATTCATTCGTTTATTGTAAGCATATACATTTCCTTTTTTGAACGCATCAAACCACGCATAATTTGGATAAGAAGCTTTCATTTCTGCTAATGAATTTACGTTTGTTACATTGATCCAATAATTTGCAGATTTTCCAACTGTATAAACTTCTTCAAATGTTAAGCTCAAACTATTTTCACCTGTTTTATTCTTGAAAATATAATTTCCTTTCGCGTCGTCAATCAATTTTGCTTGCAACAAATCATTTGTCGGAACGTACCAAATATCGCCATACATTGTATTCACAATTGTTGAAACATTACCTTGTGCTTTGGTTTGAATGATATTTTTGATCGAATCATAATTATTTTTAACCGTTTCTACGCGTTTTTCAGCTTCTGTATCTTTTCCGAATAATTTTCCGAAAACCTTCAAATATTCAACTTGTCCCAATGGATTTAGCTCCTTGTATTCATCTAAATACAATACTTTTATCCCATTTTGTTCCAATTGTTGATGAAATTTTGCCAAAACAGGATTTGAATTTGCAATAATCAATTGTGGTTTATTTTTTAAGATAATTTCTGTGAATAATTCGTTCGAATTTCCAACTTTTAAGATTGATTTATTTGCAATTCCTTCGGCAATTTTAGGATTGTAAATAAAATCTGCATCGCAAACTCCTTTAATTAAATCAAGACTTCCTAATTGATCTAAAAACGTCACAGCAGACGAAGTTTCTACCATCACAGTTTTGATTGGCAAGTCTTTTTTATCAAATGAAATCGTATTTCCAGATGATTTTATGGTGATTGTTTCGTTGTTTTCTTCGATAGAAATATTTTTTGCAAACTGAAAAGTTGTATTTTCTTGTTCGGTTTTAACAGCTTCTTTCGACTGTTTACAACTACTAATGGCAAGAAGAATGAATGAACTTAGAATTAATTTTTTAATCATTTTGGATTGAATTTAGAGGAAGCAAGTTAAGAATTCTGCCAAAATCATAAAAAAATATTTTTGTAAGCGATTGATACGTTGTAAATTAAATTATTGTTAAAAATTTTTCTCGAAAAGCTTAGGTTTTTACGATAAAAGTGCTGTATATTTGCATTCGAAAATAAGGGAAAATACTTTCAATTATTTCAAACGGCCGAGTGGCGCAACTGAATAGCGCACTTGATTACGGCTCAAGAGGTTACAGGTTTGAATCCTGTCTCGGTCACAAAAATGCTCAGCGTCAATCGTTGAGCTTTTTTTATGAATGTTAAATTCTATTGTTATCAATAAAAAAGTCCATCTACAAATTGTAAATGGACTTTTTGGATTTTTATTATTTCTTTCTGAAGTAAACTTCAACTGGAACTCCTTCAAAATTAAATTCCTTTCTCAATTGATTTTCAATAAATCGTTTGTAAGGATCTCTAATATATTGCGGCAAGTTACAGAAAAACGCAAATTGAGGCGTTTTTGTAGGTAACTGCGTTACATATTTGATTTTGATGTATTTTCCTTTTACTGCAGGTGGAGGTGTAATCTCGATAATCGGTAACAAGGTTTCGTTTAATTTACTTGTTTTGATACGACGGCTACGATTCTCGTAAACTTCGATAAATGTATCAACAGCTTTCAAGACACGTTGTTTTGTAAGAGCCGAGATAAACAACACAGGAACGTCTGTAAAAGGCGCAATACGTTTTAGAATAGCATCTTTGTATTCTTTCATTGTATTGGTTTCTTTTTCCAATAAATCCCATTTGTTGATTAAGATGACAACACCTTTTCGGTTGCGTTCTGCTAAATAAAGAATGTTCAAATCCTGTGCTTCAATTCCACGTTCTGCATCAATTACCAAGACACAAACGTCACATTCTTCGATTGCACGAACCGAACGCATGACAGAATAAAATTCTAAATCTTCGCTAACTTTTCCTTTTTTACGCATTCCAGCAGTGTCTACCAAAACAAATTCGTGTCCAAATTTATTGTACAACGTTTCGATAGAATCACGTGTTGTTCCTGCGATATCCGTTACAATATTACGTTCTTCACCTAATAATGCATTGATTAATGTAGATTTTCCAGCATTTGGACGACCTACGATCGTAATTTTAGGTAAACCTTCGAATGGATCAATGTGTTCTTCTTCTGTAAAACAATCTACCACATCATCTAATAATTCACCTGTACCACTTCCGCTCATTGCAGCGATTGTGTACATTTTTTCGAATCCTAAGTTATAAAACTCATAAGAATCTTCTAAATTTTTGTTGGTATCGACCTTATTCACAACTAAGAATGTAGGCTTCTTAGTGCGTCTTAAAAGGTTGCCAACTTCCTTATCCATATCCGTTAAACCAACTTGATTGTCTACCATGAACAAAATTACATTTGCTTCATCGATAGCTAATTCAACTTGCTTGCGGATCTCTTCTTCAAAGGTATCATCTGAACCAACGACATACCCTCCGGTATCGATTACGGTAAACTCTTTTCCATTCCAATCAGATTTTCCATAGTGACGGTCACGTGTAACACCAGAAGTGTCATCGACGATAGCTTGTCTTTTTTGGATCATTCTGTTGAAGAACGTAGATTTACCAACGTTTGGTCTTCCTACAATTGCAACTATATTTGACATTTTGCAAAGGTATAATTTTTAGAATTATTTTTTACATTAATTTTTTGATTGAGAAAGTATTGTAAATAAAAAAGGTTAGATAAACTCTAACCTTACTCCATTTTTATTTTACAACTTTAAGAAGTTCTTTTTCAGCAACCACTTTTCTAAGTCCAGAACTTGAGAAACGGTGGTCTCTTGAATTGTAGTACAATTCGATTCCTTTTTCTTCACAATATTTACGTCCTGTGAAGTTTTTATCTTGGTATTCAATACCTAAAATACGCACATCAATTTTGAACGATCTCAAAACATCTTCCAAATCTTCTTCAGTTGCATAAGGTACAATTTCGTCAACAAATTTGCAGCCTTTTAACTGAATGTAGCGTTCTACAACAGTTTGTGTAGGTTTGTTTTTTTCTGGTCGATCTAATGTTGGATCTGTTTGTAAACCTACAATCAAATAATCGCAATGTTGTTTTGCGTCTTCTAGCATTTTGATATGTCCCGCATGAAGCAAATCAAAAGCACTAAATGTAATTCCGATTTTCATAGTCAATTAGTTTAGTCTTTTATAGTTAGTTTTTATTAATCTTCAGATGATCGGTTGTAATCATCTTCGATGCGAATGATGTCTTCTTCTCCAAAATACGTACCATGTTGAACTTCGATAAAAATTAATGTTTCATTACCTATGTTCTGAATACGATGTTTTGCTTTTAATGGAATAATAACGACTTCACCCGCTTTGTATTCATATTCTTTATCATCAAGTGTCACCATTGCGGTTCCCTGAACAATTGTCCAAACTTCTGCACGATGATTGTGATATTGGTAAGACAAACGCCCGCCAACATTCACTTCTATTCTCTTCAATTTATATATATCGGTGTCCTCTAATACATAGTAAGAACCCCAAGGTCTATTTCCTATTTCCATGTTTTACGCAATTTACGGAATATTTAGATGCAACTCTAAAATACTCGATGAATAAATTGTTATGTTCATTCAAAAAAAAAACCTCAAACACATGCTTGAGGTTTTATAAATGTGGTGGTGCCTCCAGGAATCGAACCAGGGACACAAGGATTTTCAGTCCTTTGCTCTACCAACTGAGCTAAGGCACCGTCATTTTGGATTGCAAATATAAGAAGGTTTATTTATCATTTCCAAAATTATTTTTAAATATTTTCTATTAATTTTTTAAGCAGTTGATTTTTATTCATTTATTTTTATAAAAATTACGAATCGATTACAAATGGAATGGTCTATCACACTTTTGCACATCTGGAATTTTATCAAAGAATGGTATTGGGTTCCGCTTACCGTCCTTTATATAATGGTGATTGTTACTATTTTGATCGAAAATCGAAACCCTACTAAAACAATTGCATGGATATTAGTAATTGTTTTTCTACCGTTTATTGGAATAATCCTATATTTTTTCTTTGGACAGAAATTTAAAAAAGATGAATTTTTTAAACGAATAGATAAGAATCATCAAAAAATCATCAATGAAAAATGGGCTGAAATGGATCAATCTGTTCAAGATGATTTAGATAAAGTAAATGCAAGAATTGGTTCATTGTCACAGGTTTATCGTTATTTAAACAATGCAAGAGTTGCTTATCCTGCAACAAATAATAAAGTAAAGTTGTTGACAAATGGAGAAGATAAATTCCCTCTTTTTTTAGAAGCTTTACGAGAAGCGAAAGATCATATTCATCTTGAATATTACATTTTTGATGAAGATCATATTGGAAATGAAATCATTGATATTCTGATTGAAAAAGCTAAAAATGGTGTAGAAGTTCGTGTAACTGCGGATGATTTTGGATCATCAAAACTGAATAAACATCACTCAAGATTTGATGGAACAGGTGTGGAGTTTCAGACATTTTTACCTGTTCGATTTTCGTCTTTAGCGAATTCTAATTACCGTAATCACCGTAAAATTTTGATTGTTGATGGTAAAAAAGCATTTTTAGGAGGAATTAACATTAGTGATAAATACATCAATCAAAATGGTGTAATAAGTCCAAATAATAAGATTTATTGGCGTGATACTTCTGTGATGATTGAAGGCGATTCTATCAATAGTTTGCAATTGCATTTTTACTTAAATTGGATGATGACCGAAGGCAAAAAGTATAATATTTCTGATTCAAATTATTTTTACAATTCTCAAAGTAAGATTTTTGAAGATGCTGCAACTGTTAGTTTTGGACTTTCTTCGCCTGGTAGTGATTTACATTCGGCAATGGAAGCGATGATTTTGGCAATTACTTTAGCGAAAAAGAAAGTGCAATTGTGTACACCATATTTTATACCAAGTGACGAATTTAAGACAGCGATGATGATTGCTGTTTCGAGCGGAGTAGAAGTGGAGCTGATTATTCCTAAAGAAGGCGATTCGATAGTGGTACAACAAGCGTCATTATCATTCCTAAAACCTTTGATGAAGCGAGGTGTGAAGGTTTATTTGTACGAAAAAGGATTTATTCACGCCAAAACTATTACTGTCGATGATAAATTGGCTTTTATTGGAACAGTAAACTTAGATTACCGCAGTTTTATGATTAATTTTGAAATTACTTCTGTAATTGAAAATGAGACTTTATTAAAACAAATGAGTGCTCAATTTGATATAGATAAAGAGGATTCAGAATTATTAACGCTAGAAAAATGGGAAAATAGACCTTGGTATTACCGTGCATTTGCATCAATTTGTAGATTGTTAGCACCGATATTGTAAATATTTATTACATTCGATTTTAGATCAAGGTAATATGAAAAAGCTATCTTTATTAACAATTGGAAAAATTGCTATAGGTGCAGTTCTTGCATATGGTTTCCTAAATTTTATAGATCAACCAGATGTTATGATTGAATCTTTTAAAACTGGATTTTTAGAAGGAATCTTAGGAAAATAAAACAAAAACCTCCACATCAATTAAAGTAGAGGTTTTTGTTTTTTATTGATTTTTAAAATCTTCGATTTCTTTTCTAATTTCTTCATATCGACTTCTCAAATCGTCTGAAATATTATTCGGGATATCTTTTATTTTCTTCAATTGAAGCGAAATAAAAATAGCAAATAATCCTGATGAAATTACAGCTAATCCAAGCCAAGCTACTGCTGTTAAACCTGCTAATTGTGGAGATGATAATAAAATTAGGGAAATGATTAATCCAATAATAGCTAAGAACAGAGAAATTCCCCAATCTTTTACGCCATAATTTTTTAGGTCGAAAGCATAACTAATTCCAGAAATTGAGCGGAATAAAATTAAAAATCCAACATAATAAGCAAAAACTTCTAAACTTAGAATTGGATTTACAACTAACATAAATCCAACAATAGTTGTAATAATTCCATATGTCAATGTCCAGCCCCAACTATCAATTTCATCTTTGTTTGAGATCGAAAAAACAATTTCCGAAATTCCAGAGAATAAAAAAGATACAGCAAAAAATACTGAAAGTGCAACATACGATGCTGTTGGAAATGCGAATGTATAAATTCCAAGTCCAACGAATAATAATCCAATGATTAATAAAATCCACCAATATTTGACAGAATTTTTGATTGATTTGTAAAAAGTACGAGCCATTTTGAAAAAAAATATTTAAAATTATAGACTTAAAATTAAGAAATATTCTAATTAAACCTCTATTTTTTTGTTTTTTTATAATGATTATTGATTTCTTAAAATTCAGGATTTATTTCATGCTTACTAAAAATTAAATACTCTTAACTTTGAAGTTCGCTTAAAAATCAACGAAAATGAAGTATGGAATAGAGGCGGCTTCTATCTACGTTCCGCATATATATTTACCAATAAAAGATTTAGCAATTCAACGCAATATTGATCCTGATAAACTTGAAATTGGTTTGGGTTTAAAGAAAATGTCTGTTTTAGATGTTCATGAAGATACAGCAACTATCGCTGCGAATGCTTTGTTGAAATTAATCACAGATTTTGATATAAATCCAACTGAAATCGGACGAATTTATTTAGGAACAGAAAGCGCTTTAGATGGAGCAAAACCAACCGCAACTTATGCAGTACAATTGGTAGAATCTGTTTTGGCTAAACAATTTGGTGAACGACCTTTTAGACATACAGATGTTGTGGATATGACGTTTGCGTGCGTGGGTGGAGTAGATGCGATGCACAATTCTATCGATTATGTTCGTGTAAATCCAGCTAAAAAAGCAATTGTAATTGCAGCCGATTATGCAAAATATGGCTTAGAATCGACGGGAGAATATACGCAAGGTGCTGGTGCAGTAGCGATGTTAATCTCGAATCAACCAGATTTGATTGCGTTTGATAACAATTGGGGAATTGGAATGGAATCTGTTTTTGATTTCTTTAAACCACATCAATCAACTTCTGATGAAGCGATTTTGAATGCTTTAGGAACAACAAAATCTGAAATCGAAATCTTTTCTGATGAACCCGTTTTTGAAGGGCAATATTCTAACGAATGTTATAAAAACAGAGTTAGAGAAGCTTATTTCAACTTTAAAGATGAGGCTAAAATAGAAGGTAAATTGTACGAAAGTTGGCGATATATTGCTTTTCACTTGCCTTATGCATTTCAAGGAAAAAGAATGTTTTCGGATGTTTTTGCATTAGAAAATGATCAAGATAATTCGAATGATAACTTGAAAGTTGTTTCAAAATCGGATGAATATAAAGCCTTAATCAAAGAAAAAGTAGAACCAACTCAACGTGCTTCTTCTGAGATCGGAAATATGTACACAGCTTCAGTTTTTACAGCATTTTTATCGGCTCTACAAGTAAGCGCAGATAGCAATGAAGAATTAAATGGAAAAACAGTTGGTTTTATTGCGTATGGTTCTGGATCTAAATCGAAAGTTTTTCAAGGACAAATTGGTGAAGGTTGGAAGAATGTGATGAATAAAATGGATTTGTTCACTTATTTAAATAAAAGAGAAGCAATTTCTTTTGAACAATACCAAGATTTACACAATAAAAATCTGAAAACATCTATTAATGATTCGAAAGGTTTTGCTTTAGATCGCATTGAAACTGAAATTCCAGATTTGAAAGGTGCAAGATATTATACTTTTAAAGGATAAAACATAAAAAAATCCGCTCATTGAGCGGATTTTTTATACTATTTTCTGCTTCCATTTCCCTCGTTTAAAGAGAATAAATGCTAAAATTGCAATAAACGTTTCCGAAACAGGAATTGCTATAAAAACGCCTTCTTCTTTCAAATTGAAATGATAAGAAAGTACATAAGCTAACGGAATTTGAAATAACCAAAATCCAACAAAATTGATAATCGTTGGCGTCATTGTATCGCCTGCTCCATTAAAAGCATTCATCATTACCATTCCAATTCCGTATAATAAAAAACCAGTTGCCAAAATATACATTCCTTCTTTTGCAACGATTTTGATATGTTCTTCTGTTGTAAAAATTGAGACTAAATAATTGCTTAATCCATAGAAAATAACACTTACAATCAACATGTAAATGATGTTAAATTTCATGGTCATAAGGACTGATTTTTCTGCTTTTTCGGGATCTTTATTTCCTAAGTTTTGACCAACTAAAGTTGCCGCAGCATTACTCAATCCCCAAGCAGGTAACATAAAAAACATCATCAATCGTAAAGCAGTTTGATAACCAGACGATGCAATTTCTCCACCAGATTGAGCAACAATTCGAGCGAGAATAATCCAACTACAACTTGCAATAATGTATTGTACAATAGCAGGAACTGCAATTTTTACAATATTGATAATGAGTTTAGATTTTGGGACGAAATAGCTCCATTTGATTTGAATTAATGAATCTTTTTTCGTTAGACAATACAATTGATAAATCACTCCGCCACTTCGTCCAATAGCAGTTGCTAAGGCAGCTCCTTCTAATCCCATTTCAGGAAAAAAGAACCATCCACGAACAAGAATTGGACACAAAATAATATTGATTCCATTAGCTAACCACAAGCTTTTCATGGCAATTGCTGCATTCCCAGCTCCACGAAAAATTCCATTAATCAAGAATAATAATACAATTGATAAACAACTTGCCATTATTATTTTAGTGAAATTCTTCCCATATTCTGCGGCTTGTTCGGTTGAGCCCATCCAAATCAATAAATCTTTTGCGAATATAAATCCGAAAATACTCAACAGAATTGTAATTATTATCGATAATAAAATTGCTTGCGAAGCACTTTCCGAAGCTTTTTCGGGTTTCTTTTCACCAATTCTTCGTGCAATAATGGCAGTTGCAGCCATACTTATTCCGATCGAAATCGAATAAACAATTGTTAATAAGGATTCTGTAAGACCAACGGTTTGTATAGCGAAAGCGCTTTCTTTTAAATGTCCTACAAAATATAAATCGACCAATGCAAAGACAGATTCCATCACCATTTCGAACATCATCGGAATAGCTAATAGAAATACTGATTTTTTTAGAGGTAATGCGGTTAAATCTAAGTTTTCGCTTGAAAAAGATTGTTTTATTAACGAAAAAATAGACCCAATTTTGGCTGTTAAAGACTTTTCTACAGTCATTTTTTTTGGTTTTTAAAAATTAAAAATACTTGATAAATTTTTAAATAAAAATGAATTAAACGTTAAGTTGCCGCGAAGTGTTAAGTATTCATTTTAATTAAAATCTGAGAGGATTTTGCGCAAATTTAAATCATTTTTTTCAATACCAATTTATCTTTTTGATTTTATTATCTTTACCAAAACAGCTATACTAAGAAGAAATGAAAAAAACTGCTTTTATTTTATTTAATGTTGCCCTTATGGTAGGAGTGAATGCACAGAGTTATAAGAAAAAGTATCCAGATACAAAAAAAATTGATCATGTTGATACGTATTTTGGAGAGAATGTACAAGATCCATATCGTTGGTTGGAAGACGATTTGTCTGAGGATACGAAGAAATGGGTAATTGAACAAAATAAAGCAACTTATGCTTATTTGAATGAAATCCCGTTACGTACGCAATTGAAAAAATCGTTGACGGATATTTGGAATTATGAGAAGATTTCGACGCCTTTTAAAGAAGGAGATTATACGTATTACTACAAAAATGATGGTTTACAACAACATTCAGTTTTGTACCGTAAATTAGGTGAAAACGGAACAGAAGAAGTTTTTTTAGATCCAAATAAATTCTCAAAAGATGGTTCTGTTTCTTTAGCAGATGTTAGTTTTTCTAAAGATGGAAGTTTAGTCGCATATTCTATTTCAGAAGGTGGATCGGATTGGAGAAAAGTTATTGTTCTTAATGCAAAAGATAAAACACAAGTTGGAGAAACATTGATTGATGTTAAATTCTCTGGAACAGCTTGGAAAGGAAACGAAGGTTTTTATTATTCATCTTATGATAAACCAAAAGGATCTGAATTATCAGAAAAAACAGATCAACACAAATTATATTACCACAAATTAGGAACGGCTCAGAAAAAAGATCAATTGATTTTTGGAGGAACTGAAACACCTCGTCGCTATGTTGGTGCTTATTTGACGGATGATGAGCGTTTCTTAATTATTACAGCTGCGAATACAACAACAGGAAATGAGTTGTATTATCAAGATTTGTCTCAAGCAAATAGTCCAATCAAAACGATTGTGAATAATTTTGACACAAATACTTCTGTGATTGACAATGATGGAGAAACTTTTTACATTTTTACGAATAACAAAGCTCCAAACAATAAAGTAGTTAAAGCAACTATTTCTGATTTGAGCGAAGTTGCTTGGAAAACAGTTATTCCAGAAACTGAAAATGTATTATCTGTTTCTACAGGAGGAGGTTATTTATTTGCTAAATACTTAAAAGATGCAATTTCGGTTGTAGAGCAATACAAATATGATGGATCAAAAGTTCGTCAAATTACATTGCCTGGAGTTGGTTCTGCATCAGGATTTGGAGGAAAAAAATCAGAGAAAGAAATCTATTTCGGATTTTCAAATTATATCACACCATCTACAAGCTACAAATACAATGTAGAAACGGGTTCTTCGGATGTTTACATTAAACCAAATGTGAAATTTAATTCAGATGATTACATTTCTGAACAAGTTTTTTATACGTCAAAAGATGGGACAAAAGTTCCGATGATTATTACGTATAAAAAAGGATTGAAGAAAAATGGTAAAAATCCTACAATTGTTTATGGATACGGCGGATTCAATATTAGTTTAACACCAGGATTTAGTCCAGCAACTGCTGCTTGGATTGAAAATGGTGGAGTTTACGCTGTTCCAAACCTACGTGGAGGTGGAGAATATGGTAAAAAATGGCACGATGGAGGGCGTCAATTCAATAAATTAAATGTTTTTAATGATTTCATTGCTGCTGCAGAATATTTACAGAAAAACAATTACACTTCACCAGATTTTACTGCATTATCAGGAGGATCTAACGGAGGTTTATTAGTTGGAGCAACAGAAACAATTAATCCAAAAGTAGCAAAAGTAGCATTGCCTGCGGTTGGTGTTTTGGATATGTTACGTTATCATACATTTACTGCTGGTGCAGGTTGGGGCTATGATTACGGAACAGCTGATGATAGTAAAGAAATGTTCGAGTATCTAAAAGGATATTCACCAGTTCACAACGTAAAAGAAGGAACATGTTATCCTGCTACATTAGTCACAACAGGAGATCATGATGATCGTGTAGTTCCTGCACATTCTTACAAGTTTGCGGCAAATTTACAAGCGAAACAAGCGTGTGATAATCCAGTTTTAATCAGAATTGAAACAAAAGCTGGTCACGGAGCAGGTCGTTCGACAGAAGTTGTGATCAATGAAACAGCTGATAAATATGCGTTCACTTTATGGAACATGGGAATCAAAAAATTGAAATAAAAGATTAATTTAATTCAGTCAATAAACCCAAAATCCATCTGAATATTCAGGTGGATTTTTTTATATATTTATGAAAAATATTATTGATGAAAAAAATATTAACACTATTTATTTTATGCTCTACTTTTTCTTTTGGACAGTATATTAAAAAAGCAACTTTAGTTTTATCAGACGGAAAAAAAATGGAAGTTGAAGATGTTTTTTATGGAGATAAAGTTTATGAATATAAACTTAAAATGAATAAGTCTTCTAATCAAGCAATAATAAAAGAAGATGTTTCTGAAATTATTTTTGATTCTATTGATTTTATTAATAAAGTGGATCAAAATACTTATACCGAAATAAAGGATAAATATTATGAAAATGATTTACCTGAAGGTATTTATGAAACAATTGATGATTTTTATAAAAAAATTCCGTCCTCAACAAAAAAGATTGTTGGAAGAGAAGAAGGTCAAAAATATTATGATAACCCAAAAGACTTAATGGCTTTTAAATATGTTGGAAGTGATGATATTTTAAGAAATACTTTTGCAGTTGTTTACAAAGGAAATCTTTACTTAAGCATAAAAGCATCTAATAAAAACGAAGCGAAGGAAATGAAAGGTGGTTTTATGATAGATTATTCAAAAAACTATTTCTTAAAAGTAAAGTTTGCAAATTCGGATTATTTTTACAGCGAAATATCTGCTATTCCTTCAGGTGAAGCAATTACAAAAATGGCTGTAGGAAGTTATTATGGAGCACCTTATAGGTTAAAATATATTTTGTATCCTTTTATTTTATTAAATAATGAACAAAAATTTTATGCTGTAAAAAACTGTAAGAGATTTAACGAATATTTTGAAAATAAATTGAATAAAAGGATTCCTTGTGAAAAGGATAATGATTTTTTAGATGATGTAAGAAAACTAATGATTTTACAAGAATAAATAATTATAATAAATCAAAATCCATCTGATTTGCTTAATCATAGAGTTTAGATAGATAAAAAAATATCAATAATGCTAAAACCACTTCACAACGAAGTGGTTTTTCTATTTAATCAAAAAATCATCAACTCAAAACTTAATGATTTATTTTCCAATTTGTCCGTATCTTTGCGCAAACACAACAAAACAATGCAAATTTTAGACGGTATTAAACTGGCAAAAGAGATCAAACAAGAGATCAAGGAGCTGGTGCAGAATTACAAGGACCAAGGAGTTCGTGTACCACATTTGGGTGCAATTTTAGTAGGAAGTAATGGTGCTTCTCAAACCTATGTTGACAATAAAATCAAGGATTGTCATTTTGTAGGTTTTGAGTCATCAGAATTACGTTTGCCTGATACAATTTCTCAAGAAGATTTGATTGCTGAAATTGAAAAATGGAACAATGATGATACATTGGACGGGTTTATCGTGCAATTGCCATTACCAAAACACATCGATCAAGAAGCGGTTATCAATGCAATTGATCCTAAAAAAGATGTAGATGGTTTTCATCCGATGAATTTTGGGAAAATGGCGTTAGAAATGGAAACATTTTTACCTGCTACACCTTACGGAATTATGGAAATGTTAGAGCGTTATAACATTGATACAGCTGGTAAACATACAGTTGTGATTGGTCGTTCTCGCATCGTTGGTCGCCCAATGAGTATTTTGATGAGTAAAAACGGAAATCCTGGAAACAGTACAGTTACATTAACTCATTCGAAAACTCAAAATTTAGAACAATTTACAAAAGAAGCTGATATTGTGATCACTGCATTAGGTGTTCCAGGTTTCTTAAAAGCTGATATGGTAAAAGATGGAGCGGTTATCGTTGACGTAGGAATTACACGCGTTGATGACGAAACTAATCCACGAGGATTTAGATTAGCTGGTGATGTAGATTTTGATAATGTAAAAGAAAAAGCATCATGGATAACGCCAGTTCCAGGAGGAGTTGGACCTATGACACGCGCTATGTTATTAAAAAACACATTGTTGGCATACAACAACAAAAAATAAAATTATGATACACATTGCATCAACAACTGCAGAAGAACAACAATTGATACAAGAAGGGAAATTATTGCCTGTTATGGAGCATTTTTACACAATTCAAGGTGAAGGAATGTACACAGGTGTGGCTTCTTATTTTATTCGATTAGGAGGTTGTGATGTAGGTTGCCATTGGTGCGATGTAAAAGATAGTTGGGATGCTGAAAAGCATCCCTTAACTAATGTTGATGAATTGGTGGATTTGGCAACTTCTCAAGCCAAAACAATCATTATTACAGGAGGAGAACCTTTGATGTGGGATTTGACTTATTTGACAAAAAAACTACACGAAAAAGGTGCAAGAATCCATATTGAAACTTCGGGTGCTTATCCGTTGAGTGGAGAAATTGATTGGGTTTGTCTTTCTCCTAAAAAATTAATGTTGCCGTTAGACGAAGTTTGCGAAGCTGCAAATGAATTGAAATGTATTGTGTTCAATAATCACGATTTTCAGTTTGCTGAAGAACAAGCTGCTCGTGTTGGAAAAGATTGTACACTTTTCTTACAAACAGAATGGAGCAAACGCGACAAAAATCTTCCATTGATTGTGGAATATGTAAAAGAAAATCCGAAATGGCGTTATTCTTTACAAACACACAAATATTTGGATATTCCTTAGATATTTATCTGTTTAAAATCAGTTCTATTTAGACTGAGTAAACTTTTTTAAGTTACTGGATTTCATTATTTTTATATCAAACAAAAAATTGAAATAATGAAAAAAATAGTTTTGATGAGTTTCGCGGCAATTTTGATGATGAGCTGCGGAGGTTCTAAGAAAGATGAAACAACTCAACCAGAAATAGATTATAGTACAGCTCCATCAGAAGATGCTGAAACTTCTACAGCTACGCCTGCTACAAACAACCATATTGTTTTGAAAGCGAGTGATGATATGCGTTACGATAAAACTGAATTTACAGTAAAAGCTGGCGAAGAAGTAACTTTAATCTTGATGAATGCTGGTGAAATGTCAAAAGAAGCAATGGGACATAATTTCATTTTATTAAAGCCAGGTTCTGATGCTTCTGCTTTTGCAAATACAGCAGCTTCTGCTAAAGCGACAGATTATATTCCGACCGAGTTACAATCAGAAATTATTGCGCATACAAAATTGTTAGGTGGTAAAGAAAATGATCAAATCAAATTTACTTTAGAAGAAGGTACATACGATTTCTTATGTTCTTTCCCAGGACATTTTGCAACAATGAATGGAAAAATAAAAGCAGTTAAATAACAATAAAAAATGCGAGAAGTTTTTCTCGCATTTTTTTATGAATAGATTGAATGATTATTTCCAATAATTCCAAACTTTACCATCAAAAATGGCAACAGTTTTACTTGCTGTATCGTAACAAATCATTCCAGGATATGGACTTTTTACATTAATTTCAGGTTGATTAACCTTAGGTAAAATCATCGCATCTTTATCCGATTCTAAAACTAAAACTCCTTTTGCAGTCGTTGTTTCAGCTCCAATAATTACACCATCACCTACTTCATCAGAAGAATTTGTTAATAAAGCTGTTTTCTCTCCAACATCACTTAACTCAACCCAAACACCATTCTCATACATTTTCACTTTAGAATCTGTTAAGTCAAAAGCGAAAGTTCCACCATTATTCGTTGCATCCAAACCTGTAGGTACAGTAGTAACAGCTGGTAAAATAATTCCGTTTGTTGTTGACTCTTCGAAATCTAAAATTGTGTTATTTCCATCTACAGTACTTTTACCAACCGCAACTTGTGCAAAAGAAATTGATGCAAAACCGCATAAAATAGCAGCGTATATTATATTTTTCATTTTTAATAATCTTTATTCGTTACAACTTTTTTCGATACAATGCCAAATCGTTCCGTTGTATAATTTGACACATTTTTCGGTTGTATCATACACAATCATTCCTTCTTTTGTATCTACAATTTTAGCTACATCAGCAGTTCTTGTAATGACAAAACCTTTTGTCGAAGATTCTAATGCTAAAAATCCATTTGGAATTGCAGTTGGCCAATTCGCTAATTTTGTTGACATGGTAGAAACTCCAACATTGGTAAAAGAAGTTGCTGTTGTTGTATTTGGTGCTTTTGTACAAATTGTTCCGGGAGTTGGAGTTGTACCTCCTCCTGTTACCGTAATTGTAACAGTTGCTTTATTAGAATTATTTCCACTTGTATCTGTAAAATAATATTGAATTGGAGTCGGAGCATCTGTAAAACCAGCCTCTGGTGTAAATGTTAGTTTCTTTGTTGACGAATCTACCGTCCAAGTTCCTTCGCCTATAACGACTAAAGAATTTGTACCCATTGCTAAAGGATTAAAAGGATCAATTAATAAAATTGTATTTACATCACTTTTCGTAATAATTGTTCCAGCAAGATCAGTATCATTTTCTAAAATATCAAATGATGTAGTAGTTCCCGCGTTCATTGTATAATTATCAGAAATAGCAGTAGGATTTCCTACATAAGTTACAATAACTTTAGCTCTATTGGTTTCTGCTGTCGCCGATCCTGGTTGATAATCATAATCACCTGGAACTACTTCTGGATAAGTTTTATCTAAAATAGAATATGTAATTGGTGTAGGATTTCCTTTGAAAGTTCCAATTGGTGTAAAAGTTAAGATACCAGAAGAATAGCTCCATTTCCCTTCTCCAGCAACTGTATATTCTGTTAGCCCCTTAATCCCGAAAAGTCTAAATTCAACAGATGCGGCTGTAGCTTTTGTTCCATCATATAACAAATCGTTATCAAGAATAGAAATACTCACAGCAGAGCCAACTGTATTATTTAATTTAGAATCATCTTCTGCTTTTGGTTCTGATAATGGCTCATCTTTAATGTCTACAATTGTTCCACCTGGGTTTGTTGTACCTAAATCCTCGAAAATTATATTATCTATTACTAAATCATTTTTTATAGAACCTCCGTTAGCATTAGCAAGAGCTATCTGCAACTTCAAAATAGAAGTTGCATCATCTGAAAGCTTAAATGTTGTAGAAAACTCATTCCATTTTCCAGTTGTTGATGCATTTATTGTACTTTGAGCCAATAGTGTATTTCCGGATGAGCTGTAAATTTGACTATATAAAATTACACCTTCGCTAACAGAATATAGTTTGAAACTTAACTTATAGTAATGTCCTTTTATTAAAGATTGATCAACTTGTCTTTTATAATATGTTGACAACACTTGTCCTGCATTAACAACAAAAGCAGCCCCATTTGTATTACCGTCAGCATCTACACCTTCTTTAATAAAATTTTCCCAAGTCCAATCTTTTATTCCATTAAAATCGTCTCCGATATTAATTGGATTAACAACTGCATAATATCCATTTTCTATTACACGCGCCATTACATCTTCTTTGTATTTATATGGATCCCAACCACCTGATGCTTCGTCTGTTAGTGGATTATCAACAGTATTTGGATCAGCAAATATAAAATATCCTACACCCGATGGTGTATAAGGAGAGCGTACTCTCGTTGTACTTTTCCCAAAATCTTCTTTGAAGATAACAGTTTGCGCGTTCAAATTGCATGTTATCATCACTACAATTGCGCTTATTATTTTTCTTAAATTGTTCATTTATAACTATATTATTAAAACTAATACAGTAGATTTAGTTGATGGTTTGTTTTTAGTGAACAAAAATGGAGGCGGACGAGTTAAAATGTTATCGATTACATTTATTCGAATATGAATAAAAGAATTATTAATCGAAAGTAAATTATTAGCAATATCAGACAGATTTATTTTAAAAATCGAATTTGTCCTCGTTACTTTTTGATGATATTTATAAAAATTTTCTTTTAAAACTATTTTCCCCGAGCTATCAGGAAGATTACAACCAGATAAAATTTTTATTTTAGATGAGAAAATAGCTGTTTTTGGTTTGTAGACTTGTTCTTTGTGTTGCTTATTCTCTTTTTTTACGACTAAAACCTTTTTGAGTTTTTTAGGTTTAGTAATCGTCTTTTTTTCGACAGTGGTTTTGTTTATGGTTTTATCTACTGTTATTTTTTCTAATAAATTCGTTTCCGTATTCTTAGATATAAAAATGAGTATTTGACCACTTTCGACTATTGTATCTTTTTGGTAACCAAAAAGAATAGTAGAAAACATCAAAAAAAATAGAAGTCCTATATTTCTATATCTGAGAAAATAATTCATTAAATTATTAAAAATAACTAGAGATAGTAGGAAGAGAAGTGGGTAAAGCCTAAAGCTATACGAAAGTAAAGTATTTATATATATTATCTCGTTTAAAAACTCTTATATAAAACTGTTTTTAATCATTAAAAATAAAAACTAATAAACATAGATTAAACATTTATTTTATATGTCAAATATAGTTTTGGCACAAATATTGAATTATATTAATCGTATAAGATTTAGTAGAGTAAATTTTGTCCTCATGTGTTAATTTTAAGCCTGTTTCTCAACAGGCTTTTTTATTTTACAACAATTTACTATTCAAATATTTAACACTTATTTCAAATATTTTTATCCTATAATTTCATAACTTGTTAGTCACAATCAAAAAATACTTTATTATGGGAAAGAATGTAGCACATCAAATTGTAGAATTACTAGAAAAAGCGAATATAAAACGTGTTTATGCAGTAACTGGTGATAGTCTCAATTTTTTTAATATTGCAGTTAAACAAAGTGACAAAATTGATTGGGTTCATGTAAGACATGAAGAAGCTGGAGCAATAGCTGCTACTGCCGAATCAGAATTGAATGGGATTGGATGTTGCGCTGGAAGCTCTGGTCCTGGTCATGTACATTTGATCAACGGAGTTTATGAAGCGCATAAATCAAGAACTCCTTTAGTTGTAATTGCCTCTACTCTACCTACAATAGAATTTGGTACAGATTATTTTCAGGAAACGAATACTATTAAACTTTTTGATGATTGTAGTTGTTATAATCAAATTATTACTCGAGCAGAACAAGTTCCTAGAATGGTACAAACAGCTATACAACATGCTATTTCAAAAAAAGATGTTGCAATTATTGGACTTCCAGGAGATATTGCAGAAATGGAAGCCGTTGAAAGTAATTATACCTCGAATTTCTATTTCAATCAACCTATTATTACTCCAAATAAAACTGAATTAAGAGAAGCTGCTTCTATTATAAATGATGCTAATAATATTACCTTATTCTGTGGAATTGGCGCATCTCAAGCAAATGAAGAAGTTATAAAACTTTCTCGTCATTTACATGCTCCAGTTGGATATTCATTCAAAGGGAAAATGAGTATTCAACCCAATAATCCAAATGAAATAGGAATGACAGGATTACTTGGTCAACCATCTGCTTATCATGCTATGCACAAAGCAGATTTAATTATTTTGATTGGGACCGATTTTCCTTATAAAGATTTTATTCCAACAGATAAAAAAATCATTCAAATTGATTCAGACGGCTCTAAACTTGGACGAAGAGCTAAAATTGATTTAGGATTAGTCGGAAATGCAAAAGAAACAATTAACGAATTAATTGAGTTATTAGAACCTAAGCAAGACAGAGATTTTTTGGATAGTCAATTAGAAATGTACAAGAAAGTTCTTGAAAGCAAAATGACATTTGTTCATGAAAAAGGAAAAGAAAATGCCATTCAACCCGAATATGCAGCTTATTTGTTAGATGAGTTAGCTACAAAAGATGCCATTTTTACAGTTGATACAGGAATGTGTTGTGTTTGGGGAGCACGTTATATAACGGGTACGGGGGAACGGAAAATGTTAGGATCTTTTAATCATGGTTCTATGGCAAATGCAATGCCTCAAGCGATTGGTGCACAAATGGCATATCCTGACAGGCAAATTATTGCTATGTGTGGTGATGGTGGAATCTCGATGTTATTAGGAGATTTAGCAACCATCAAACAATATAATCTACCTGTTAAACTAATTATTTTTAATAATAGAACATTAGGAATGGTCAAATTGGAAATGGAAGTTGCTGGCTTACCTGACAATGAAACAGATATGGAAAATCCTGACTTTACTTTGATTGGAAAAGCAATGGGAATAGAAAGCGAATCGGTTAAAAATCCTGATGATTTACCTGATGCAATCGGAAGAGCTTTTGCGCATAATGGACCGTATTTATTAAATGTATTTACAAATCCAAACGCTTTAGCAATGCCTCCAAAAGTAGATCTTGATCAAATGATTGGAATGACAAAATCTATGGCAAAACTAATGTTAGGTGGAAAAATGGATGAGGTAATGGAAACGATTAAATCCAATTATAAACATTTAAAAGATTTATAATGAATCAATCATCATCTATCACACAATCAAGTAAAAAACTTTTCATCATTGCATGGGTTTTAGGCTTAATCTTCTATTTCATTGATTACGCAACTCGTTCTGCGCCTTCATTAATGATCACAGATTTGGCTCAGAATTACAACATTTCTAAAGAAAATTTAGTTTCTCTTATTGGAACATATTATTACACTTATTCGATATTCGCTTTAATTGCTGGAATATGTTTAGACAAATTTGGTGCAAGATATTCGATGTTTGCAGGGTGTTTTATACTCGGAATAGGATGCATTTTATTTATCGCTTCCTCCCAATTCGCTGGAACAACAGGCAGATTATTACAAGGAGCGGGTAGCGCATTTGCTTTTCCTGGCTGTGTCTATTTAGCAACCAAAGGATTCTCTTCAAAATCTTTAGCAACAGCAATAGGCTTCTCTCAATGTATAGGAATGCTTGGTGGAGCGGCAGGACAATTTGTAGTTGCGCCATTATTAGAAAATGGTTTTGGATATAAAACATTTTGGATAATTGCTGGAGTTTTATGTATAATTCCAGCTGTAGCAATGCTATTCATAACTCCAAAATCGTCTGAAGAAGAGATCGAAAAAAGTAAACAAACCTCTTTTATTGAACCTTTCAAAATTATTTTCAGCAATCCTAATTCATGGTTAACTGGTATTATTTCGGGATTATTATTTATACCGACAACTATTTTTGCCATGACTTGGGCTGTTCCTTTTTTCAAATTAGACTTAGGTTTTGATGCTCCCAATGCTGCTATGACTGCTGCTATGGCGTCACTAGGCTGGGTAGTTGGATGTCCATTAATGGGTTATATAACGGATAAAATAGGAAAAAGAAAACCTGTTATTCTTTTTGGTTGTATCGGAATGATCCTGATGTTTTTACAACTCATTTATCTTCCAGATTTAATTCCAATAAAAGTTACATTTTTCGTTTTTGGGCTTTTCTCTGGAGTCGCAATGATCCCATATTCGGTTATCAAAGAAGCTAATCCAGATTATGTAAAGGGCTCTGCTACTGGAGTTCAAAACTTTTTGACGTTTGGTGTAACTTCTCTAGTAAATCCTGTTTTTGCTAAATTATATGGAAACGAAATTGTAAATGTTACGGATAAAACTGGGCATTATCATCAAGCAATTTGGTTTTGGATCATCGGAATATTTATCGCCGTTATTCTAACTTTATTATTAAAAGAAACTGGTCACAAAAATTCATAAAAAAATCCGCTCATTGAGCGGATTTTTTGTTTCTATATTGATTAATTATTTTCTCCAATATTTATAAGCATTGATTAATCCATTTGTAGAAGCATCATGAGAAGTAACTTGCTCATCATTTTCTAACTCTGGTAAAATCACATTTGCTAATTGTTTTCCTAACTCTACTCCCCATTGATCAAAAGAAAAAATATTCCAAATAACTCCTTGCACAAAAATTTTGTGTTCGTACATCGCAATTAAATTTCCTAAAACTTTTGGAGTCAACACTTCATATAAAATTGAGTTTGTAGGACGATTTCCTTCAAAAATTTTGAAAGCAGTTAAGAAATCAATTTCTTCTTTCGATTTCCCTGCTTTTTCTAATTCAGCAACAACCGTTTCTTCATCTTTTCCAAAAGCTAAAGCTTCTGTTTGAGCAAAAAAGTTTGATAATAATTTTGCATGATGGTCGCCTAAAACATTCAACGAATTAGCTCCTGCAATAAAATCGGCTGGAATTAATTTTGTTCCTTGATGGATTAATTGATAAAAAGCGTGTTGTCCATTTGTTCCAGGTTCTCCCCAAATAATTGGTCCAGTTTCATAATCCACTTTTTTTCCATCTCGACCAACATATTTGCCATTCGATTCCATATCTCCTTGTTGAAAATATGCTGCAAAGCGCGATAAATACTGCTCATAAGGCAACAAAGCAACCGAATCTGCACCAAAGAAATTGTTGTACCAAATTCCTAAAAGCGCTAAAACAACTGGTATATTTTGATCTAAAGTTTCTGTTTTGAAATGCACGTCCATTTCATGCGCTCCCTCTAACAATTCTTCGAAATTATCGAAACCAACTGCCAAAGCAATGCTCAAACCAATCGCACTCCACAATGAATAACGACCGCCAACCCAATCCCAAAACTGAAACATATTTGCCGTATCAATTCCGAAATTTGCAACGCCTTCTGCATTGGTTGATAACGCTACAAAATGTTTCGCTACATCAGCTTCTTGCGCATCAGAATTCAAAAACCATTCTTTTGCAGAAAAAGCATTTGTCATTGTTTCTTGCGTCGTAAAAGTTTTTGAAGCAACTATAAATAAAGTTGTTTCTGGATTTATTGCTTTAAAAGTTTCTGCTAGATGAGTTCCATCAATATTCGAAACAAAATGAATATTCAAACGAGTTTTATAATGTTTCAACGCTTCCGTCACCATCACAGGTCCAAGGTCAGAACCTCCAATTCCAATGTTGACAACGTCTGTAATTTCTTTTCCTGAAAAACCTTTCCATTCACCCGAAATTACTTTTTCCGAAAAAGATTTCATCTGATCTAACACCTCATTAATTTGAGGCATCACATCTTTTCCGTCAACCAAAACTTCTTCATTAGAGCGATTACGTAAAGCTGTATGCAAAACAGCTCGTTTTTCTGTCACGTTGATGACATCTCCTTCAAACATTTGCTGAATTGCCGTATCAACATCCATTTCTTTCGCCAAATCAACCAAAAGTTGAATCGTTTCTGCATTAATTCTATTTTTTGAATAATCTACTAATAATGAAGGATATTGAATTGAAAATTTTTCAAAACGATTTGCATTTTGAGCAAATAATTCTTTGATTGATGTATGCTGAATCGTTTGAAAATGTTGTTCTAAAGCATTCCAAGCCTTTGTAGTTGTTGGATTGATTGTATTTAAAGCCATAATATTTTTAGTATTCTTTCCTTAACAAATTTAATCATTTCAACTTCATCTCAAAATCAATGTTGTCACGATAACGTTGTAGGAAACAAAAATTTAAGAAATAATTATCAATCTTCTCATGTAACCTTTTTAAAAACAATTCGTCTTATAACCAAAACAATAAAATATGCGCAACTATTTTTTTATATTAATCGTAACAATTTGTACAATTCTTCAAGCTCAAATTAAATTAAAAGGAAGTGTAAAAGACAGTAATAATTTGCCAATTTCATATTGTTCGATTGGAATAAAAAATTCAGAAGTTGGAGCAATTACAGATGAAAATGGTAACTTTTCTATCGAAATTCCAGAAAATCTATCTAAAAGTCAATTAATTTTTGATGCATTAGGTTATGATGAAATTTCAAAATCTATAGAAGAAGTTCAACAGAATTCAATTATAATCTTGAATGAAAAATCAATTTCATTGTCAGAAGTTACGCTTAAAACAGAAAAAATGAAAGAGAAAATTATTGGTCAAAAAACTCGTCCAATGCTTACTTTTTCTAAAATGTTTAATCAAAATGTACCAACAATTGAACAAGGAAATATTTTTGAAATTTACCCAAATACAAAACTAAATGCATTTAATTTTCATATTATTCCAAGTTCCAAATATGAAGAAATCACGTTAAAAGTTAATATTTACGTTGTTAAAAATGGTTTGCCAACAGAATCGCTTTTAGATGAAAATATTATTTATAAAACATCTACAACTGGATGGCAAAAAATTGATTTAACACCATATAAATTTCGATTCAAAAATGTGGATAAAATAGCTGTGACACTACAATTAGTTGATTATAAAAAGCTTGCTCAAGAAGATTTTGTTTTTGGTGTTTCTGCTAAAAAATCTTTAGCAAAAGACTTGTTGTTTAGATATCAAAGTCAAGGTAATTGGGAAGCTTCTGCAGGGGTTTTTATAGCTAACTTAGATATTTTATATTCAAAAGATAAATTGACTATAAATGAGGAAAAGCCTGAAGAAATTGATGCAAAAACGAAAGAATTAATTTCATATTATCAACATAAAGAGAGTGCTAAAAAGTCGATTTATGGAAAAAATAAGTCAGGAAAATATATTGATATAAATGATGCGAAAATTTATTATGAAGAATATGGACAAGGTGAGCCTTTGATATTTCTACATGGAAATAATGGAAGTATAGAAGATTTTTATCAACAAATTCCATTTTTTGCCAAGCATTATCGAGTAATTGTTGTTGATACGCGTGGGCAAGGAAGAAGTACCGATTTGACAAATACTCCATACACTTACGAAGAATTTGCAAACGATTTATTTCAAGTCATTCAAAAACTTAATCTAAAGAAAGTCAATCTTGTTGGTTGGAGTGATGGTGGAAATACAGCTTTAATTTTTAACGTTCAACATTCTGAATTAGTTAATAAAATTATAATAATTGGTGCTGTTCTTAACCCAAATGGAGTAAGCAAAGAACTGATTGAGAATTTGAAAAGTTTAGCAAATAAACCTTCCGAAAACGCGAATTTACGCTTAATCGAATTGATGTTAAATGAACCAAATATTACGAAATCTGAACTAAATAAAATTCAGAATCCTGTATTGGTTATTGCTGGTGAAAAAGATGAAGTAAAAGAGATTCATACAAAAGAAATTCAACAAAATATTTCAAAAGCAGAGTTATTGATTATTCCAAATTCGACACATTATGTTCCTTTCGAACAGCCAAAAATATTAAATGAAGCTATTTTGAAGTTTTTGAAAAAATAGGAACATAGGTTTAGTTTTCATTTTCTCCATATCTTTACTCCACTAAACCAAATCAATGAAATACATCACAGGTTTTTTTGTCCTTATTTGGCGCATTTGGATGATATTTTTAGCTGCAATTTATGTCCTAACAATAGGCGTTTTTATCGTACTACCTTTGGCAAGTTTCGAAAAAACATTCCCATATATTTATCCGTTAATTAGATATTGGGGCAAATTTGTGTTGTATGGAACGGGATTCAGAATAGATTACAAAAAACTTGTCCCCCTCGATCCAAAAGAAAATTATGTTTTTATAGCCAATCATACTTCGATTATGGATATTATGTTGATGTTGACGATTCTAAAACATCATCCAATCGTGTTTGTTGGTAAGGCAGAGTTACTCAAAATCCCTATCTTTGGACGAATATTCGAGCGAATTTGTATTCCTGTCGACCGAAAAAGTGCACGAAGCAAAGCGCATGTTTATCCCGAAGCAAAGAAAAAATTAGACAAAAATCTGAGTATTTTTATTTTTCCTGAAGGAGGCGTAACAAACGACAAAGAATTCAAGATTTATTTGGATCCTTTCAAAGATGGAGCATTTAACATTGCGATAGAAACACAAACACCTTTGGCTGTTTTGGCGATTCATGGATTGAATAAAATGTTTCCGTTTAATTGGTTTCGAGGATATCCAGGAAAAATAAAAGTCCGATTATTAGCGACTTTCGAAACGAAAGATTTGAATGTAAAAAACGATAAAGTTGCTTTGAAAGAAGCTGCTTTCAACATGATTTTAAAAGATTTAGAACAATGAAAAATTTAGTTTATATCGCATTAGGAACGGCTTTAACGGCGGTTAGTTGCAATAAACAAATCACTTCTACCACAGAAACTGAAGCAAAAGACAATCAAACTTTTGCTGATTTAGATAAAGCTCGCATCAAACATTTGAGTTTGGATATCGAAACTGATTTCGATACGCATCAAATCAAAGGTTCGGCAGCTTATACATTCGAAAGTAATCAAGCAAAACAATTGATTTTAGATACAGAAAAACTAACAATTGATTCAGTTTTATTAGCGAATGGACAAAAAACAACATACAAATTAGGCGAAAAAGATTCAATCAAAGGTCAAGCCTTAATCATTGATGTTACGCCAAATGATACAATTGTAAAAGTTTTCTACAAAACTTCGCCTGATGCAAATGCTTTACAATGGTTAAATCCTCAACAAACACACGATAAAAAACATCCGTTTTTATTGTCTCAAGGACAAGCGATTTTAACGCGTTCTTGGATTCCGATTCAGGATACACCAAGTGTTCGCGTAACATATGATGCGAAAGTAAAAACACCAAAAGACTTATTGCCTTTGATGAGTGCAATCAATCCGAAAGAAAAAAATGCAGAAGGAATTTATACCTTCAAAATGCCACAACCAATTGCGCCTTATTTGATTGCTTTGGCTGTTGGTGATGTGCAGTATCAACCAATCGACAACAGAACTGGCGTTTACGCAGAACCTGGTTTGTTGAAAGCTGCCGCTTGGGAATTTGCTGATATGGGAAAAATGGTAACAGCTGCCGAAAAATTGTACGGAAAATATCCGTGGGAACAATTTGATGTCTTGGTTTTACCGCCTTCGTTTCCTTTTGGAGGAATGGAAAATCCACGTTTAACATTTGCTACGCCAACTGCGATTGTAGGTGATCGTTCGATGACGAATTTGATTGCACACGAATTGGCTCATTCTTGGTCTGGAAATTTAGTAACGAATTCTACGTGGGATGATTTCTGGGTAAATGAAGGATTTACAGTTTATTTCGAGCGTCGAATCATGGAAGAACTAGAAGGAAAAGATTATGCGGATATGATTTCGGTAATCGGTTTTCAAGATTTGGAGACGTCGATGAAAAATATTCCAGAAAAATATACTTCATTAAAAGTGAACATGAAAGGTGCAAATCCTGATGATGCTTTTTCTGATGTTCCATACGATAAAGGTTATTTATTTTTGAAAATGTTAGAAGATAAATATGGTCGTGAAAAGTTTGATAAATTTTTGAATCAATATTTTTCTTCGCATGCATTCCAAACAATGACGACAGAAAAATTTGTGGATTATTTAAAAGCTAATTTGACAAATGGAGATGATTCATTTGTTCAAGAATGGATTTATAACACAGGTTGGCCAAAAGATTTCAAAAAACCAACGTCTAAATTATTTGATTTAGCAGAAGCGCAATTACAGCAAGATATTACAAACAGACGAAATAAAGTTGCACCGAAAAAAGTGGCGATTTCTACGAAATCCACTAACGAATGGGTTCATTTTATTCGTCAAATTGATATAACTAAAAATACGAAAGAAGATTTAGCTTATTTGGATGCTATTTATGATTTTACGAATTCTAAAAATCCAGAAATAGAAACAGCTTGGTACGAAAAAGCATTTTTAATGCATTACGATAAAGTCAACACAAATGCGAAAGAATTCTTGGTAAATGTTGGTCGTCGTAAATTTTTAGAGCCTTTATATTTAGCTTTAAAAGAATCTAATCAATTGGATTTAGCGAAGAATATTTACAAAGATGCACGTCCAAATTATCATTTTGTTGCGCGTCAAACAATTGACACAATGTTAAACTACAAACCATAAAACATGGCGATTGTAGCATATACAGACGGTTCGTCGTTGGGAAATCCTGGTCCAGGAGGATTTGGTTGTATTTTGTTGGAAACCGAGAAAAAAGTCAAAAAAGAAATTTCTCAAGGTTTTCGATTAACAACGAATAATCGAATGGAATTGTTGGCAGTCATTACGGCTTTGGAAACGCTAAAGTTTACCAACACGGAGATTACCATTGTGACGGATTCTAAATATGTGGTAGATGCTGTGGAAAAACGTTGGGTTTTTGGTTGGGTGCAAAAGAATTTCAAAGGAAAGAAGAATGCTGATTTGTGGAAAAGATTTTTAGAGGTTTATAAAATTCATCGCGTAAAATTTCAATGGATAAAAGGTCATGCTGGACATCATTGGAACGAAGAAGCTGATAAATTGGCGGTTGCGGCAGCAAATAAACCAGAAAATTTTAAGATAGATTCTTACTTCGAAATTCATCAAAACGAAGAATAATTTTCTACTTTTGTGAGGCAGAGAGAAAAATGAAAATGAAGACGTTGTGGAGATTTCTCCTACTAATTTTAATTACAATTTACAGTTGTTCGCCTAAAAAAGAAAAAGGTGAACTTGTCTACTTTAGTGGACGAATCGCAAATGCGCAAACAGATAGCATTTATCTATTATTGAATAATCGTGAAAAAGCTTTTGCTTTAGATTTTGATGGAAACTTTTCGGATACTCTTCAGTTAGTTGACGAAGGCTACAAAACACTTTCTATCGAGCGCGAAGAGTTTACAATTTATTTGATTCCAGGTGATAGTTTGATTCTAAATACAGATTTAAAACATTTGGAGAATAATTTCAAATTCTCTGGAATAGGAAAAAATCGAAACAATTATTTGGTTGACAAAAGTTTTAAAACGGATAAATTCTTAACTGAACATACCGAATTATTTAAACTTGCTCCGACAGATTTCAAAAATCAAATCAAAAAGTTTCATCAAAAAGTTTTCGAAAATTTAGAAAAATTAGAAGTTAATTCTTCGTTCATCAAAACAGAAAAAACGAATTTAAATTACGATTTTATCAATTTGTTGTACATATACAAGGATTCGTACACTTACTACAATCCTGCTTCACAACAATTACCCGTTAATTTTTTGACAGAATTAGACGAAATTGATTTAGATAATGACGAGGATTATAGAACGTATCAGAGTTACCGCAATATTGTCTTAACAAACTTACAAGAAAAATTATATCAAGGTCTTTCTGCGGATGCTTTATTGGAAAACATCAAAAGTCAATCGATAAAAAATGGATTTATTAATTCATTAATTTATGAACTTGATCCAAAAGATCCGAATAGCAACGGAATTTATCAAGCAATACAAAAACATTGCAATTATCAACCTTGGTTGGACGAGGCTGCAAAAAGAATGAAAAAGTTTGGTTGATAACTTTAAAAAATGCTTTCAGAATCTGAAAGCATTTTTTAAACATTTTTTATTTAATTGAGACACAGAAGTATACTTGTTAGTTGTGTTTTTTAACTTTTTTACAAGCAACCTTTTTAAGAAATTTGCATCTATATTGTAGAATTAGTAATGAAATTGAAAATGTCTAAACCGAAAAGAATTCACAAAACTTACAAAAAGTCTATATTTAGTAAAATGAAAGTAAAACCAATAAACTTATTGCTTTTTATGGCAATCGTTTGTTTTATTTTTGTCGTATTTTTCTTAAAATAATTACAATTAAGTTCTTTCAAAGAAAAAGAAATAATTCTTCATCGCGTTCGTTTTAAAGTATATTTGTAAGAATCAAATTACACTATTAAGATATGAACGTTTATAAGCTTTTAAAATTAAATTGGTTAATTAAAAATCATCGGATAAAATTTTTAGGAATGTATCTTTTGCATAAAACAAATCAAAGATATATTGCTGTCAATTTTGATCCTGTGATGGCTTGTAATTTACGTTGCAAAATGTGTTATTTTACAGATGAAAATTATGTAAAGAAAACTAAAGGTATTTTTCCAAAAGAAGATTTATCAATTTTAGCTGATAAAATGTTTGGCAGAGCTCTTAAACTGCAAATTGGTTGCGGTACAGAACCTACTTTGTATAAAGATCTAGCGCAAATTGTTTCGTTAGGAAAAGCACATAAGGTTCCTTATATATCGCTTACAACGAATGCAAATTTGTTAACCAAAGAAAAGGTAAAAGAACTTGTGGATAATGGATTGAATGAATTCACTATTTCGTTGCATGGTGTACATCAAGAAGCTTACGAAAACTTTATGGGAAAAGCTTCTTTCGATAAATTTCACGAAGCTTTACAAGCAATTTATGAAGAAAAGAAAAATAATCCGAATCTTATTTTAAGAATCAATTATACGTTCAATAAAGATAATTTCTTGGAATTGATGGATTTCTTTGCGATGTATGGACAATATGAACCAAATATTCTCCAAATTCGTCCAATGAAAAGTATGGGTGATACCGAATATCAAGATACGGATATTTCGAGCCTGAAAGATAGCTATGATGCGGTTTTAAAGGAAATTAAAACTGAATCAAAAAATAGAGAAATGACTTTATTAGCAACTTCAACTTACGATGAATTAGTAAACGCAACAAACGTAGAAAGTTTAGTTTATAATTATACCTATTGTTACATACGACCTGGTTATACATGGAAAGATGAGTTTGATTATAAAAAGGATACTTTTAATGATTTCTCTAAAAAAATAGGTCTATCAAAAGAACTTTTGAGAAATGCTTTTTCGAGTAAAAAACAGATGGATAAACTCAAAACAAAAACTTCTTTAAATTATAATATTATCGAGTAAGATCTTAACTTCGTATCAAACTACGAAGAAATGACAAAATCTGAAGCTAGAAAATATTATCGAACATTGAGAAAATCTTTCACTAAAGAAGAAGTGAATGACTTGAGTGAGCAAATTTTTGAACACATCAAACAATTAGATTTTTCTACAGATCAGACTTTTCATATTTTCTTACCTATCGAAAAAAACAACGAAATCAATACTTTTCCAATTATAAGTTGGCTATTTCAGCAGCAAAAAGAGGTTATTTTGCCTTTGGTTGTTGGCGATGATATGATCAATTGTAAAGTAGAAAAAGGTTTCGAAACGGTATTAAATTCACTTCAAATTCCAGAACCTATTCAGTATTCGGAAATTGATTCTAAAGCGATTGATGTTATTTTTATTCCAATGTTTGTTGCCGATAAAAAAGGAAATCGTGTAGGTTACGGTGGCGGATATTATGATAAATTTTTGGCAAGATGTAGACCTGATTCAAAAAAAATAGGTCTAACTTATTTTAGACCTATCGAATATATTGAAGACGCTTATTTCGGCGATTTTCCTCTTGATTTTTGTATTACTCCAGATGGAATTGAATCTTTCTGAATCGAGTCTTGTTTTTCACTTAACGTTCTAAAATAGAATTTAAACTCTCGTTGAAATTTGATCGGCTCTTGTTTTAGCACAAATACACCAACATGATTATTGGTTTCGATTAACTTTTTATCCGAATTGAAATAATTAATTGTATACGCAATTCGCTTGATAGAATCGGGTGTAATCGAATCTTTTGGTAAAATTGCAAATTTAGAAACCGATGTATAGGTTACTTTTTTCGCACGAAGATTTCTTAATAACGAAAATATTTCAGTCGTATCTTTTTTAGGAAAATAAGACAACAATTGATCTCTCAACAAGCTATCAACAACCGTATCATTGGTATTAGAAGCCAACGCCGAAAGCTCGAAAAACTCGCGCAATTTCTGTTTTGCAATAAAATTTACAGCTTCTACAGAATCCATCTTACTACTTACAGTCGATGCTTCGTTTTTGTAACCTTTTATCGCTTCTGGGTTGTAATCTCCTTTATATTTATCGTCTTTGCACGAAAATATAATCCAAACACTCATCAGCAATATCATGCTAAACTGAACTATTTTACTTATCGTTCTCATCTTGTTGGATTTTAAATTTTAATTTCACAATTTTTCCATTTTTCCTTTCCGATTCGATCAAAGAAAAATTCTTTAACGACGTCGTAGGCATTGTAACTAAATTGATATATTGTTGTTTCGAAAGAATCTCTACACCAAAAAAATCATTGTCATACACTTGATAAATCAACGCATCATCCGCAATCATTTGATTTAGCTTAGAAATTCGTTGTTTCAAATCTTTTGCTGAATTCGAATAATAATACAGCATAATTTTATAATCATCTGGCTCTAACAAAAGCTTTTCTGGCTGATTATATTGATGCAAATTAACCTTAAACGTATCTTGTTTATAGTAAGGCGAACTCACAAACATCTTGATCGTATCTCTTTGCGATTCAAATTTGATACAACCTGTTTTGGTCGATAAATAAAGTGGCGTAAAACCATCTCTAATAATTGTAACCTCAACAGAATTGGTAATTGCAGCTTGTCTGTCCGAGTCTACAAAACAAAATTCGTACTCGCGCTGACCAAAAATTGAATAATAAATAGTTGCGCCAATTCCGCTAAACAAAACAACTGCAGCTGCTATTATTGAAATCAATTTTAGCTTGGGTTTTGTTTTAACAGGTTCCTCTTTTGCAGGAATTATTTCTTTTTCTGTTGATGGTTTAACTTCTGCTGAAATCTCTATTTCAGATTCTTCTGGAGTTATATGTTCTGATGAAAAACCTTCGTTTTCTCTTGCTTCAATCGTCGATTCTTCAGCTTTATTTGGGCCAAAATGTTCTATTTTTTGAACATTAAGAAAGTGCGCCCAATTTTTAAATCCACAATATTGCGCCAAAAGATTGAGCATATCAATACGCGGAAGCTTCTTAAAATCTGACTTAAAATACGTATAAAACCACTTTTCGCTAACGGTAGATCTGGTTTTATTGAATAAATCGTCTTGGAAAGATGTAATTTCTTGCCCCTTCCAATCGGAGATATTATCGGATTGAGCAGAATTTTCTTCTAAAAATCGATTTGAAATCGTTTTTTTCAGAATTTCGAAAATTTCTATATCTGTAAATTTGCTCAAAAAATAAAATTTATAAATTTGGTTTTCAGTATTTTGTAAAATAATTTCGATTTTACAAATTGTCTTTTAATACAACTACAAATAAAATAATTTTTTTGATATGTTGAGTTGTATTTCTTTATTAATGCGTTGTTAAATGATTTCTTTTGTTGTAAAACATTTGTTGAATATTTGATGATTGGATTACAATCATCTTACAACTATTTTGCTTCGAAAAACTTTGATATCCGCTTAACTTTGGTTCAACAAAATGATTGAAAAATCAACAAAAACAAAAAATCAATTAAACATTAAAAAATTAAAGTTATGAAAAAATTAGCATTAAACGTAATCGTATTAGGAGTAATCGGAACTGCATTTGGTTTAACATCTTGTAATTTATTTGGATCGAAAGAAACAAAAACTGAAACAGAAGTAAAAAATGACACAATTACAACAATCGAAGATTCTGTAAAAATTGATTCTGTAGGAAAAGATTCTGTTGTCATCAAAGATTCGGCAGTTGTAAAAGAAACTCCTGTAAAAGTTGAAACAACGACGACTACAACAACAGAGAAAAAATAATTTGTAGAATAGATTAAACAAAAAAAATCAAATGAAAAAATTAGCGTTATTCGCTTTTGCAGCGATTTCTTTCACAGCAATTTCTTGTAAACAAGAAGCAAAAAGTATTGGAGAACCAACAACAGTTGCTGAGGATTCTGTAAATGTTGATAAAGCAGAAATTCCTGCGGCAGATTCTGTAGAAGGAGTTACGGTAGATTCTTCGAAAACTGTAAATCCAGCAGAAACAACAAAAGATTCTGTTGCGAAATAGAACTTGAAAACTCAATAAAAAATCCGCTTTATGAGCGGATTTTTTTGTTTCTGTATCTAAGATTAAGATTCTTTCAATGATTTGATATCAATCACAAAACGATATTTTACATCTGATTTCATCATTCGATCGTATGCTGTATTAATGTTTTGAATATCGATCATTTCTACATCAGACACAATATTGTGTTCTCCACAAAAATCTAACATCTCTTGTGTTTCCTTGATTCCTCCAATTAAAGATCCTGCCAAATTACGACGTTTCATAATCAATAAACCTCCGTGAATAGCATCTAAAGGCTCGATAGCGCCCACCATACACATTGTTTTATCTAATTTTAATAATTGTAAATATGGATTAACATCGTGTTTCACAGGAATTGTATTCAATAAAAAATCGAATGAATTTGCATGCGCTTTCATTTGCGTTGCATCTTTCGAAATTAAAACCTCATCAGCTCCAAGTTTTTTTGCATCTTCACCTTTAGACTCAGAAGTTGTAATCATTACCACATGTGCACCCATTGCTTTTGCAAATTTAACACCCATATGTCCCAAACCTCCAAGACCGATTACACCAACTTTATCTCCCGCTTTTACATTCCAATGACGCAAAGGAGACCAAGTTGTAATTCCCGCACACAACAATGGCGCAGCAGCTTTTACATCGATATTCTCAGGTACGTGAAGCACAAAATCTTCTTCTACTACAATGTTTTCTGAATAACCACCGTAAGTGATTCCGCCATGTTTTGAGTTTTTCGAATTATACGTTCCTGTAAAACCATTTTCACAATACTGCTCCAAACCTCCGTCGCAAGAATGACAATGTTGACAAGACTCGACCATACAACCTACTCCAACTAAATCTCCAACTTTAAATTTTGTCACTTCAGAACCAACTTCTTTTACTCGACCAATGATTTCATGTCCAGGAACAACCGGATAATTTGGTTTTCCCCAATCTCCTTTCGCTGTATGAATATCGCTGTGGCAAACCCCACAATACTCGATATCGATAAAAATATCTTTCGCATGTAAATGTCTACGTTCTATTGTGTGTGGCGCTAATGGATCAGTTTCATTGAACGCTGCATATGTTTTTGTACTCATTTTATATTTATTAAAGATTATTTAATATTTCTCTTTGTTTATCTATAGAATAATCTGCCTTACAATCTAAATTAAACTCTGAATTATATTTCGTCACATAACTACTTAAATCAGAACATTTCGATAGTATTTCAAATTCTTTATTTTTTGTATCAAAAATAATTCCTTTATAATCATTTGTATTAAAAGTTATAATTCCTTCTTTCACAAGATTGATATAATTTTCTGAATAACCTTCTGGAGCGTCCTTCGTATCTAAAACAGTCGAAGCAATTGCTCCAGCAATTCCAAACATCATTAAATAGCCATTATTTTGTTGTGATTTTGGCAGTTCCATGTACAAATGATGATCTGATCCGGCTTTTACTCTAACATAAGCAAAGTTTGGAATCTCTTTCGCTAACAAGATTTTTTTATCTTTTGCAATCTTTTTTATCTCTTTTACATTAAAATAAACATCTCCATTTCGTACAATTGCAAAATAATCTCGTTGTTGAAATTCAGGAAATTTTCCTTTTGTATCATAAAAATTAACCAAATCTGCCGATTGTTCAAACAAATCCGCATAAAGATTTGGTTTCATTTCAAATGCTTTACTTTCTACATTCTTGGAAACAAAATCGTCTTTTGTCACATAAACTCCATCAGGATAACTAAAAGAATCTTTGCTAAACACACCTTTTATTTCAGGAATATTTTTAGACAAATTTTCAGAATCATAAACCAAATCGAAATCTTTTACTCTAACTACCGCGAAAGTATTTTTTGATAAATCTGTTTTGAATTGTAATCCTTTTCCATCATTAATGTATTTTACATCGCTTATTTCAAAAGAATTATTTGTGCTTTTAGAAGTTATTTTCGCTTTCGATATATATTGCCCAAAAGCAAAAGTAGAACATAAGGCAAGTAGAGTAAATATTTTTTTCATTCGATTATATTTTGGATAAAATTAAAAAATCCACCTGAATAATTATACTCTAAATAAAATCTAAAGAAGAATATTTAGCATTATTGATATTTTTTCTGCGCTTCTTTCAAGTAATTAAAAACTTGCGTTGTTTTCATTTTTTTGGAATTCGTATTAAAAATAAACATGCCAGTTTCGACATTGAAATAATAATCTTTTTCTCCATTTTTCAATTGAAACCATTCCAATAAACCATTTGTAAGATTAACACCAATCCAATTGATTTGTGAAGTTTTGAGGTCGAAAATAAAATTATCATTCGGATTATTTGTGGTGATATAATGTATTTTGTCGTCCAAAACATATAAAACACCACTTCCTTGAAACGCTTTCATTTTAAAGAATTTTGATTGTTGATTTCCAAAGTTATAACGCAAAACTGCTTTGAACTCTGCATTTGGAGGAACTTGTGCTAACAAAGCATTTTGTTTCTTTTCGCGCGATTTACTTGCCCAAAAAGCAATTCCAAAAATTAAGGCAAATGGTAAAAAACAACAAAGTAATGATGATAGTAATGAGAGAATATTATCCATAGTAGATTGATTTAGGTTGTGTTAAGATAATAATATTATTTCACTTTATCCAAAAATGAGGAAATAGTTTGTTTCCATTCTTGCCCAAATCTATTCAAATAATTTTCATGACCAGCTTGAGGAAACGTTTTAAGAATTTTAGAGTTGGATTGAATATTTTGAAATATTTGTTGTGTTTCTTGATTTGTCACATTTTTATCTTTTTCGCCATATAGCAGCAAAATAGGTTGTTTTATAGATTTTGCATAATCTTCGGGATTGTGATCAAAAGCCCAAAAATTATTAATCGTTCCTCCCCAAAAGGTCAATAAATTAGACATAGGAAATGTTGGAATATTCATGTTTTTGAAACGATTATCAACCGTTTTTTTCATGGTACCAAAAGGACATTCAATAATTATAGAGGAAGGATTTGCGTCTTTTTGAGCAACAGCTCGCATTATTGCGGAAGCGCCCATTGAATTTCCATATAAAATAACGTTCTTATGATTTTTTAATGCAAAATTATAAACTCTTTTCACGTTTTCGGCTTCAAAAAATCCGATGGTTGTTTGATAACCTTCAGAATTTCCACTTCCCATAAAATCAGTCAATATTGTTGAATATCCCAACTCATTAAAATAATTAGCATTTTCTAAAAGCGATGTTTTTTCTGACGAATATCCATGAAAAAGAAGTACAATTCCTTTTTCGTTTTCAACTTTTTTTATCCAAATTTCAAGCTCAACATTACTTTTTAATCGCTCTACTTTATATTCTTTTGGAACAGCTAAATTGGATGAAGGTTTAGGATTTTCAACACCTAAGAAAACCATTTTAACTTTTTCGAAGGTTGTTAAATCATTTGGAGATTTTCTTTTGAACGATTGATCTGCTTCAATAAAATGAGTGAATTTATATGCATGAAAAATGGCAATAATATTCATCATTAGAAAAATGAAAACAAATGTTGAAATCAATATTTTTTTTAATTTTTTCAATAGAAGGTTTTAATCAAAAATAAAAAAAGCCAACACAACAATCAAATTATTGGTTAGCTTTTAATTATTTTTTAGAGACCTTGTCAAGGTTCAAAACCTTGACAAGGTCTTACAAATTACTCATTTTTTCTTCCACAACTTTTCGTTCTTGCGCAATCAAATTATCTTCTTCTGTCGGAAATTGAAAAATTCCAGAATTGATGCTTTCAATGCGTTTCAAGACTTCGTAAGATGCTTTTGCTTTTACAATATCTTCTCGATTTAGATAAATACGAATCGCTTTCATAAACGTCAAAATATTTTTCTTTTTCAATTCATCTGCCAACAAAAACTGATCGCGTTCTTCGTTTGCTTCCAATAAAGTCGACAAATTATTGTCATCAATTTTGTAATACGATTGTAACATTTGATTGAAAATAATCAAAAAACCTTCATCAGCATTTCCGACTTCTAACGAAATAATTCGTGCTAATGTTTTGTTTAATTCTTGAATATATTTTGAAATAAAATCTTGTTTAATCATCTTAATCTAATTTTTTAGACAACTTTTCGAAAGTTTTCTTCGGATTTTTATCTTCGTATAAAATCTTATGAACAGCGTTGATAATTGGCGCTTTTATTTGATATTGCTCATTCATAATCGCCACACCTTTTGTTGCATAGTAACCTTCGGCAACCATGTTCATCTCCAAAATAGCAGATTTTACGGTGTAACCTTTTCCGATCATATTCCCAAACATACGATTTCGTGAAAAGAACGAATATCCAGTCACCAACAAATCGCCTAAATAAGCCGAATCGTTAATTTTACGTTTCATTGGACTTGCTGTTTTCAAGATATGATTCATTTCTCGAATTGCGTTACTCATCAAAACTGCTTGGAAATTATCTCCATAACCCAAACCATGTGCAATACCTGCTGCAATTGCGTAAATATTTTTCAATACCGCTCCAAATTCAGTTCCGTAAATATCATTTGAAAGTTTTGTTTTGATAAAATCACATGCTAAACAATCCGCAACAACTTGTGCTTTAGCTTCGTTTTGCGCCGCAATTGTCAAATATGAAAGACGCTCCAAAGCAACTTCCTCAGCGTGACAAGGACCGCTTACAATTCCTAATTGTTCTTCTTTTACGTCGAATTTATCAAATAAATATTGTCCAACCAATTGATAATAATCTGGAATAATTCCTTTGATTGATGTCACAACAAATTTATCTGTCAACGGAACAGTTAATTTACTCAAACAATCGGCAACGTAAATAGATGGCACAACCAAAAAGATGATATCCGAATTCATGACAACTTCGTTGATATCCGTTGAAATTTTAAGCTTTTCTGACTTAAATTCGACATCAGTTAAATAATTTGGATTGTGTCTATTTCGCTCCAAATATCCTTTTACGTATTCATCTTTTACCCACCAGTTGAAAGTTTCGAGGTTTTTATTCAGCATTTTTGCAATCGCAGTTGCCCAGCTTCCATTCCCTATTAATCCAACTTTACGATTAGATAACTCTATCATAATATATGTATTGAACAGACAAAGTTAATTAATTTGTAGCTTAGGTATTTTGAATTTTACGAAAAGAAACTCAATTTTGTAAAAATTTTAACGACTTTGTATAAAAAGCTTTTTAGTGAGACCATTATCTACGGTATTGGCTCTATTTTGCCGAGGGTAATTATTTTAGCATTGAATTTTTTTATTATCAAGCAAGTTGATAATTCAGATTTTGCAATGTTTTCTCAATTATATTCTGCGGTTTCTTTCCTGAATGTCATTTTAACATTTGGTTTCGAAACAGCCTTTTTCCGCTACGCAACCGAAGAAGGAATGTATCAAAAAGTGTTGAATACAGCTTTTTGGTTTATGGTAATGAGTTCCACTGCGATGCTCGTTTTGGTTTTTCTTTTTTTACAACCTTTGGCAGATTTTGCAAACTATAGCGATCATCCCGAATACTTGTTATGGTTTGCCTGGATTGCTTTTTTTGATGCAATTTGTGTGATTCCTTTTGCAGTTCTACGTTTTAAAAATCGACCAATATTATATACAGCAATTCGCGTAATTCAGAATGTTTTTCAAGCAGTTTTGACAATTGGTTTGTTGTATTATGTTTCGAAAGATTTTATGCTAAGTCTTGGTTTTGATAATGCGATTTCCTATCCATTTATTGCGAATTTATTAGCGAGTATTTTAGGTTTTGTATTGTTAATAGGCGTTGTACGTCATGTTCAATTCAAATTTGATCAACCACTTTTCAAGCAAATGTTTTTGTACGGTTATCCGATTATGATTGCTGGTTTAGGTTATATTTTGAATGAAAATTTCGATAAATTAGTTCAACGACAATTAATAGATCCAGCAGCAGCGGGTTCTTATGGCGCTTGTTACAAATTAGCAACATTGATGACGCTTTTCGTAACAGCTTATCGAATGGGTATAGAACCATTTTTCTTTAAAGTTGCCAAAAAAGGAGATGCAAAACAGACGTATGCGAATATTCTGTTCTTTTTCAGTATCATTTGTAATATTGTGATTCTTGGAATTTTAGCAAATATTGATTGGATTAAGAAAATATTTGTTCCAAATTCAACTTATTGGAATGCTTTAGATATTGTTCCAATTATTTTAATTGCGAATTTATTTTTCGGAATTTATTACAACCTTTCAACTTGGTACAAAGTAACGGATAGAACAAGTATCGGAACAATAATTTCATTAGTAGGTGGTGCAATTACAATTATTTTGAATGTTTTTTTATTGCCAAAATATGGATTTATGGTTTCTGCTTGGACAACTTTATTGGCGTATGGTGTAATGATGGTGATTTCGTACATTTGGGGGCAGAAAGTTTATCCAATTCCATATAAGGTGAATAAAATTCTACTTTACATGGGAATTGCAATTGCTCTAGCATGTACAAATTATTATATGCTCGATTCTAATTTGATTATTGGTAATCTGATTCTAATCGTGTACATTGCGCTTATTGCGTTTGCGGAAAAAAACACACTTAAAAAACTAAGAAAATAAAGATGAAAGTAAAAGTTATCAACATCTCGAAACACGCTTTACCAGAATATAAAACAGCTTTATCGGCTGGAATGGATTTAACTGCTAACATTGATGCACCAATCGAATTAAAACCTTTGGAAAGAAGATTAATTCCAACAGGATTGAGCATTGAGCTACCAGCAGGTTACGAAGCACAAGTTCGTCCTCGTAGTGGAATGGCGTTAAAATATGGTTTAACTTGTTTGAATTCTCCTGGAACAATCGACGCAGATTATCGTGGAGAAATCGGTGTTATTTTAGCGAATGTTTCTAACGAAGCAGTCACAATCAACGATGGTGAACGTATTGCACAATTAGTAATCGCAAAACACGAAACGGTTGAATGGGAAGAATCTAATGCATTAAATGAAACTGAACGAGGAGCTGGAGGTTTCGGAAGTACAGGAAAACAATAAATATTTTTTTATCATTCTGAGCTTGTCGAAGAATGTAAAAAAGAATTAATCCAATCATAAAATATCAATCTAACAAAAAATATTTTTAGAAATAAAATGAAAATTATTATCCCAATGGCAGGACGTGGTTCACGTTTACGCCCTCATACATTAACAACACCAAAACCATTAATTCCAATTGCTGGAAAACCAATCGTACATCGTTTGGTAGAAGATATTGCAAAAGTTTGTTCAGAAAAAATTGACGAAATTGCTTTTGTAATTGGTGATTTTGGAGCTGAGGTTGAAGCTGATTTAATTGCAATTGCAGAAAAATTAGGAGCAAAAGGAACAATTTGTCATCAATTGGAGCCGCTTGGAACAGCACATTCTATTTGGATGGCAAAAGAAGCTTTGGATGGACCAACGGTTGTGGCGTATGCAGACACATTATTTCGTGCAGATTTCAAATTAGATATGGAGTCGGATGGGGTTGTTTGGGTAAAACAAGTTGAAAATCCATCAGCTTTTGGAGTTGTGAAATTAGACGATAACAGTGTTATCACTGATTTCGTAGAAAAACCAAAAGAATTTGTTTCGGATTTAGCAATTATCGGAATTTACTTTTTCCGTGATGGACAAAAGCTATATAAAGAAATCGAATATTTATTAGAAAATGATATTCAAAAAGGAGGTGAATATCAATTGACGGATGCATTAGAAAATATGCGTGCTGCGGGTGATAAATTTACGCTTGGAAAAGTAGACGAATGGATGGATTGTGGTAACAAAGCCGTTACTGTAGATACAAACACTCGTGTTCTTAACTTAGATAAAGAAGAATTTAAAGGAATTGCTGCATCAGCAACGGTTGACAATTCATTAATCATCGAGCCATGTTTTATTGGAGAAAATGTTGTGATTAAAAATTCGAAAATTGGACCTTTTGTTTCATTAGGAAATGGAACAGTTGTTGAAAACTCGAATATTGATAACAGTTTGATTCAAGAAAATTCAATCATCAGTAATGCAAATCTTACAGATACAATGATCGGAAACAATGCCAAATATTACGGTGTTTCGCGCAGTATCAGTTTAGGAGATTACTCAGAATTGGATTTTAAATCTCACGAAGCTTAATAAATTATGATCAAAAAATTAACGTATATCTTTTGTTTAGGAGTTCTTGCAACAGCTTGTAACACTCAGAAAGTAGCAAAAGTAGATAAAGATAATACAGAAGTTGTTTCAGCTTCTTCGAAAATTATTCAGCAAACCTTGTCAAAAAAAACATCATTCAAAGATTTAACGATTAAGGCAAAAGTAACGGCAGATTTAGAAGAAATTTCTGGAGATGTAAATGCTACAATTGCTGTGAAAAATGGACAAAAGATATGGGTTAATGCTACAAAATTTGGATTTACAGGTGCACGCGCATTGATTACGCCTGATGGTTTTTCGGCTTTTGAAAAGTTAGGTGGAACATATTATGAAGGAGATTTTTCTATTGCAAATAAATTATTGAAAGTTGATTTTATCGATTATCAAAAATTACAAAATTTGATGTTAGGAAAAGTTTTCGTTGATCTTAATCCTACAGATTATACAGCGACTTTTGCGAATAATCAATATACGATTACATATAATAAAAATCAAGCGATTGCAACTTCTCCAAAAGAAGGCGAATACATACAAACATATGTTTTTGATAACGGTTTCCGATTGAAAGAAGCTCATCTAAAAGATCCAAAACGAAAAATGGAAGTTGATTTGGCTTACGACAATTGGGTAAAAGCTGGAGCAGAGGAATTTCCGAAAAATGTTAAAATTATTATAAAAGAGAAAAAAACGCGTCAAATAGACTTGGAATATAATAGTTTTACGTTTCAGGAAACGAACACACCGTTCTCAATTCCAGATGGGTATAAGAAAAAAGAAATAAAATAATGAAGTTTGTTTTATCAACTGTACTTTTAACGTTGTCATTATCAGTGTTTGCGCAGGTTCCGTACAATAAAGCGAACTTACAAAAACAGAATGCTCAGCTTAAAAAAGAGATTATAAACTTAAACAAACAACTCGAGGTTAATAAGCAAAATTCGAAGTTAAATGTTGATTTTGTGCAGAATTTGACGAAAAAAATTCAGGTTCAAACAAAATTAGTCAACAACTTATCAAAAGAAAAACGCTTTATCGAGGACGAAATTTATTTAACTCAGTTAGAGATTAATAAACTTTCGCGCGAGTTGGTTGAGCTAAAAAAAGACTACAAACAGGTTTTGGTTCGTGCATATAAGAACAAATCTGTTGAAAATAAATTACTTTTTGTGCTTTCTTCTAAAAGTTTGGGAGAGGCTTATCGTCGTATCAAATATTTAGAAAAATATTCGGCTTTCCAATTAGGACAAGCGAATGAAATTATCGGTAAACAAACTGATATTCAGACGAAAAAAGCGCAAAAAGAAAAAGCGAAGGACGAAAAAGAAAAAGTACTTTCTCAACAAACGTTGTTTAGTCAAAATCTTGAAAAAGAACGTTTAACAAAAGAGAAAGCCGTTGAAGAATTCCGTAAAAATGAAGGTGTTATTGCTGCAGAAATCAATGCGAAAGAAGCACAACAACGTCAAATTGATGCACAGATTAAAGCAATCATTGAAGAAGAAATTCGTCAAGCGAAGATTCGAGCAGAAAAAGATTTAAAAGATTGGAACGAAGCAAAACGAGGAAACTCTATTGCCTCTTATAACGAATATTTAAGAGATAATCCGAAAGGTGATTACGCGAAATCTGCTCGTACAGCTATTTTAAGAATTGAGAATGATGCCAAAGCATGGAATATTGCACGTTCTGCGCATACAAAACAAGCGTATCAATCTTATTTAACTCATCATCCAACTGGAAGTTTCGTTTCTACAGCGAAAACTGAGATTTCTAAATTTGAGCAATTAGAACGTGAAGCTGAAGCTGAACGTCAACGAATTATTGCCCAACGTAAAGCGGAAGAAGATGCGCGTCTTAAAGCTCAAAAAGAGGAAGATGCACGTAAAATTGCTGCGGCAAAAGCAGAAGCTGAGCGTAAAGCGAAAATAGAAGCTGAACAGAAAGTTGTTGTAAAAGTACCAGAAAAAGAACGTGTCGTAAAAGTAGATGCGGTAAAACCAGCTGAAACTTTTGCAGAACGTCCAGATTCTGAAGGTATTTCGGGAGAGTTCTCATCAAACAGAGGTCGTTTACCTTGGCCTGTTGATAAAGGAACGGTTGTAAGTAGATTTGGTTCTAATTCTCACCCAGTTTTATCTAATATTACAACACAAAATAGTGGTGTTGATATTTCAACTTATCGTGGTGCACATGCACGTGCCGTTTACGAAGGAACTGTTCAAGCTGTAATGAGTGTATCTGGAAATGGTAAATCTGTATTGGTAAGACATGGTTCATATTATTCAGTTTATACAAACTTGTCAAGTGTAAGTGTTTCGAAAGGTGATGATGTAAAACGTGGTCAATCTTTAGGAATTATCTATACAAGTGGAGATGGTGAAACAGTCATGAATTTCCAAATTTGGAGTGGAACAACAAAACAAAATCCTGCTTCTTGGGTAGCGGGAATGTAATAAATAAATTATATATTTGCATTAAAATCAATTCAGTATGGGATTAGGAGGTAAAGAATGGATCGTAATCGTACTTGTTGTGTTATTATTATTCGGAGGAAAGAAAATTCCTGAATTAATGAAAGGATTAGGTTCTGGATTAAACGAATTCAAGAAAGCAACAAAAGATGATAACAAATCAGAAGCTACAGAAAGTACTTCTGACAAAAAAGAAAATTAAAATATATTTTTAATTAAATAATAAAGCATTGTAGTTGCGTATACAATTACAATGCTTTTATTTTATAAACTAAAACAAAACATGAAATTCACAGATAAAGCTTGGTCTATTTTTAATCAAAGTATCAATGATTATCACAAATATGATGATGTAAATCGTCAAATAGAAAATCCATATAGCGAAGAAGATTTAATCGCTCATTTATTGTACAAAAAAAATTGGATTGATACAGTTCAGTGGCATTTAGAAGATATTATTCGTGATCCACAAATTGATCCTGTTGAAGCGCTAAGTTTAAAACGTTGGATTGATAAATCAAACCAAGAACGTACAGATATGGTAGAATATGTGGATAGCTGGTTTTTACAACAATATGCGAACGTTGACGTAAAAGAAGATGCAACATATAATACAGAATCTCCTGCGTGGGCTGTAGACCGTTTTTCTATTTTATCGCTTAAGGTTTATCACATGAAACAAGAGGTAGAACGTGAAGATGCAACTCCAGAACATAAAGCTGCTTGTCAAGTGAAATTAGATGTTTTGAATCAACAACATCAAGATTTATCAACTGCGATTGAAGAATTATTGGCTGATTTTGAAGCGGGTAAAAAATACATGAAAGTGTATAAACAAATGAAAATGTATAATGACGAGAATTTGAATCCAGTTCTTTATGCAAACAAGAAATGATTTTCATAAAAATTAATAAAATATAGAAAACTCATCTTTTTTGGATGAGTTTTTTATTGCGTACAAATGTGTTAATTTCATCTAATCAAAACATTAGAATGAAAAAACTGAAATTTATTACTTGCTTTACCTTATTTATTTTGGGTACACAATTGTATGCACAATATGCTGCAGTAAAAGATTTGGCTACGAGGCAATTTCCGTGGTTGAAGAACAAAATTGTACTCAAAGAGATTCCAAAAGAAAATGACGAAGATGTCTTTGTCATCGAAACGAAAAAAGATAAACTATATATATCAGCATCGTCTACAAGTGCAGCTTCGCGCGGATTAGATTGGTATGCGAAACATGTGGCACACCAAAGCATTTCGCATATGGGCGATAACAAATCTCAGCTTGCAAAACTTCCGCAAATTAATCAACCAAAAAAATCTACGCCAGAAGAATTTAAGAAGCTTCAAGCTAAAATTTTAGAATAATTATAAAGTTGAAATTACCTCGTATTGAAAAATATGAGGTATTTTTATAATTACTGTAAAATTTCACACATGAAGAAAAATTATTTCAAACCCTTACTTTTAGGAATAAGTTTATTTTCGATTTCGGTTTTTGGTCAACAAGAGAAACCTAAATACGATTATCAAGAAGCTTTTAAACCATTTTTTTATCAGAATAATGCAACAGAAACTCGTTCAGCGAGTGGAAAACCAGGTCATAATTATTGGCAAAATCGTGCAGATTATAATCTGAATGTTAGTTTGAATGAAGAAAAAAATGAAATTTCGGGAACATCTGAAATTACATATACCAACAATAGTTTTGATGATTTAGACTTTTTGTGGTTACAATTAGATCAAAATTTATTCAAAAAAGAATCTCGTGGAAGTGCTTTATTACCAATTTCTGGAAGCCGTTATGGTGATTCAACTTCTGAATTTGAAGGAGGTTATAAAATTAAATCTGTTCAAATAGACGGAAAAGAAGCGAAGTACACGATTTCAGATACGCGTATGCAAATTGATTTGATTAATCATTTGAAAGCGCGTGGAGGAAAAACAAAAATCAAGATTGAATATTCGTTTGTTTCGCCAAATTATGGAGCGGACAGAATGGGAGTGGAACCGACTAAAAATGGTAAAATCTTTACGATGGCGCAATGGTTTCCGAGAATGGCGGTTTATGATGATATTATGGGATGGAATACTTTGCCTTATCTAGGTCCAGGAGAATTTTATCTGGAATATGGAGATGTAACAGCCAGTATTACGGTTCCGTCAACGCATTATGTGGTTGGTTCGGGAGAATTATTGAATGAAAATGAGGTCTACTCAAAAGAAGAAGTAAGCCGTTGGAACAAAGCAAAATCGAGTGATAAAACCGTTATTATTCGTTCTGCTGATGAGGTAAACAAAGCGACAAAAGTTGCTAAAGGAACAAAAACGTGGAAATTTAAAATTCAGAATACACGCGATTTTGCTTGGGCTTCATCATCTTCATTTATCTTAGATGCAGCAAAAATTAATCTTCCAAGTGGTCAAAAATCATTGGCAATTTCGGCTTATCCAGTAGAAAGTGACGGAAATGAAGCTTGGGGAAGATCGACAGAATATACAAAAGCTTCTATTGAACATTACTCGAAACAATGGTTAGAATATCCTTATCCAGCGGCGACAAATGTAGCAGGAAATGAGGGTGGAATGGAATATCCGGGTATTGTTTTTTGTCATTTGACTTCGAAAGGAGAAAGTCTTTGGGGCGTTACAGATCACGAATTTGGACATATTTGGTTCCCGATGATTGTTGGTTCTAATGAGCGTGTTCATGGTTGGATGGACGAAGGTTTTAATACATTTATCAATGATATTTCGACGAAGAATTTCAACAATGGCGAATATTACAAAAAGCAATCTGCACAACGAATGGCGGGTTATTTATTCAGCGATAATCTTGAGCCTGTAACAACGCAACCAGACAATATGCGCGAAAGAAATATCGGTGCATTGTTGTATTATAAGCCGGGAGCGGGAATGAAAGTTTTACGTGAAACAATTTTGGGCGAAGAAAAATTTGATAAAGCATTACGTCAATACATCAAATATTGGGCATATAAACATCCAACGCCAGAAGATTTTTTCCGTACAATGGAAAATGTTTCGGGAGAGGAATTATCGTGGTTTTGGAGAGGTTGGTTCTTGAATAAATGGACAATTGATCAAGGAATTAACAGCGCAAAATATGTAGATGGTGATTATAAAAAAGGCTTGATTTTGAAAGTTGAAAATTTTGGTCAATTACCAATGCCAACTACTGTTCAAGTTAACTTTAAAGATGGAACTTCTCAAGAAGTTAAATTACCGATTGAAGTTTGGAAACGTAATACAGAATGGACTTTCAAAGTGCCTTCAACAAAAGAAGTTTCGACGGTTAAATTAGATCCAAAAGGTGCTTTACCAGATGTAGATTTGAAGAATAATACATTCAATATGGGTGATGCAAAACCTGTTGAAAAGATTAATCCAAAAGAATATGAAGGTACATTTACGAACAAACAAATCAATGCAGAATTTGTGTTGAAAGCTGAAAACGATAAATTGAATTTAGTTTTTGGTGGACAAACTATTCCGTTAGATTATCAAGGTGATGGTAAATTTGTGAATGAACAAGGTGGTTTAGAATTGACTTTTGCAAAAGATAAAAAGACATTTTCTGTAGAAGAAGCTGGACAAAAATTCGAATTTACGAAGAAGTAAAAGTTTAAGTTGTAATACATTGAAAATGAAGGGTGATAATATTTTATATCCGAACAATTATTTCATATATTTTTTGATATTCCTTTCATGGATTTTATTACAATTATTGATTTTTTATGAAATTTGGGACTTTGTAGCTCAGTTTATTTTGTTTTTTGTCGCCTTTTTATTTTTTCTTTTATCAATTAGAAATGGTGTAAAACTTTTTCAGAGTAGAAAACGATTAGATTTTAAGAAAAGAATTTTTAAATTTTTATTCGCATTAATGATTCTATTTTTGACAATTTTTAATTCTATCCCACACAATCTAATTGAGCGATTTGATTGGGTATTACTATATAATAAAAGAATGGAAATTGTTGAGGATATAAAAAAAGATAAAATTAATCTTGAGAATGACAAAGAATTTTATCTGTATAAAGCACCTTTTGAATATCCAGTAATATCAAATGATGGAAATAAAATAGTTGTAAGAAAGGATATAGAGAATAAATACACAATAGAATTTTTTATTTCCAAGTTTTCCTTTTTTACTCCTGATTCTAAATATATTTATACTGAATCAAAAAATTACTCAAAAATATTTGATGAGAAAGTAAAAACAGACCCTACTCAGAATAAAAAACTTGAAAAAAATTGGTACAAGATTTCAGGAGAATAAATAAAAAACCACTTCGCAAGAAGTGGTTTTTTGTTGACTATTATTTTTGAGAAGTACCCTCTGGTTTAAGATATAAATCGAAGTAATCTGTAATTTTTTGCATCAAATGAACGCGGTCTTTTCCACGAACATTATGCTCATGTCCAGGATAAACAAAGTAATCCATTTGAACACCATTTTTCACTGCTTCGCGAATAAAATCAATTGAATGTTGCCAAACAACCACATTATCTTGCGCTCCGTGAATCATCAATAATTTACCTTTTAAGTCTTTTACACGATTAATTAAATTTGTGTTTTTGAAACCTTCAGGATTATCTTGCGGCGATTCCATGTAACGCTCTGTGTACATAATTTCGTATTGCGTCCAATCTAAAACTGGTCCACCAGCAACTCCAACTTTGAAAACGTCAGGTTTACGTAACATGAATGATGTTGTCATAAATCCACCATAAGACCAACCATGAATTCCCATACGTTCCGCATCTACGAAAGGTAAAGTTTTCAAGAAATCGACACCTTTCATTTGGTCATTCATTTCTGTAGTTGCCACATTTCCGTGAATCGCTTGCTCAAATTTAAGACCTCTATTAGCTGATCCGCGTCCGTCCATTGTAAACACAACATAACCTTTTTCCGCTAAATGATCGTACCAAAGATTTCCTGTTGCAGGAAAACGATTCGTGATTAACTGCGCGTGAGGACCATTGTACAAATAAACGATAACTGGATATTTTTTCGAAGAATCAAAGTTTGTAGGATAAATCAATTTTCCATACAAATCTGTTCCATCATCTGCTTTTAATGTTACATTTTCAACTTTCGCTGTGTTGTAATTTGCCAAAGGATTTTGAGCAGTTAAGATATTTTGTTTGAATTTTCCATTTGCATCCAACACATCAATTTTACGAGGCGTGTTATCATTGCTCCAATTATCAATTGCATATTCTCCATTCGTTGAAACCGAAACATTGTGCGTTCCTGCATCTGTTGTTATTTTACGCAATTTTCCATTCTCCCAATTCACTGTATATAAATGACGATCTTTCGGAGAATCTTTTGTTGTTATAATTAAGAATTCTTTTTTCTTCGCATTTTCGCCAACAAGATCCGTTACAATCCAATCTCCTTTTGTGATTTGGTTTAATAATTTTCCGTCTGTATTGAAGCGATACAAATGCATAAAACCATCACGTTGCGACCACCAAACAAACTCGTTATTTTTTCCTGGAATAAAATGTAATTCGTTTTGAGGTTCTACATATTTTGCATCATCTTCTTTGAATAATGTTTTAATCAATTTCCCTGAAACAGCATCATATTGATTCAATTCCATGTGTTTTTGATTACGAGAAAGTAACGCGATATAAATATGTTTTTCATCTGGCGACCACGTAACCGAAGTTAAATAATGATCAACTTCTGGATGAGTTTCTAAGAAAATCGTTTTTTGAGTGGATGGATTATAAACACCTAACGTAACCGTATGATTTTTTGTTCCAGCAAATGGATATTTGATGTTTTTGTTTACCGCAGGTTGTACCGACCAATCGATAATTGGATAATCTGTAACCGCTGTTTGATCCATTCTATAAAACGCAACTAAATTTCCTTTTGGCGAAATGAAAATTCCTTTGTGAATACCGAATTCATTTTGATGAACCGATTTTCCATTCACAATTTCATATTTTCCGTCTTTGGTAATTTGATGCGTTTTTCCAGTTTTATCAACAAAAAATAAATTGTTATCAACCACATATCCAACTTGATTATTTGTTGCATCAAATTCTTCATTTTCTGCATTATCAGGTAATTTCAACCAATCATTTTGTTGACCAGCAGTTGTAATTGTTTTATAACCTGTTTTTGTCGAATAATAAGCTTGCTTATCATTAATCCAATTCAAAGAAGGAATTCTTTTATTCTCAAATTGAGAACTTCTAAAAATTGTATCAGTTTTAAGAGAAGGAACTTCTTTCTTGATTAAAGCTTCGCCATAAGACGTTTTTACATTTTGTGTGTACGCATTTTGATTCGGAATCCATTGAACTTGATTTAGATTTTCGATACGTAAATTCGTCGATAATCCAAGTACAGCATCTTCCATTGTGACATTCTTTTTCTGAGCCAATAAACTAGCGCTCATTAAAAGTGTACTCAATAAAATTGTTTTTTTCATGTGTGATTTCTATTTCAAATATTGCCCAAGGGCTTCTAAGTTTTTCTTTTCGTTCCCAATAAAAATTTTGTCTCCGTCTACCACTACAGGACGTTTTAGGAAAGTATAATCAGATAAAATATAATTTTTGATATCATCTTCAGAAAGCTGTTGATCTTTCAATCCTAATTTTTTGTAATTCTGTGCACGTCTCGAAAATAAAGCTTCGTAACTCCCAGCTAAATTCTTCATTTCTTCTAATTCTTCTGCTGTTATCGCAGTCGATTTTATTTCATGCAAATTAAAACCTGTAAAATCAAACTCTTTCATAATACGTTTGCACGTATCGCAAGTTTTCAAAAAAAATACTTTTTTCATTTCTCAAAATCTTTGGTTTTGTAAAGATAAATAAGTTTCATCGTTTTGCAGAATGATAAAGAATTTTGTCAAAATATATTTCAAATCGATAAAAAACTATCTTTGCAAGTATGGAAGAAACTAATTTTTTGCGTTTAAACAAATATATTAGCGATAGTGGTTTTTGTTCGCGTCGCGAAGCAGATCAATACATCGAAAATCGTTTGGTACAAATTAATGGACGAGTTGCTAAAATTGGGCAATTTGTAGGACCAAATGACGTGGTGACTGTAAAAGGTGTCGAAATAGAACCGCGCGAAAAGGAGCATGCGGTTTATATTATGCTTAATAAACCTGTGGGTGTTACCTGTACAACAGATCCTACAGATCCAGATAATATTGTCGATTTTCTTTCGTTTGGAGAACGAATTTTCCCGATTGGTCGTTTAGATAAAGATTCGCAAGGGTTGATTTTATTGACGAGTGATGGCGATATTGTGAATAAGATTTTACGTGCAGGAAATAATCACGAAAAAGAATATATTGTAACCGTTGATAAACCAATTACGGACGAATTTTGCGAACGTATGTCGAAAGGTGTTCCGATTTTAAATCAAGTAACGAAGAAATGTAAGATCGAAAAAATAAGTACAAATGTTTTCAAAATTACATTAATCCAAGGTTTGAATAGACAGATTCGTCGTATGTGCGAATATTTTGGATATGGTGTAAAAAAATTAGAACGAGTTCGAATTATGAACTTAACGTTGAACGTAGGAATTGGTCAACACCGAGATTTAACAGCAGAAGAATTAGCGGAAATCAATCGATTAACGAGAGATTCTGAAAAACATGAAGAAAAGAAACCAGCTTCAAAATCAAAAAAATCATCTTCGAAAAAAACAAAAGAAATTTCTCCAGATTTTAAAGATTCGAAAGGAAAATCAATCAAAAAGCCTGTAAAAAAATCAACAACTCAGGCTAGAGTAGGAAAAAGTAAACCACCAACAAATACCAAAGGAGGGAAATTTGGTAAAAGAAGATAAAATTGAAAAGACGAATATTATTCGTCTTTTTTTATACATTTTGGTCAAAACTAACTTCTATCATATCATTTTACCAAAGATTCAATATCTTTATAAAGTAAAATCTTAAAAACACATGAAGAAAATTGTTTACTCGTTGCTTTTTATAGCGATGACTTTTGGTGCGTCGGTAAAAGCGCAAGAAAATGTTACTTATCAATTGCCTCCGCAAGAAATTTTACAATTGGCAGATGCGGATATGCCACCCTCAATTAGTACAGATCGCAAGGCAGAAAATGCATTTTTGTCTTATAGAAGTCGTTATAAAACGATTAATGAATTGTCAGAAAAAGAATTACGTTTAGCAGGATTACGAATTAATCCAGTTACAAATATCAATTCACGTGAAACATTCAGTGAGAAAATTACTTATTTTGATCTGAAAACTTCAAAAGAAAAAACGATAGCTGGTTTACCTGCAAAAGGTCGTTTTTCTAATCAGTCTTGGAACACTTCTCAATCAAAATTTGCCGTTACAAATACAACAAATAAAGGTGTAGAATTGTGGATTATTGATGTAAAAACACAAGCTGCAACAAAAGTTTATGAAGATAAATTAAACGCAAACTTAGGTCGTCCTTTCAATTGGATTTCAGATACAGAATTAATTGTGAATGTAATTCCGGCTTCTAAAAAAGCATTGATTGATACGAAAGATGCTATTGCGACTGGACCTACAGTTTCTGTTGCTGACGGAAAAGAAGCACAAAACAGAACTTATCAAGATTTATTGCAAAATAAAAATGATGAGTTTAACTTCGAGCAATTAGCAATTTCTGAATTAGTAAAAGTTAATATCGAAACAGGAGCAAAATCGAAATGGAAAGATGCTGCGATGTACACGGATATTTCGACTTCTCCAGATGGACAATATGTTTTGGTGAACGAAATCAAAAAACCTTTTTCATATTTAGTAACCTACAATAGTTTTCCATCAACTGATATTGTGTATGATATCAACGGAAAATTAATAAAAGAAGTTGATCATAAAGAGTTACAAGAAGTTGTTCCGAAAGGATTTTCTTCGACAATTACGGGGAAAAGAGGTTTGAATTGGAGAGCAGATAAACCAAATACATTGTATTGGGTTGAGGCTTTAGATGGTGGTGATGCAAACAAACCTGCGGAATATCGCGATGCACTTTATCAAGTTGCGGCGCCTTTTACTGCGAACAAAGAGTTGTTGGTAAAAGTAAAAGATCGTTATAGAGGAGTGACTTGGGGAAATGATGAGGTTGCGATTGTGAGAGATGCTTGGTATAACACACGAAACGAAAGTAGTTATTTGTTCAATCCGTCAAATCCAACTCAAGAACCAATCCGTTTTTTCAGTAGAAATTCGCAAGATGCATACAATAATCCTGGAAATTTCGTAACTGAAATGAATGATTATGGTTACAATGTTTTAGCGATTAACAAAGGAAAATTGATGTTAGTCGGAGAAGGAGTTTCTGCTGATGGAATCTTACCTTTTGTTGATGATTTTGATATCAAAACGCAAAAAACTTCTCGTTTATGGAGAGCGCAAAAATCAGATAAATTAGAAGCAATTGCTCGTGTTATTGATCCAAAGAAAGGAATCATTTTAGAGCAAATTCAATCGAAATCAGATTATCCAAATTTATATGTTCGTAATATTTTTCAGAAAGGGGGAAAACCAAAACAAGTAACGTTTACAAAAAATCCTTTTGAAGCAATGAACAAAGTTTCGAAAGAGTTAATTACGTACAAACGAGCTGATGGTGTGGAATTATCAGGAACTTTATACTTGCCACCAAATTATGATAAAACGAAAAAGGAAAAGTTACCAATGTTAATGTGGGCTTATCCTCGCGAGTTCAAAGATGCGTCTACGGCAGGTCAGGTTACAACTTCTGAAAATAAATTTACTTCTCCTTCTTACGGAGGTCCTATTTATTGGGCGTTGAGAGGATATGCAGTGTTAGACGATGCGGCTTTCCCAATTATTGGAGAAGGAAAAGAAGAGCCAAATGACACGTTCGTTCCTCAATTGGTTGCCAATGCAAAAGCAGCGATTGATGCGGTAGATAAATTAGGTTATATCGATCGTGAAAGAGTTGCGGTTGGTGGACATTCTTATGGCGCATTTATGACAGCAAATTTGTTAACGCATTCTAATTTATTTGCGGCGGGTATTGCGCGTTCAGGCGCTTATAACCGTACGTTAACGCCGTTTGGATTCCAGTCAGAACAACGTAATTATTGGGAAGCTCCAGATGTTTACAACACAATGGCGCCTTTCCAAAATGCAGATAAAATGAAAACACCATTGTTGTTAATTCATGGTGAAGCTGATAATAATACAGGAACTTTCCCGATGCAATCTGAGCGTTATTTCAATGCATTGAAAGGTTTGGGAGCAACAACACGTTTGGTTTTATTACCACAAGAATCTCACGGATATGCAGCAAGAGAAAACATTCTTCACATGTTGTGGGAACAAGACCAATGGTTAGAGAAATATGTGAAAAACAAAGGAAAAAATTCTGAAAAGAAATAATTCTCAATACAAGAAAACCACTTCGAAAGAAGTGGTTTTTAAATTTTATAGCTGAGGTATTATAACATTTTCAAGAAGTTAACTTCTAATTCTGTTAATCTTCTAAAATCACCTCTTTGTAAAGTTTTCTTTGTAAGTCCTGCAAAAGAAACGCGGTCTAATGCTTCTACTTCGTATCCTTTTGTTTCGAAAATACGACGTACAACGCGGTTCCAACCAATGTGTAATTCTACACCAACTTCATTTTTCGGTCTACCTTCGATAAAAGAAATTTCGTCAACAACTGCAATTCCTTCAGGAATTAAACGAACACCTTTTTTGATATCAGCCAAATCATTTGCTGTTAACTTTTTATCTAAAGTTACATGATATATTTTTTTGATATCATGACTTGGATGCGTTAATTTCTTAGTTAAATAACCATCATTTGTAAACAATAAAACGCCTGTTGTTTGTCTGTCTAAGCGACCTACTGGGAAAATTCTCGCTGTAGTTGCAGTAGACATTAAGTCCATTACAGTTTTACGTCCTTTTTCATCATTTGATGTTGAAATAAACCCTTTTGGCTTGTTCAACACAAAATATACATTTTTCTCTGAAGAGATTTTATGACCATCGAAACGCACTTCATCATCGGGTTGTACTTTATAACCCATTTCAGTAATCACTTGACCATTCACTGTAACGATTCCAGTTTTGATCAACTCGTCGGCCTCTCTTCTGGATGCAATCCCTGCATTCGCTACATATTTATTTAAACGAATAGTCCCGTCATCAACTGGTGCTTTTTTCAGTCTTTTAACAAATGGTTTTTCACCTGGTTTGTTAAACGGTTTCTTTGGTCCAAAACTTTTCTTTCCTTCTTCTGATGGTTTTCCACCAAAAGTTGGTTTTCCTTTCCCTGAAGATGGTTTAGAAGAAGAATTTCCTCTTGCTCCACCTTTTCCACGATTGTTCCCGCCTTGGGAATTTCTGTCGTTGGATTGATTTCGTCTGTTATTCATCTGAATTTGATTAATTTATGCGCTGATTAAAATTTTGCGCAATAGTTTGCAAAGTTAAGGGATTTATTTCGATTAATACGATACTAAATACACCCGCAACAATCATTCCCTTAAAAAAATAATGTAAAATCTTATATGCTTGTGTCGATTTTATTCTCCAAATGATAAATAAAATCACTGTGAAAGCGATATTTGCAGCAATAAAAAAGTATTTCATTGCGCCAACATCATTTTTCATAATGATAATAATTCCAATGATTAATTCTATAATAATTAAACATGAAATCAAAACTTTTGTAAAATCGATTCCATATTTAATTGGAATTGAATCATAATTATAAATCAAATCTGCTTTTTGAGAACTCAAATCTTTTACAATATCAGTAATCAATAATAAAATGGTCAAGAAAGTAGCATGCAAGGCCAAATTGAATGTGAAATGATCAAAATAAACCAATAAGGCGAAAAATGGCATCACACGAATGACAACCAAGTAAAAGTTTTTGATCAATGCAAATCGATTGATTTTGTGACTATAAAACCAAACCAAAAATTGATAAACCAAAAAGAAAATGAAAACTTTCCACGAAATTAAAGCTGCAATAATCAACGCTAAAGCATTTAGAACAATGTAAACGGTTAGTTTGAAACCTTGCGAAACTTGTTTCTGAAGATAAACTTGTAAAGGACGTTTGAGTTCGTCTTTTTCTAAATCGTAAAAATTATTGATGATATATCCTGCGGCCACACAAAGTATCGAACAAAGAATAAGTCCGTCCAACTTTGGATTTGTCAACAATTGACGATGACCAACTTCTGGCGCAAAAATAAAAAGCGCAGCAAGATATTGTGCCAATATTAGCACAATTAAATTATAGCCACGAACAACAGAAAATAATGCAAAAACCTTTAAGATTATTTTCTGAATGTTCATTGATTATATTTTTATAAATTATTTTTTTAGAATTTGTAAATAACTTCGGTCTGAAAGTCTTTTAGGTAGCTTTTCGCCTTGTCATAATCTTGTGTAAAACCAAGAACATAACCGCCTCCGCCAGAACCACAAAGTTTTAGGTAATACGTATCTGTATCAATTCCAGTTTTCCATGCATTCACCAATTTTTGAGGAATCATAGGTCTGAAATGCTCATAACCCCAAGCTGACAATTTTTGAAGATTTGCAAAAAGCGGATTGTATTCACCTTTCACAAAGTTCTCGATACATGCATTGTTGTATTTAATAAACTCTTCTTTCAATGTTTTACGGAAACCTTCTTTTTTCATTTTTTCGAAGAAAATATGAATCATTGGCGCCGTTTCTCCTGGTGTACCAGAATTGATTAAGAAAACAGCTCCTTTTCCATCAGCATTTGCAGAAGGTAAACCAATTGTCGAGATATCATCTTTTGATTGAATTAATAAAGGAATATTCATGTAACAAATCAAAGGATCAATTCCAGAACTTTTTCCATGAAAATGAGATTCTAAATTACCGAAAAGCGCTTTTAATTCGCTGATTTTTTCTTTGTTTAGATTTTGATTGATATCAATTTTATTCAAGGCATATTTGTCATAAATAGCGGCAACCAAAGCGCCAGAACTACCTACGCCATATCCTTGAGGAATGTTAGAATCGAAGTACATTCCGTTTGCAACATCTTCCGAAAAAGATTTTGTATCAAAAGTATCAGCAAAATTTTCTTCCAAAAATTTTGCATAATTTTTCAAGTGAGCATTTGATGATTCTGCAATTTCAGAAGGTTCAAATTTTAATGCACCTTGATAAAAATTATAAGGAATTGTTAATCCTTTCGAGTTCTCAATAATTCCATATTCGCCAAAAAGTAAGATTTTGGCATAAAATAATGGGTTCTTCATTCAATGATAAAATTGGTACTGCAAATCTACAAAATTTAAGCCACTCTTTTTTGAATTTGAGGAAGAGTTTTGCTTTAAAAAATTGTAAATCACATTATTTTTTGATTATTAGTAGATTTTGGAATATATTTTGACTAAATAATTTAGAATAAATTGGTTAAATTTCAATTAATAATCAATGATTTTAACCGAATTAGCATTAAAAATAGAGAATTAATGTATTAAAATATATAAATTTGTGCCATGTATATCACCGAATATCTATCGAATGAGATAAAACCAGGGAAAGTTAATTCTTCTCCAAGTCAGCTTTTAGAAGTTGTGCAAGAGAATAAATTGACGCATCTGCCTTTGTTTAAAGGGTTGGATTTTGTTGGAAATATCTCGGAAGAAGATTTGATTGAATTATCAATTGATGATGAAAAAGTAGATTATACCTCGTATTTGGAGAGTTTTTATCTTTCTGAATCGAGTACGCTTTTAGATGCAATTCAGATGATGTACACGAATCAGGCGAATATCTTACCGATTATTAACGAACAATCGCGCTATGTTGGTTTTATTACGGAAACGGATATTATTAACACATTTGCAAATTTCCCTTTTGTTGCTGCGCAAGGCGTTTCGATGCTAGTTTCGATTGCGGAAAAAGATTTATCGATGACGGCGATTTCTAATATTATCGAAGTGAATAACGGAAAAATATTGGGAATGATGATTGTTGGAAATAAGGAGGATAGCGTTTATGTTTTGCTAAAATTTAGTTCATCGAACTTGTTGACAATTGGTGAGACATTTGAACGTTATGGATATCAAGTGATTCAAAAATTTTATAACGACGAAAAACAAGAACTTCTGCAAAGTCGTTATGCACAATTGTTAAAATACATGAATACCTAATGATAAAAGTTGCACTTTTTGGACAAAAAACAAGTACGTCTTTAACGGATATTATTCCACCATTTATTAATTATTTAGTTCAGAACGAAATTGCTTTTTGTGTTGAGCAAAATTTTCTTCAAATCTTAAAAGAAACAACTGATTTTGATACTGATAATGTAGAAACCTATACTTCTCATGATGATTTAGACAAATCGGTCAAATTCTTATTCAGTTTTGGTGGAGACGGAACAATCTTATCAGCAACTACAATTGTTAAGGATTCTAATATTCCAATTATTGGCGTAAATACGGGACGTTTAGGCTTTTTAGCAACAATTAATAAAAGTGTGTTGTTGGAGCAAATGGATAGTTTTTTCAATGATGATTACAACATTATTCCACGAACTTTATTAACAGTGAAAAGAAGTGATGGTGTAGAAATTGAAAATAATTTTGCAATTAACGAAGTAACTGTAGTTCGCCGTGAAACAACGAGTATGATTACGGTTGATGCTTATTTGAACAATGAATTTCTAAATTCTTTTTGGTCTGATGGATTAATTATTTCTACGCCAACTGGTTCTACAGGGTATTCGTTGAGTTGTGGTGGACCAATAGTTCATCCGTCCAATCAAAATTTTGTCATTACACCTGTTGCGCCACATAATCTAAATGTACGTCCATTAATTGTGTCAGAAAACGAAAAAATTGACTTAAAAATACGTAGTAGAGCTAATGAATACTTCCTTTCGTTGGATTCTCGTAACTTTCCTTTAACAACTGACGTCGAATTGACGATACAAAAAGCTGACTTCAAAATCTTAATCGTTGAAGCTATTGATGCGACTTATTTCACAACTTTGAGAGAAAAAATGCTTTGGGGTTCAGATAAAAGGAATTAAAATTTACAATAAATCTTCTTAATTTTTGTTAAATCAGTTACGTTGAATTGACTTTTGTTTATATTTGTTCGAATTTAAAAGAAGATAAAAAGCAAAAGCCGAAAAAATAACACAACTTATGAGGAGATTTTTTTTGTTTGTTTTTATACTATGTTTTTCGCAATTAACTTTTGCGCAAAGACATGAACTCGGAATTTTTGCTGGTGGAGCAAATGTGATTGGAGATATTGGTAAAGCCAATTACATCAATCCGTTTCCTACGAAAACAGAACCAGGTGGGAAAATTTATTTACCAATTTCCATAGGAGGATTGTATCGTTTTAATATAAATCCGCAAATGGGTTTTAGAGCAAATGTCTCTTATTCAAAAGTTGGAGCAAGTGACCACCGCTCGAAAGAGTATTACAAATTAGAAAGAAATAAAAATTTTCGAAATAATATTGTAGAAGGATCATTGATGTTTGAGTATAATTTCTTTAATATCAATGATGATCAAGAAAAAGCGCAATCGCCTTATATTTTTGTAGGAGTTGGAGCTTTTTCGGCAAAAGGAAAAGAATATGATTACGATGGAACAAACAACGTAATTATCGAAAAAACAAAATATAATACCGATTTAACGATTCCTTTTGGGGTTGGATATAAAGTAAGATTCAATTACAATTGGATTTTATCTTTTGAGACAGGTGTTCGTTATACAAATGTTGATTATATAGATTACAACAAAGGAAAATTTACTCAAAATTTTATCGATGCTGTAGCTGATGGTGTTGTACCTTCAGATGAATATAGTAAAAGAGTATACGGAAACACATCAAACAAAGATTGGTACGTATTATCAGGAATTACCTTAACGTACAGTTTTGGTCGACCTGCTTGTTATTGTGATTAAAAAGAATGGAAATTAGTTTAGTAGAACAAATAGATAAAAATAATATACCTAATCACGTTGCAATCATTATGGATGGTAACGGAAGATGGGCTAAGAAGAACGGCAAAGAAAGAACTTTTGGACACAAAAGTGCTTTGGGAGCTGTACGATCTTCAATCGAGACTTGTCGAAAATTAGGTATAAAACATCTTACACTTTACGCATTTTCTACTGAAAATTGGAACCGTCCAAAATTAGAAGTCAATGTTTTAATGACTTTATTAAGTTCTGCAATTAAGGACGAAATAAATGAATTACACAAAAATGGAGTTCGCTTGAATGTGATTGGAGATTTATCAAAATTACCAAAAAAAGCATTCAAAGATTTGACTCAAGCAATGGAAAAAACAAAAGACAACACAGATTGTGTTTTGACATTAGCATTAAGTTATGGTTCGAAAGAAGAACTATTACACGCGATGAAATCTATTGCCCAAAAATACAAAGACGGAGAAATATCCGACAATGATTTTAATGAAGAATTAGTTCATCAAAACTTATATACACACGATTTACCTATGGTAGATCTTATGATTAGAACAAGTGGCGAAACCAGAATTAGTAATTTCTTGTTGTGGCAAATTGCTTACGCAGAATTATATTTTACAGAGGTTTTGTGGCCTGATTTTAACGAGGAAGAATTTTATAAAGCAATTTTAAATTACCAAAATCGAGAACGTAGATTTGGTAAGATAAGCGAGCAACTAACGAACTAATCGAACTGAAATAGAGGATTATGAAGAAAATTTTTTGGACAATGTGTATGCTTGGAGCTTACATGGCACAAGCGCAAGTCGTAGATTCTACGAAAACCATTGATTCAACACAACAAGATAATTTTGTCTTAGATTATACCAATGCACGAACTTTCAAACTGAAAGATATCGTTGTAACAGGTGACTCTAAATATTCTAAGAATCAAATTATCCGTTATGCAGGTTTTGCTATCGGTGAGGAGATAGAATTACCAGGTACGAAGGTAAATAATGCTGTAAAAAAATTATGGAGATCTAATATTTTCTCTGACATCGACTTGTATGTAGATAAAATAGAAGGTAACGAAGTAACATTAGAGCTTGCCTTGGTTTCAGTTCCTAGTTTAGGAGAAATTAAGATTAACGGCGTGAAAAAATCGCAACGCGAAGATTTAATCAAACAAAATAAATTAAATCCAGGTGTTAAGATTACACAAAGTTTAATCAATACGACAAATAATAAAATCAAAGATTATTATACTGGAAAAGGTTATCCTAACACAACAATTAATGTAGAACGTCAGCCAATCGCTGGTAAAGAAGACGAAGAAAACATTACATTGAATGTGAATCGTGGAGAGCGTGTAAAGATTAAGAAAATCATTTTCGAAGGAAATGAAAACTTAACTGCTGCTCGTTTACGTAAAAAAGGGATGAAAAATACCAAACAGAAATCTATCAATATCTTCAAGTCATCTAAAATGATTCCTGAAAAATTCCAGGAAGATTTAAAAACTTTGGTTGATGAGTACAAATCTGTTGGTTTTAGAGATGCTAAAGTTGAGTCATACAACATCGAAAAAGTTGATGACAAAAACTTATTAGTTAAAATTAAAGTTAACGAAGGAAAACCATATTTCTTAGGAGATGTAACGTTTTCTGGAAACTCAATTTATACTTCTGAACAATTACAACGAATTTTTGGTTACAAAACAGGAGATCGTTATGATGCAGTAGGTATCAACAAAAAGATTTCTGGATCAGAAAAAGACGATGATATTTCTACATTATACATGGATAGAGGGTATTTGTTTGCTCGTGCTATTCCTGTAGAAAAAAGTGTGAAAAATGATACAATCGATCTTGAAATTAAAGTTTTCGAAGGTACACAAGCTACACTTAATAAAGTAACGATTAACGGTAATACGGAAGCTCACGATCATATTTTATACCGTGAGTTAAGAACTAAACCAGGAGATTTATTCTCTAAATCGGACATTAAACGTACGATGATGGAGTTAGCTTCTTTAGGATATTTAGAACCAACGCAAATTGTTCCAGATATTCAACCGAATCAAGATAATAATACAGTTGATGTAGAGTGGAAAGTTGCTCCAAAATCATCTTCTCAAGTAGAATTACAAGGGGGATATGGTGCAGGGACTTTCATTGGTACATTAGGATTAACTTTCGGGAATTTCTCATTGAAGAATTTTTTCAATAAAAAAGCTTGGAAACCAATTCCAATGGGAGATGGACAACAATTATCACTAAGAGCACAAGCTGGTAACGGATATAAAAATTATAGCTTATCGTTTGTTGAACCTTGGATTGGAGGAAAACGCCCTACAGCTTTATCAACGTCTTTTTATTATTCACAATATGATTACCGCGATAATTATGGAGAAAAAGCGAAATTGGATATCTTAGGAGCTTCAGTTGGTTTAACTAAGTTGTTAACTTGGCCAGATGATTATTTCCGTTTATCAAACTCAATTTCTTATCAGTTATATAACTTCGATAATTATGCGATGTCTGTTGGTAATATGCAATATGAAAATGGTTCGTCAAACAACTTAAATTATACATTAGGTTTAACACGTAATTCAGCTGGACCAGACCCTATTTTCCCTCAATCAGGATCAGAAATTAGTTTATCGTTTACGACAACATTTCCTTATTCAGTTTTTAATAACAAAGACTATACAAACATGTCTGACGTAGAAAAATTCAAATGGTTAGAATATTATAAATTCAAAGCTAAAGCATATTTCTACAAAGAATTAACAGGAAAATTAGTTTTAAAAGCTGGTGGAGAATTTGGAGTTTTAGGAACATATAACCGTAAAATTGGAACAATTCCTTTCGAACGTTTTTACTTAGGAGGAACAGGTCTTACACAAAACCGTTTTGATGGACGTGAGATTATTTCATTAAGAGGTTACGAAGATGCAACAAACTCTGGTGGACAAACAGGAGATATTACGCCAGAAGGAGGTGGAACAATTTATAATAAATATTCGTTAGAATTACGTTATCCAATCACAATGAGCCAAACAGCCAAAATTTATGCATTAACTTTTGCAGAAGGAGGTAACGTTTGGAACAATACAAGTGAATTTAAACCGTTTGAATTAAAACGTTCTGCTGGAGCAGGTGTTCGTATTTATATGCCAGCATTTGGTTTGTTAGGATTTGATTTCGGATACGGGTTTGATAAAGGATTTGGACAAACAGAACGCTCTGGATGGCAAACTCACTTTATTATTGGACAACAATTCTAATAAATTGATTAAATTTGCTTAGAACGTTTTGGCATAATTTTAGAATTAACACACCACAAATATGAAAAAATGGATTAGCTTTATAGCGTTGTTCTTTGGATTAGCAAGTTTCTCTTTCGCGCAAAGATTTTGTTACGTAGACAGTCAGTATATTTTAGAAAATTTACCAGAATATACTTCGTCTCAAAGCAAATTAAAATCTCAAACAGAATCTTGGCAAAAAGAAATTGAGCAAAAACAAGAAAATTTAGCTAAATTACAAGCCGAATTCGAAGCCGAAAAGATTTTATTAACGGCAGAGCAGGTGAAAGAGCAAGAGAAAAAGCTAGCAGATGAAGTAGCGGCTGTAAGAATTTTGCAAGACAAACGTTATGGACCAAATGGCGATTTAGTGAATCTGAGAAGATCAATGGTAAAGCCTTTGCAAGATCAAATTTATAATGCGACAAAAGAAGTTGCAGATAAAAGAGGTTATGGTTTTGTATTTGATAAAGGAAGTGATTTAATCATGATTTATACAGATCCAAAGTTTGACATAAGTAGAGAAGTATTAATGACTTTAAGACCAGAATTGAAACCAAATAATTCAAAAACATCAACTTCTGGAAATAATAAAACTAGTAATAGTAGCAATAAAACAAGAAAATAAATTTTAAAAAACAAATTAGACTAGAAATGAAACAAATTAGATTGATAGCAGTATTTACAATGATGGTTTTCGGAAGCGTTTTATCTTTCGCTCAAGAAATTGCACATATTGATACGCAAGCAGTAATTGAATCAATGCCAGCATACAAAAAAGCTGAAGCAGATTTACAAGCATTAGGTAAAAAACACGAAGATGCTATCGCAAAATTACAAGCAGACTATAAAACTTTTATGGAAACTGCTCAAAAAGATTTAGCAGGTAAATCTCAAGAAGAAGCTCAAAAATTAATTGCAGCAAACAAATACCAAGAGAAAGAGCAAGAAATGCAAAAGAAATACGAAACTTATGCAAAAGCTGCTCAAGATGAAATGCAAGCAAAAGAGAAAGCTTTAATGGATCCAATCGAGAAAAGAGTAATGGATGCAATTAATTCTGCTGCTGCAAAAAAAGGAGTTAAATATGTTTTACCTGCTGGTGTTTTAGTTTACAAAGCTGGAGGATACGACTTATTAAACGACGTTAAAAAAGAATTAGGTTTATAATTTTAAGAATTATTAATATCTTCAAGCCACTATTTTAGTGGCTTTTTTTATATATGAAAAGAATTTTAGTTACCGGAGCGAATGGTCAGTTAGGTCAATCAATCATAGAGCAATCAAAAAACTACAAGGAAATTGAATGTTTTTTTGTTACTCGAAATGAATTAGATATTACGAATGAGGAATTAATAAATCATTATTTCGAAGATAAATCATTTGATATTGTTGTTAATTGTGCAGCTTATACAGCAGTTGATAAAGCAGAAGATGATCAAGAGAATGCTTATTTAGTAAACGTAAAAGCAACAGAGTTTTTAGCGAAAATTACGAAACAAAAAGGTATTCCTTTTATTCACATTTCGACCGATTATGTCTTTGATGGAACTGAAGCTATTCCTCGTTTAGAAACTGATCAAACGAATCCAATTGGCGTGTATGGTCAAACAAAGTTAGACGGAGAAAATTTAGCATTAGAAAACAATCCTAAAACGATTATTTTACGCACAGCTTGGGTTTATTCTCGATTTGGAAATAACTTCGTTAAAACGATGCTTAGGTTGTTTAATGACAAAGATTCAATCTCTGTTGTGGCAGATCAAATTGGCTCTCCAACAAATGCAATTGATTTGGCTGATGCAATCTTAACGATTGTTTCGAAGGATGATTTAACGTATGGAATTTTTAATTATTCGAATGAAGGAGAATGTTCTTGGTTTGGATTTGCACAAAAGATTAAAGAATTTTCTAATTCAACAATCGAAATTAATCCTGTTTCTACTTCAGCTTATCCGACAAAAGCGAAACGTCCTGCGTACAGTTTATTGGATAAATCAAAAATAAAAGAAGTGTATCAACTTAATATTCCGACTTGGGAAGATAGCCTGAAAGAAGAATTGAAACATTTGATTTAGTTTTTATTTCAATTATAATAGTATAAAAAAAGCTCGAGAATTTCTCGAGCTTTTTATTTATCTGAAAGATTATTAATTAATCTAAAATCTCAAAACGAGTATAAGGTTGTAATGCTTTCGGAATTTTTACTGTTCCATCAGCCTGTTGGTGATTCTCTAAAATTGACGCTAAAATACGTGGTAAAGCTAAAGCAGAACCATTTAAACTATGCGCTAATTGAGTTCCATTTTCATCTTTGTAACGTAATTTCAAACGATTTGCTTGGAAAGTCTCAAAATTAGAAACAGAAGAAACTTCTAACCATTTTTCTTGCGCTTCAGAGAAAACTTCGAAATCGTATGTAATTGCAGATGTAAAACCTGTATCACCACCACATAGTCTTAAAATACGGTATGGTAATTCTAAATCTTCTAAAATTCCTTTTACGTGCTCAATCATTCCGTCTAAAGCAGCATAAGAATTTTCTGGTTTTTCAATACGCACAATCTCAACTTTCTCAAATTGGTGCAAACGATTCAAACCTCTTACATCTTTTCCATAAGAACCCGCTTCACGACGGAAACAAGGTGAATATGCAGTCAACGTAATTGGTAAATCCTCTGCTTTTACAATCGTATCACGATAAATATTTGTCACAGGAACTTCCGCAGTCGGAATCAAGTACAAATCATCTTCTCCAATATAATACATTTGCCCTTCTTTGTCTGGTAATTGCCCAGTTCCATAACCAGAAGCCTCATTCACAACGAAAGGAGGAACAATTTCTGTATAGCCAGCATCAGAATTTTTATCTAAGAAAAATTGCGTTAAAGCACGTTGCAAACGAGCACCTTTTCCTTTGTAAACAGGGAAACCAGCTCCGGTAATTTTAACACCTAATTCAAAATCAATGATATCAAATTTCTTAGCAACTTCCCAGTGTGGCAAATTGTTTGGTTTTGCAGTTGCATCTCCGTGTTCAAAAACGATTTCATTATCATCAGCATCTTTTCCTGCTTTTACGATTTCGTTTGGAATATTCGGGATTTGATACAAAATATCTTTAACGGATGTTTCGTAAGACGATAATAAATCTTGTAACTCTTTTGATTGAGTTTTTAAATCAACCGTTTTGTTTTTTAATTCATTAGCCTCTTCCGATCTTCCATCTTTAAACAAATTACCAATTTCTTTTGCTAATTTGTTGGATTCAGCTAATACATTATCTAATTCAAATTGTGTTTTACGACGAAGTTCATCCACATTTAAAACTTCATCAACAAGATCTAATTGTTTGAAGTTACGTTTTTTTAGTCCTTCAATTACACGATCTTTGTTTTCTTGAATGTAAGAAACTACTAGCATACTTTTATTAAATTTATACAAATGTATAAATAATTAATTTTTTAGAATAAAGATTAAATGATTTAGTATCAAAAATTAATCAAAATCTACTTATTTTTAGATTTTACTGTCTTTATTAGATAAATAATTGATATAATGTTTTTTACAAATAATATTCAAAAATTGTAAAATATTTTATAATTAATTGATAATTAATGTGTTAAACTTTATTTATTGAGAATTTATTAATACAACTATATTACATTGATTTTACATGCTGTTGTTTGCATTTCGAAATACATTTGTCAAAGAAAATTAATCGAAAATTATTAATAATTAAAACAATAAAACAATGAAAAAATTTTTCGCAGTAGTTGCAGTAGCAGCTTTATCTTTAGGAGCAGTATCTTGTGGTGAGAAAAAAGCAGAAGAAGCACCAGCTAACGTTGATTCAGCAGCAGTAACAGTTGATTCAGCAGCAGCAGTAGTTGATTCAGCAGCAGCAGTAGTTGACTCAGCAGCAGCTAAAGTTGATTCAGCAGCAACTAAAGTTGAAGGTGCAGCTAAAGAAGTAGCTCCAGCTACTGAAGCTCCAGCAAAATAATTTGAAATAACATTCAGATCATATAAAGAAACCACTTATTAGATAAGTGGTTTTTTTTATGCTGTTTTGCGATGTAAATATCTCGTTAGCTTGATTGATAAATCTAAAAGTATAATTTTAGAATTACCATTTCGTTCGATATGATACGACGCTTCATTAATTTCATTTAAAATATCTTCGATATTTGCTCCATGTATAAAAGGCGCAAAACCTTGCCATTTAAAACCTTCTGCATTGATTTGTAGAAAAACTAAATCATCAGATTGATACGTTTTTAATAAAGCTTGACGAAAAATCTCTGAACAATAATTCAAAAAATCTTTTTGCTCACTTCTCGACCAACTTGCAATTTGATTTGACCAATCAATCAAATCTTTTAAGACAGTTGGAGTTTTGGCTGCCATAAACGCTTTTCGAACCCAAGTCACAAAATATTTATCGAATAAATGTTCGTCATCATTCAATTGATGCAAGGCTTCTCGTACATTTCCTTGCGATAGAAAAGCAATATGTTGCGCTTTTTCTGGATTAATATTTTTCTTCTCAACCAAATAGTTCTTTACATCCGATTGCGATAAACGTGGGATTTTGACTAATTGACAACGAGAAGTAATGGTTTGTAAAATTAAATCCTCGCGCTCTGTTACCAATAAAAACAGTGTTTTTTGAGGTGGTTCTTCAATTATTTTCAACAATTTATTGGCTGCAGCAGTTGTCATTTCCTCTGCTTGCCAAATAATCATGATTTTGTAACCGCCTTCGTAACTGTTTAGCGCTAATGTTTTAACAATTTCATCTGCTTCATCAACAGGGATAACGCCTTGTTTTTTTTCAATTCCGAGATGGGACATCCAATCGGTTAGATTTCCATAGACATTTTCGTCTACAAAAGTTCGCCAATCGTTTAATAAATACTTAGCAAGTGGCTTTTTTACACTTTCTGTTGCTGAATAAGGAAAAGAAAAATGTAAATCGGGATGTTGTAATTTAGCAACTTTTAGATTGCATTGTTCGTTATTCAAACCACACAAAACCTCGCGTGCATAAGCAATAGCCAAAGCCAAAGCTCCCGAACCTTCTGGACCAGAAAATAGCTGCGCGTGACTTATACGACCATCTTTTATAGATTGTTGAAGTTTGTTTTTAATCTCCTGTTGTCCAATTACATTTTCCCAAAGCATAGTCCAAAGTTACTATTTTTATTTTTCAGAATTTATCAAACTTTTTAATCGATTGATTTCTTCTAAATTAGCAATTCCAGAATCGTCAATCATTGCTGAAGAATGAAAATAAGTTGCGTTTGTGAATGAATTAATTTCTTCAATATTTGTTGAGCGCAAACCACCTCCAGGCATAATTGTAATTTGTTTTTCTGCTTTTTTAACCAGATTTTTTAATTCACGTTTTCCATAATCAACATTACTATCCAAGCCAGAAGTTAAAATTGTTTTGAATCCTAAATTAATCACTGTTTGAAGTGAATCTTCGGCATCAGAAGTTCTGTCAAAAGCACGATGAAACGTACATGGAAAAGGTTTTGAAAGTTCAACTAATTCTTGATTTCGTTCAAAATCGATTTCGTTATCTTCATTCAATATTCCAAAAACAAAACCATCAATTCTAAAATTTTTAATCATGATAATTTCAGATTTCATTTTTTCAAATTCTTCATCAGAATAACAAAAATCTCCACCACGAGGGCGAATCATCACCATAATATTTTTGTCTGTTTCTTTTCGCAATGTTTTGATATCTTCAAAATTTGGCGTAATTCCGCCTGTTGAAGCATCGGCGCATAACTCGATTCGATCTGCATTTGATTTTGCTGCAACTAAAGCTGATTCTAAGTTGAAACAAGCGATTTCTAATTTTTTCATTTTGTAATAGATTTTCCGTCAATCAAACGATTTCCAGTTTCGTCATAAACCGCAAAGTTAAAACCTGGATGGATACAATACGAACCATATTCGCCTTGTTTATTAATCGCAATAAAACCAACTTGAATTGCCGATAAATCTTTTTTGCGCGATTTTGTTAATTTAATGATTCGATGAACAGCCTCCTTACACGCATTTTCTGGCGAATATCCTTGACGCATCAATTCCACAACCAAATGACTTCCCGCAATACGAATCACTTCTTCGCCGTGTCCAGTCGCCGTTGCCGCACCAATTTCGTTGTCAACATACAAACCTGCGCCGATAATTGGTGAATCGCCAACACGACCATGCATTTTGTATGCCATTCCGCTCGTAGTACAAGCTCCAGAAAGATTTCCGTGGGCATCTAAGGCAATCATTCCAATTGTATCATGATTTTCGATGTTGATAGGCATCTGATAATTGGTATCTTTCAACCATTCTTTCCACTCTTTTTCGGAAACATCAGTCAATAAATTCTCTTTCTTGAAACCTTTTTCTAACGCAAATTGAAGTGCACCATTTCCAACTAACATAACATGTAGCGTATCTTCCATCACTTTTCGAGCAACAGAAATCGGATGTTTGATATATTCTAAAGCTGCAACAGAACCGATATTCGCTTGATCGTCCATAATACAGGCATCCAATGTTACTTTTCCATCACGATCAGGTCGTCCGCCGTAACCAACACTTCGTTCATTAGGATCTGCTTCAACTAATTTTACCCCTTGTTCTACTGCGTCTAAAGCAGTACCATTTTTTCCTAAAACCTTCCAAGCTTCGGCGTTGGCTTCAAGTCCAAAACGCCAAGTAGAAAGAACAATCGGTTTATTGATTTTTGTTGAAGTAGTTGATCTTGTAGATTTAGTTTGTGCACTAAGATCAAGTTTCGTTGTACCTAAAAGCAAGCCTAATGCACCTAAATTTTTTATAAAATTTCTTCTATTATTCATGTGTTAATCGATTTCAAATTATGAATCTAACAAATATAATTCATATAATTGTATAACAGTTTATCTGATACTCAAAACACTAAAAACTTATGAGAACAATTTTACTATCTGTTTTTTGGATAATGATTTCCAGTATTTCATTTGCTCAAAAAAATGATTATACACAATATGTAAACCCTTTTATTGGAACCGGTGGTCATGGGCATACCTTTCCTGGCGCGACTTTGCCATATGGAATGGTTCAGCTTTCGCCAGATACGCGTGTTGATGGAAGTTGGGACGGCTGTAGCGGATATCATTATTCAGATGATTTTATTTATGGTTTTTCGCATACACATCTTAATGGAACAGGAGTTTCTGATTATGGCGATATTATGTTGATGCCAACACTTAATCAGAAAAGTTTTAATCAAGCGGATTATGGATCTAAATTTTCGCATAAAAATGAAAAAGCTACTGCAGGATATTATCAAGTTTTGTTGGATAAATACAATATCAATGTTCGATTAACAACGACAACTCGTGTTGGTTTGCATGAATATATTTTTAATAAAGCTGGTGATGCAAACATTATTTTAGACCTTAATCATCGTGATAAATTAGTTGGCGGTGAAGTGAAAATTGTAGACGCTAAAACACTTTATGTCTACAGAAATTCGGAAGAATGGGCGAAAAATCAGAAGATTTTTGCTAAAATAGAATTTAATGTTCCGTTGAAATTAACATCTTCAAAAGACGGAAATATTACATCTAAAACATTTAAAGGAAATGAAATTGCCTTGGCTTTTGGTAAAAAAGTAAAGAAAGGTGAGAAAATTTTGGTAAAAGTAACCTTGTCTACAACTGGATATAATGGAACGGATGTTAATAGCAAAGAATTAACAACTTTTGATTTTGTTAAAACTAAAGTTGCTGCTGAAAAAGCTTGGAACAAAGAATTGTCGAAGATTGAAGTAAAATCTTCAGACAAAAATAAGCTAACAATTTTTTATACAGCCATGTATCACACGATGATGCAACCAAATATTTCGCAAGATCTGAATGGAAATTATCGTGGAATGGACGATCAAATTCATTTGGCAAATAATTTCGATTATTATTCAGTTTTCTCGCTTTGGGATACTTTTCGTGCTGCGCATCCTTTGTATACGTTGATTGAGAAGAGAAGAACGATCGATTTTATTAACACATTTATCAAGCATTACGAACAAGGCGGACGTTTGCCTGTTTGGGAATTAGCGAGCAATGAAACGGATTGTATGATTGGTTATCACTCGGTGTCTGTGATTGCGGATGCGATGGTAAAAGGTTTCAAAGGCTTTGATTATGAGAAAGCTTATGAAGCAGCAAAACATTCGGCAATGTTGGATCATTTGGGATTGAAAGCCTACAAACAAAATGGATTTATTTCGATTGATGATGAACACGAATCAGTTTCGAAAACGTTAGAATATGCATACGATGATTGGTGTATTGCGCAAATGGCGTTGATTTTAAATAAACAAGACGATTATAATTACTTTATTGAGCGTTCTCAATATTGGAAAAATTTATTTAATCATGAGACAAAATTTATTCAGCCAAAGAAAAATGGAGGTTGGCTAAAACCGTTTGATCCGCGTGAAGTAAACAATAATTACACAGAAGCGAATGGTTGGCAATACACATTTTTTGCTCCGCAAGATATTAATGGAATGATTGATATTTATGGTGGAAAAGATGGTTTTGAAGCAAAATTAGATGAATTATTTAATGCTCCATCAGAAACAACAGGTCGCGAACAAGTGGATGTTACAGGACTTATTGGACAATATGCGCAAGGAAATGAGCCGAGTCATCACGTAGCGTTTTTGTACAATTACATTGATAAACCTGAGAAAACGAAGGAATTGGTTCATAAAATTTTGAATGAACATTATAAAAATTCGCCAGATGGATTAATTGGTAATGAAGATTGTGGGCAGATGAGTGCGTGGTATGTTTTGGCTTCGATGGGAATTTACAGTGTTACGCCAGGTTCTGGAATGTGGACGACTGTTGAGCCGTATTTTGATGAAATCACGATTAATTTAGAAGATGGAACGAAGCGTGTAATCACGAAAAATAATTATAAAGAAAATCAATTTTTAGGATTTGAATTCTTGAAAGATAGAGAGATTAAGACTATTTCTGAAAGTGAAAAAATTGTAACGGTTCCAGTTTTGGTTGCTGAAGATAGATCATTTCAAAATAAAATGAATGTCGAAGTAAAATCTTCTGAACCTAATGCAAAAATTTATGTTTCGGTGAATGGTAAAAAAGCTGAAATCTATAAAAAGCCAATTTTAATAAAAGAAACGACTACAATTTCTTCTTTCATAGAAATGAATGGAAAGAAAAGTAAAACGATTTCTGGAACGTTTACAAAGAAACCAAATGATTATACAATTCAGTTGAATTCTACGTATACACCACAATATCATGCAGGTGGACCACAAGGTTTATTGGATGGAATACTTGGAGATAGCAATTGGAAAAAAGGTGATTGGCAAGGCTATTATGACCAAGATTTTGTAGCAATTGTTGACATGAAAAAAACGAAATCCGTTTCTTCTGTTGTCATGAATTTCTTGCAAGATTCTCGTTCTTGGATTGTGTTACCGACAAAATTAGAAGTGTATACTTCACAAGATAATCAAAACTTTAAATTGGTTGGAATGTTAGAAAAACAAGTTGATGCATTTGATAATAATATTTTTTCTGATCAATGGAAAGTTCAGTTCAAAGCAGAAAAAGCACGTTACATTAAAGTAAAAGCAACAAATTATGGAGCATTTCCAAAAGGTCATTTAGCAGAGCCTTTTCAAGGAAAATCCTATATTTTCGTTGATGAAATAACTATCAAATAAGATAATATTCAAAATTTATAAAAAGAGGTAAATCAATACGATTTGCCTCTTTTTTCGTAACTTTATATTCGAAATCGAAGAAAATGCAAACAGAAATTTTAAACAAAACATTACAAAATCGTTCTATCAATCCGACTGCGATGAGATTGTTGGTCTTGGATAAATTGATGAATGCAGAAGTTGCGCTGAGCTTGGCTGATTTAGAAATTGAAATGGATCAGGCAGATCGAGTAACAATTTATAGAACCTTAAAAACTTTCGAAGAAAATAAATTAATTCATTCAATCGAGGACGGAACGGGTTCTATAAAATATGCGCTTTGCGAGTCGAGTTGCAAATGTACGCCCGAGTTTACGCATGCTCATTTTCATTGCAACAATTGTAATCAAACGTTTTGTTTGCGAAATATTCATGTGCCAGAAATAAAACTTCCTAAAAATTTCGAAGCCGAACAATCTTCATTTATTCTGAAAGGAATTTGCGATCAATGTAAGCAATAATCACTTTGCAACCAGATTGCAGCAAGAACTTTATAGTTTTGAAATATAAATTTTTGAATTATGTCTAAAGCTTGTTGTAGTACGTCAAATGACGAACATAAAGATACTCATGATCACAATCACGAAGGTCATGACCACGAACACAATAATAGTAAAATTTTATTAGGTGCCAGTTTAGCTATTTTCTTTGCAGGGATTTTTGTTCAATATGTTTTAAAACCAACTTGGTTTGTTGATAATCAAACTATTCGTTTGATATGGTTTGGCATTTCTTATATTATAGTAGCATTTCCTGTTTGGGGAGAAGCCTTTAAATTAGCTAAAAAGCTAGATTTTTTCAATGAATTTTCGTTGATGGGAATTGCAACTTTAGGTGCTTTCATTATTGGAGAATATCCAGAAGGTGTAGCGGTAATGTTGTTTTATACTATTGGCGAAATGTTTCAGGAAGCTGCGGTTAATAAGGCAAAAGGAAATATCAAAGCCTTGTTAGATGTTCGCCCAGATACAGCGCATGTTTTACGCAATGGTAATTTCGAAACAATAAAACCGCAAGATGTGGTAATTGGAGAAACAATTCAGGTAAAAGTTGGGGAAAAAGTTCCGTTAGATGGAATTATGATTTCAGATAAAGGAAGTTTTAATACTGCTGCTTTGACGGGAGAAAGTAAGCCTTCAATTTATAAAACTGGAGAAACTGTTTTGGCAGGAATGTTAAATCTTGAAAATGTAATCGAAATTCAAACGACTAAAAAATTTGAAGATAGTTCGATAGCAAAAATCTTACAAATGGTTCAAGATGCGGCTTCTCGCAAAGCACCAACTGAATTATTTATCCGAAAATTTGCAAAAATATATACACCAATCGTTTTCTTTTTGGCTGCAGCTTTGGTAATTATTCCTTACTTTTTTGTTGACAATTATGATTTTCATGATTGGTTGTACAGAGGTTTAGTTTTCTTGGTTGTTTCTTGTCCTTGTGCGTTGGTTATTTCGGTTCCGTTGGGTTATTTTGGTGGAATTGGAGCGGCTTCTCGTAACGGAATTTTAGTAAAAGGTTCTAACTTTTTAGATTTAATGGCGAAAGTAAACACGGTTGTGATGGATAAAACAGGAACAATGACGGAAGGTGTTTTCGAAGTGCAAAAAATTGAAACTAATCTTCCTGAAAATGATTTTTTAAATCTTGTTTCGGCTTTAGAAAAGCAATCTACACATCCAATTGCGAAAGCGATTGTGGCAAGTCATCCATCAGAATTGAAAGCGATTGAAGTGGAAGAAATTTCTGGAAAAGGTTTGAAAGGAAAAGTTGATGGAAAAATAGTTTTAGCTGGAAATACTAAATTATTAGATCATTTCTCGATTCAGTATCCACAAGAAATTCATGATATTGTAGAAAGCATTGTGGTAGTCGCGGTTGATAATAAATATGCTGGATATATTACGATTGCCGATAAAATTAAGGAAGATGCGCAACAAGCAATTCAGAAAATGAAGGCTTTGGGTGTTTCGAAAACGATTATGTTGAGTGGTGATAAAAATACCATTACGCAGAAAGTTGCGAAAGAAGTTGGTGTTGATGAAGCTTTTGGTGGATTGTTACCAGAAGGAAAAGTAGAGAAAGTTGAAGCATTGAAAAAAGATCAAAATCAAGTGGTGGCTTTTGTTGGAGATGGAATCAATGATGCACCTGTTTTAGCTCTTTCTGATGTTGGAATTGCGATGGGTGGACTTGGTAGTGATGCTGCGATAGAAACTGCAGATGTTGTAATCCAAACCGATCAACCTTCTAAAATAGCAACGGCGATAAAAATTGGTCGTGAAACAAAAAAGATTGTGATACAGAATATCATTTTAGCAATGGGCGTTAAAATAATCGTGCTTTTCCTTGGTGCAGAAGGAATCGCCAATATGTGGGAAGCTGTTTTTGCTGATGTTGGGGTTGCTTTATTAGCAATTTTGAATGCGGTACGAATTCAACGAATGAAATTTTAGATAAAAAATAAAGCGATCAATTGATCGCTTATTTTTTTATGTATAAATCTTTCATCAAATCTAAATCAACCTTTAAAATATCAGTTAAATAATTTTCGACTGACCCAAAATTCTTATTAATCGCTTCATAAGAACTTTCTAAATATTCAGGTAAAACATCAATTAGATATTTATAATTTGGATCGATTTTTAAGATGTGAGCATATTTTTGTTCCAAAAAGATATTAGAAGCCAAATAATCATCCATAATTGTATCTAAATCGACTTTCAAAGCAGATAAAATCATTGCTGTTGCAAATCCAGTTCGATCTTTTCCAGCTGTACAATGAAATAAAATTGGCGTTCTATTTTTGTGTTGAATAATATCAAAAAAGCTTTTGTATTGCGTTTGACACGTCTTATCTAAAACAAAATCCTCGTAAATTTTGCACATAAATTCTTTCGGATTTGAAATTCCAGCTTTGAATTGTTTCACTAAATTTTCGAAATGTCCAGAAGAAATATCCAAATGAACTTCGTGATTACAACTATTTGGAATGTGATCTTGATTTTTTAAACGTTCGTAAGTCGTGCGTAAATCAATAATTGTTCGAATTGGAAAATCGTTTAAAATCTCCAAGTCATCATCTGTCAAATTTGCTAAATCATCAGATCGAATTAACAATCCTTTTCTAATGACTTCATTTTTTGTGTTAATTATTCCACCTAAATCTCTGCAATTAAATCCGCCTTCAAGTGGAAGAGTTCTTTGTTCGAGCGAGATTTCGCAAAAAGTATTTTCCATTTTCTGTTCGTTTTTTAGGTTATTTTTTGATATGTAAAAGTTAAGGCTAATTATTTAGTTATCATATTAAAATGATATTAAAAAAAGTATAACTTTTTACTTTAACATTTTATTATTTTTATTCAATCTAAATTTATTTTATATTCGCATAGAATTAGAATAAATCTAAATAATCTGATGGGAGATAAAGTGAAAATTGCGAAGGAGAAGTTCATCTTAAAAAAGAAAGAATTTGTGACACCACATCTTATTCGCGTTCATTTGGAGAATGATGATGTTTCTTTTTTTAAGGATACAACGTTGGGCGGAACATGTAAATTACTTTTTCCACCGCTTGGAATCCGTGATATTCACTACGCTGAGTATGATGAAGAAAATCAAAAATGGATTTCGCCATCAGAAAAATTTAAACCAGTTTCTCGTACCTATACGTTGCGTGATATTGATGCAAAAAACAATGTGATTGTGATTGATATTGCAAATCATGGATTGAACGGTCCAGGATCGCGTTGGGCAAATGAGGCGAAAGTTGGAGATATGATTGGGGTTTCGATGAAGTCGAAAAAGAAAGACTTGGCTCCAAAAACAGATTTCATTTTCTTAGCTGCAGATTTAACAGGTTTGCCTGTAATTTCGGCAATTATAGAGTCTCTTCCTGCTAAAACAAACGGAATTGTTTGTGTGGAAGTGCCAACAGAAGATGATATTCACCAAATTGAAACAAAAGCAAATTTAGAATTTAAATGGATTGTGAATCAAAATGTAGGAAGTGGAACAGCTTTATATAGTTTGACGAAAAATCAGCAATTTCCGAAACGCAAAGATGGAAAACGTTTTGCTTATGTTGCGGGAGAATCTAAATCTGTAAAGGAAATAAAATCATTTTTTAAAGATGATTTAGAATGGAAAAAAGACGAATTTTATTGTACATCGCATTGGAAAGCTGGAAAAGCAGAGAGAAATGCATTAGAAAATTGTCACGATAAAATAGAACAAGAATTGTTGGTAAGAGTTTTCTAAAAACAAGAGGGATATTTAATCAAAAGCTTCATCAGAAATGGTGAAGCTTTTTTTGATTATATAAGAATTGAAAAAACGGCTCAATTTTGAGCCGTTTTTTTGTTGTTATTTTACTATTGCATTTCCATTCTTCGCATTCCACCACCTTCTCTTGGTCGGTTTCCGTCTCCATTTTTTGTTGATTTTCCACCAAACTGATTTAAGTTGAATGTTAACGAGAACATTACAAAACGAGTCAGAATATTATTGCGTTGATCGATTGTTGATTCTGCTGTAATTGTACGCGTATAACTGTTATTTTGATTCAATAAATCATAAACTTTAACACCCGCTTCCAACTTATCATCGAAGAAACGATACATCAAACTTATATTCCACAAAAAGAAATCACGCTTGAAACCTGCTGCCATTCTCGAGTTATAATTGTAACTGAAATCATTTGTCCAAGTCAAATTTTTAGGAAAAGTAGAAATCGTTTTAATTCCAAAATTGTGCGTAATATTATTTTGATTGTCAATTGAGTAATTTACATATTTAGAATTTGTGAAGTTCAAACGATAAGAAGGTGAAATTGTTAAATAATCACCATAATCCCAATTTAATCTCAATGTAGGTGATAAAGTTGTATTGTATTGCTCATATTTCACCGCATCTCTAAAACCTTGCGTTAAAGCATAACTCGCAGACATTCCTACATTTACTCTAAATTTATTGATCCCTTTTTGATATTGTTTATTAAAGAAAAAGTTACCATTCAGACGATAATTTCCTTTTACATTTTCATACGTTGTAGTTCGTTTATAAATCGAATAATCCATTTCTGTATAATTCACAATATTCGATTCGTTGTACGTATAACCTAAGTTAGCGTTAAATCCTTGACGCGTTTTACGATCAAAATTGCTGAACATCAAATTGATTTGATGCGCTTTATTTGGATCAAGATCTGGGTTACCTTTGAAAACATCTAACGGATCAGTTTCATCTAAAATCGGTAAAACTTGTGATGTCGAAGCCAAACTTGTCTGATAATTATACATTAAAGACAGCGAGTTGTTTCCGCTTTGATAACGAATATTTCCCGAAATATCTGGCAAGGTTTTGTTTTGAGTTGAGCTGTAATCATCTGCTTTAAACGTTCCAAAATTTTGTTGATTATAGATATTTGCACCAAAACGTACAGTTGCCGAAATTTTATTTTTGTTCAGTAATAATTGTGCATATGGATTAAATTCATTCAATTTAGTTGAATAAAAACGCGTCAAATCATTGTTCAAATTGTCATATTCTCCCGTTACATCATTATAATTCCACGTTCTATTATTGGTTTCAGAATCGGTTAAATTATAAGCAGAACCAACAGCAATTTTCAAAGAATCTGTAATAGGATACGTATATTTTACATCAAAATTGTATTGATTATTCTTCGAAATATTTTTCTCATTGATGTTTCGATAAACATCCGCTATCGTATCATTTGTATATAATGTTGTTGAATTGATGAACGAATTTCGATCTGTTTTACCAATCGATATACTTGAATTAAAATCTAGATATGATTTATTTTTGAATTTCTGATTAAGTGATAATAATGTTTTAAATGTATTCGAATTTGATTTTCCATTCGATGTTTGATTCATTTGGTTTCTCAAGTCACCCAAATCTGAATATGTTTTACTATCCGAAATCGATGAATTTGTAGATGATGAATTACTAAATGATGGATAAAAATAAATTTTTGTGTTGTTTTTCGTCCATTCTAAATTTGTTCCAAAATTATGTCCATACGTTTCGTTTTTTGTTTTAGAATTTGCATCAGAAGTATAAATATTTTTAGGCGCAAAATTTTCGATGTGTTTGTATTGATCATTTTTTGAAAACGAATGATTCAAACGATAATCAGCTCCAATTTTCAAATTATCATTTAATTGATCGCTATAATTCAATCCAATCGAAGTATTTGTCGTTATACCATCAGAACCTCTTCGCCCCATTCCGCCACGACCACGCGAACCTTCACCGCTTGTCATACCAGAAGCTGCAATATCCGTCGAAGAACCAATCAAACTAATTTTCTTTTTACCTTTAAAATAATTTGCCATCAAATTGCCTTCGTAATGATTATCCGTTCCGTAACCCGCCGTGGCTTTGAGCATATAACCTTTCTTTTTATCTTCTTTCAAGGTAATGTTTAGCGAAGATTTATCCGATTTCGAACGTTCTCCAGAGAATTTTTCGTTCTTTGTTTTATAATCCGAAACCTGAATTTTTTTGATAATATCCGCAGGTAAATTTTCTAACGCAACTTTTCCATCTGTTCCAAAAAATGGTTCACCATCAATCAAAATCTCATTAACATCTTTTCCATTTACCGTAATATTTCCGCTATCATCCATTTCAAAACCTGGTAATTCTCTCAATAAAGCTTCCAAATTTGCATTCGGTTTTACTTTGTAAGAATCAGCATTATATTCGATTGTATCTTGTTTTACAACCATAGGTTCCACATTTGTCACCACAACTTCATCCAAATCATAAATCATCGGATTAATGATAATTGTTCCAAGATCAATATTGTTTTTGATCGATTCGAAACTTTGCTTGAAAACGCCTTCTAAAGGATCATCAATGATTAGATAAACAGGTTTATCTTGCAAATTAATTTCAATCTTGAACGTACCATCATCATTTGTAGATGTAGTAGAAATTTGCGTAGAATCGGCTTTATTGCCTAAAATAACTTCAGAATCAGTTAAAGGAAAATTAAGTACATCCGTTACTTTTCCTGTAATTGTGACTTTTTCTTGTCCAAAAGAAAAAATCGTAATCAAGCTAAAAAGAAATGATAGAATATATTTTGTCATGAGATGAATTGGTTTCTTCATCTGTTAGACATCAAATTTTGGGCAAAGTTTAATTTTGATTAAAGTTTTTTCCAACTTTTATCCGAAATTTTATTTAGATCAATTTCAGAAGTTGTTATAAAAAGTGGTGTAATCTCTACAATTCGCTTTACTTGAGTTGTTTTTAGGTTAGATTCTGGACAAAATGTTTCGATTAAAACAATTTTTTCTGAATCAGAAGAATTGGATTTATAAAGCGTTTTTTGAATTTTTTTATCAATTTTCCAATTTGTACAACTTCCAATACTATAATATTCGAAGGTTAAAAGTGGAAGAAATCCGAAGATAATTCCAAAGATAAATTTCATCACATTCATAAAACTCCATCCGTCTTTCTTTTTGATCGAAAGTAGAAAAAGCACATAAATACTAACTGCCGCAGCAAAAGTTAAAAGCTTTGGAAATAGTTTTGCAAAGTCATGATTCGCGAATTCTAAACTGATAAAATCTCCAATCAGAAAGTATCCAATAAACCATATAATAAAAATTGTACAGATGATTAAGATAATATTTCGAAGAGTTTTATTCATTTCGCTTTAAGGTTTGTGTGGTATAAATATAAAAATATTCCTGTCAATAGACAGGAATACTCATACTAAAATAGATTTATTTATAAGATTTCAATAAATTCTCTAAAATTTCGCAGGCACATTCAGCTAAGTTTGTACCTGGGCCAAAGATTGCATCTGCACCATTTTGATAAAGATAATCATAATCTTGACGCGGAATAACACCTCCGACTACGATATAAACATCATCTCTACCTAATTCTTTCAATTGCTTTACAACTTCCGGAACCAATGTTTTGTGACCTGCAGCCAAAGAAGAAATTCCTAAAATATGAACATCATTCTCTACAGCTTGCTTTGCAACTTCTGCTGGCGTTTGGAACAATGGGGAAATATCCACATCAAATCCCATATCCGCAAAAGAGGTTGCAACGACTTTTGCACCACGATCGTGACCGTCTTGTCCCATTTTTGCTACCATAATACGAGGGCGACGTCCGTCTTCTTCTGCAAACTCGTCAGCTAAATTACGAGCTTCCTCAAATTTATTCATTTTACCTGCTTCCATAGCATAAACTCCTTGAATTCCTCTTGTAATTGCTTTATGACGTCCAAAAACAGCTTCTAATGCATCAGAAATTTCACCTAACGTAACACGACGACGAGCCGCTTCGATAGATAATTCTAATAAATTTCCTTCGCCTGTTTCAGCAGCTTTTGTTAATTGCGCTAAAATATCTTGAACAGCTTCGCTATTACGCTCGGCCTTAATTTGATTTAATCGATCAATTTGTTTTTGACGAACTGCTGTGTTGTCAACTTCTAAAATTTCGAACTCTTGTTGTTCTAATTTCGAGCGATAAGCATTAACACCAACAATCGCAACTTCACCAGAATCAATTTTGGCTTGTTTTTTTGCAGCAGCTTCTTCAATACGCATTTTTGGAATTCCAGCTTCTATGGCTTGCGTCATTCCACCTAATTCACGAACTTCTTGAATATATTCCCAGGCTTGATTTGCCATTTCATTTGTCAAAGATTCAATCATAAAACTTCCTCCAAAAGGATCAGCTGTTCTACAAATTTGAGTTTCTTCTTGTAAAATGATTTGTGTATTACGTGCAATACGCGCCGAGAAATCTGTTGGTAAAGCAATTGCTTCGTCCAATGCATTGGTATGCAAAGATTGTGTTCCACCTAATGCAGCAGCTAAGGCTTCGATTGCTGTACGACCAATATTGTTATAAGGTTCTTGCTCTGTTAAACTCCAACCAGAAGTCTGACAGTGTGTTCTCAACATTAATGATTTTTTATTTTGAGGCTCAAATTCTTGCATCAATTTTGCCCATAACATACGAGCAGCTCTCATTTTTGCAATTTCTTGAGGAAAATTCATTCCAATCGCCCAGAAAAATGATAAACGAGGAGCGAAGTCATCAACTTTCAATCCTGCTTCCAAACCAGTTTTTACATATTCGTAACCATCTGCAAGCGTATAAGCCATTTCCAAAACAGGTGTAGCTCCAGCTTCTTGCATGTGATAACCCGAAATAGAAATCGAATTGAAACGAGGTATTTTTTGAGAAGTATATTCGAAAATATCTGCAATAATTTTCATCGAAGGAGTTGGCGGATAAATGTATGTATTACGCACCATAAACTCTTTCAAAATATCATTCTGAATGGTCCCAGAAAGTTGATCTTGCGAAACGCCTTGTTCTTCAGCCGCTACAATGTAGAAAGCTAAAATAGGAAGAACAGCTCCGTTCATTGTCATCGAAACCGAAATTTTATCCAAAGGAATTTCATTGAACAAAATCTTCATATCTTCTACAGAATCTATTGCAACGCCAGCTTTACCTACATCTCCTACAACGCGCTCGTGATCTGAGTCGTATCCTCGGTGAGTAGCCAAATCAAAAGCAACTGAAAGTCCTTTTTGACCAGCAGCTAAATTTCTTTTGTAAAAAGCATTTGATTCTTCAGCAGTAGAAAAACCTGCATATTGGCGAATTGTCCAAGGTTGACGAACATACATAGTCGTATAAGGACCACGTAAATATGGTGCAACTCCGGGTAGAAAGTTAATCTGTTTCAGATCTTTTACATCATCGTAATTGTAATCACTTTTGACTTGTAAACTATCTAATTCAAATGACTCTATATGTGATGGATTAGAATTTAGATTTCGTTTAAATCTTAAATTCGAAAAATCTGTTTTGTGATTCATCTTGCTAAGATAAATAATTATCCATTAGATTTTATAAAATCACCAATTTTTGAAACTGCTTTTTTCAACTTTTTGTCAACAAAAGTTGAAAAAACATTTTAATCGAGTTTTTTGGTAAAATTATTGATTGAATTTGATTATCAATAAATTAAAAACGCACAAAAAATAATTATTATGAAGTTAGATTTTAACAATAAAAGCATTCCAGAAATTTTAAGTGAATTTCAGGATAAAAATACCTTTCAATGGCAAAATGATATTTTTGATTTGATGAAAAAGATCGATTCAAAAGAAGAAAAAGTTAATTTCCATTATTCGAGAGAAGATAATGTTTATATATCAAATTTTGATCCTCGATTTGTGAATGAAACATTTCATTCGTTAAATAATTTTTTAGGATTGAAAAAAGGAGATTCTACACTTTTAAGTTCATCGGTTTTAGAAAATGAAGGAGAAATTTTATTGGTTCAAGCCATAGAAGGAGGTTTTGATTTGTATTGTCATGAAGATTCGGATAAAGTGAAGATTCCATTAACAGACGAAAGTCAAGACGAAATAGGATACGCATTAAATTATGCTTATTTGACAAAGAAACAGATTGAAAACTCTTTTGAAGATTTAGCAAGAATCGAAAAAATTGCAATCGAAAGTGATGATTTGTCAGATGATTTGAAAAGTAAATTGAATGATCAAACGAAAACAACTTTTTATCAAGTTTTTACCGCGAATGGGTTTCCGATTGCAGTAAAAAAAATAGATGAAACAGATTATACTGTTTTAGATAAAATAGAACTTTCGGAAGATGAAAAAGGTAATTTAGTCTTGAATTCGCCTTACGAAAAAGAATCACTAAATTTATATAGACAGGCTGTTGTTTCGGATGATCAGAAAAAGTTTAGATGGATTTCTAGAAATGAGTGTAAGTTGAATGGGAAAGATGTGGTGAATTTAGAATTGATCGAAGAGAAATTAAAACCATATATAGATTATAATTTTATTGTGATTGCTTTTCCGAAAAAAGGATCTACAGAAGATGTAATTTCTTTGGTAATAGAAAGTCGATTTGCAGAACATGTTGATATTCCAAAAAGTGAATTAGAATCTTATGAAGTTCCGCAACAAACATTTTTTATCGGAGATTTCCCGAAAAGTAATGATAAAGCAGCTATTAGAGCAGAATTAATTAGATTGTTGAAAGAATCTAACGAAAATAATTAATTAAAAAAGGGATACGATGTCATCGTATCCCTTTTTTAATTTAAGCAATAAACAATTTTTAGTATTGAATATCAATTAAAGATTTTAACGGAATCAAAACTCCATTCTTAATTTGTAAAAATTTATCCGTAACAGACCAAACAGTCGTCTCAATTTTCTTAGGACCTTGATCTGTCTGAAATGTAATATATGCTTTCGATTTGAATTCGTTTCCTAATCTTACTGCACCATTCAATTTGTTTGCCTCTACCGTTACTTCGTCTTTTGGCGCGTCTAAAAATTTATAGTTTCTTACTTCTTCTTTTTCGATAAGTTCTGCTTTCATCATTTTTTTAAATTTTGGTTAATTTAATCTTCCATAACACATGTATGAAATTAATCATATTTTTCAATAAACCATAACTTTCGTCATATTTTTTTGAACTTAATTAGAATTATTCAAAATACAGACCAAAATCAATTTTATGAAATTAAAATTTCATTAGAATATTAATCTTTTCTTCAACATATTAATCTGAAATAATATTATAGAAATCACTAAATTTGCAGAATGTCAGACGAAAAGAAATTTAAATCCGGTTTTGTAAACATCATAGGAAATCCAAATGTTGGAAAATCTACTTTGATGAATATGTTGATGAAAGAGCGTTTGGTTATCGCAACACACAAAGCGCAAACTACGCGTCATCGTATCAAAGGTATTTTGACAGGAGAAGATTATCAGATTGTATTTTCGGATACGCCTGGTGTTTTGGATCCTGCTTATGAGCTGCAAACAAAAATGATGGATGCAGTTAATGAATCGTTGGTGGATGCTGATGTGATTCTTTATGTTGTAGAAATTGGAGAAAAACGATTGAAAAATGAACAAGTTTTCGAACGTCTGCAAAAAACATCTACACCAATTATTTTATTGTTGAATAAAATTGATACAGCTACGCCGGATCGATTGAATGAAGCGGTAGAATATTGGCACGAATTATTGCCAAAAGCAGAGATTTTACCTATTTCGGCAAAAGAAAACGTGAATGTAGATTTGTTGATTAATAAGATCAAAGCAATTATTCCAGAAGGGCCACAATATTATCCAGAAGATCAATTAACAGACCGTTCGGAGCGTTTTATTGTAAACGAAGTAATTCGTGAAAAGATTTTATTAAACTATCAAAAAGAGATTCCATATTCTGTTGAGGTAGTAACAGAGCGTTTCAAAGAAGATTTGAATTTAATTTCTATCGAAGCTGAAATTTTTGTAGAACGCGATTCTCAGAAAGGAATTATTATTGGACATAAAGGAGAGTCTTTATCGAAAGTAGGAAAAGAAGCAAGAGAAGAGTTAGAAAAATTCTTTGATAAAAAAGTATTCTTGAAACTTTTCGTGAAAGTGCGAAAAGATTGGAGAAGCAAAGAGAATGATTTGCGTCGTTTTGGTTATTAAAAACGGTTAAAAAATAGATAAGTCTTGAGAAATCAAGACTTTTTTTGTGGCTTTACCTAAATTTTAGTTGTAAATTTATAGAACAAAATCTATTCTAGAATTTAATTATTATGGCTAAAATATTATTTCCAACCGATTTTTCGGAAACAGCGAACAATGCTTTTTTGTATGCGTTAAACCTTGCAAAAGTTCTTAAAACAGATATTAAGTTAGTTTCGGTACAATCAAATCTTAAAAATTATCTTGAAGTTACAGAAGAAAACTTCGAAAATTATATCAATAAACTTAAAAATATTGCAAAAGAAAATAACCTTGAACATGTAAAAATAGAGAGTTCTTTGGTTGTTGGCGATTTGTTGTTAATGATTTTGGATATTATCAACAAAGATGATATACAATATGTGGTGATGGGAACGAATGGACAAAATAGTTTAGGCAAAAAGTTTTTTGGCTCTAATACTGTAAATGTCATTAATAATTCGCCTGCGCCTGTGTTGGTTGTTCCAAATAATGTGAAATTTAAAGAAGAAAGAAATTTTGCTTATGCTACATTGTTTAATCAAAAAGAGACAAAAGCTTTGGCGCAAATGGAAGAAGTGACAAAACGTTACGATAAATTGTTGAACATTGTACATGTTGATGACAAATCGATTACTCCGCAAATGTTAAGCGTAAAAAAAGAATGGGAAGAAGAATATCCTGAAGCGATGATTACAATTGAACCGAGTAAAGATGTAGAAGGTGGTTTAATCAATTATTGTATGAAAAACAATATCGATGTATTAGGCGTTGTTCACCGTGAATTATCATCTTTTGAAAGATTATTTACAATTAATCATAGCCAACGATTATTGTCGAGTGCAAATGTAGCGTTATTGGTTTTTCAGGAAAGTAAATAAATTAAAAACATAAAACTTAGAGCGGAGAATTCTCCGCTTTTTTGATTGGCTAAATTTTTGCAACAAATTTCTCAAAACACTTTTATGACGGAACTTCAGAAAATACAAAACCTCAAAAAACATAAAGCAATTGCAACAGGATTATTCATTTTGATGGCTTTTATTTACTTTTTGATGGTTTATCTAAGTCAACATTCACCTGCGAAATGGATTGGATATGTGGAAGCATTTACCGAAGCAGCAATGGTTGGTGCACTTGCCGATTGGTTTGCGGTTACGGCTTTGTTCAAATATCCGCTTGGACTTAAAATTCCGCATACAAATTTGATCGAAAATAGTAAAAATTCGATTGGAGATAATTTGGGACAGTTTGTAACTGAGAATTTTTTGACACCATCTACAATTCGTCCATATATCGAGAAATTAGAAGTTGTAAAATACGCAGCAGATTGGTTGAATAAACCTACGAATCAAGAAATGTTGCAAGAAGAATTGATTAATTTCTCCAAGAAAATTGTCAAAGATTTAGATGATAAAGATGTCGTTGATTTTATAACCTTGAAAGGTGATGAAATTTTGAAACAATTTGATTTACCTGAATTAGTTTCGTCAAGTTTAGAATATATTTTAGAAAAGGAAAAACACGACGAAATTTTGGAAGCAATCATTCCAAAAGCGAAAGAGTATATCTTAGAAAGTGATTTGATTATTAAAGATAAATTAAATGAAAAACATCCTGTGATTTCATTTTTTGCTGGTAAAAAAATATCGAAAGGAGTAGTGGAAGGCGTGGTTAGTTTTTTGGATGAGGTTGAAGCGGACAAAGAGCATCCAATTCGTCATAATATCGAACGAATTATCCGAGAAAATATTCAGAATATAAAAGAATCTCCCGATTGGAAATTTAGGTTAGAATCGCTTCGAGATGATTTTATCACAAAAGAACGATTGAATGATTATGCTTTGGATTTGTGGTTGGCGATTAAACAAAATTTGACCGAAAGTTTTGATGATGAAAATTCTGCAATGCAAGTTTACATTAAGAAAAATATAAAAAAATTGACCGAAAATTTGAATGATAACCAAGAAATGATTGATAAGATTAATGGTTGGGTGCGTCATTTTATTTACCGTATGATTTTACGAAATGTCAAAGAAGTGGAAAGTTTGATTAGTAATACGGTTGATAAATGGGAAGGAAAAGAGTTGAGCGAAAAGCTAGAATTGGAAGTTGGGAAAGACTTGCAATTTATTCGGATTAACGGAACGTTGGTTGGAGGACTTGTTGGTTTAGTTATTTACACGATCACGCAATTGGTATTTCATTAAAATATAAAAGCTCGAGAAATTCTCGAGCTTTTTCAATTAACAACTATAAATATTACTTAACTAAATTAAGTTTTTCATCTGCTTTCCAAATTCTATATTCTAAAGTATAGCCTTTTGGTACGTAAACTACGATTGGTAATTTGCTATTGTAACGCGTTTGAATAGATTGTGCGTGTACAATTTTTTCGACAGATTTATTGTCAAAACATCCCATTAAAGTTCCTCCAACGTTACCATTTGATTCGAAATTGAAATAATCATAACCCCAACCATCAACAGTTTTTTGTTCGAAGGCTCCTGCTAAGAAAAAATGATTACAAGAATCAACCAATGTTTTTTTACCTGCGAAAATTTCTACACTATAATTATCTTCGTTAGGTAAAGTTTTCAACGTGATAATTTTCTGTTCATATCCATCTTTTGCTTTTGGATACATTGAATAATCTATTTTCATATTTTTTTGGGCGAATGTTACCATAACCATTAATAATGCTAAAACGCTAAATACTTTTCTAAGTTTCATACTAATTTGATTTTATTTGTTTTCTATTAGTAAGATGCAAAAGTTGGGTGAATGGTTGTGCGAGGGAATGTTAAATATTTGTGAAATAAAAAAAGACAATCAATTTGATTGTCTTTTTTGCTCCTCCTCTTGGGCTCGAACCAAGGACCCTCTGATTAACAGTCAGATGCTCTAACCAACTGAGCTAAGGAGGAGTATCGTTATCGATATTGTGTTGCAAATATAGAGCAAATTTTATTACTTCCAAATCTTAAAAGTATTTTTTTTCGTTCTACAAGTCGCATTAATAGACAACTCTTTGAAAATGAATCAGAAATAATTCAAAAAAAATTATTCATAATGACGAAAAATTCCTTGTTGTGTTGCCGTCCACAATGGAGCTTCTTTATTTGCTGCTTTTAGTGCGCTTGCTGCCCACGTATTACACGTAAAAAATAAGCTGTAACTTCCTTTTGCTTCGTAAAACGAATCGCTATCACCATAAACAGCATCCGTTTTTATTAATTCGACTTTGTTATTTTTATCTAAATCAAATGATTGCTTGATGTAAACAATTAATTTTTGATATTCCTCCAAGTTCATGTTTACTTTTTTACAATCTTCTCCCAACGTCATTTTATCATAAAAAGTAGTATGCATCGCCGAATCTCCCAACCAAAATGCAGCATTTAAAGCAGTAGAAAATTTCAAATCTTTCCATTCTGGTGTATCCAAATAGAAACCTTTATCACCCCAACCAAAGGCAATATATTTGTATTCTTTTTTCGATTTCGTATCTGAAAAAGGCACAAAAGTCGACCAATCAATCGCTTTAGATTTTACTGGAACCACAATATCCGTATGTACGCCATTTGTCAAAATATACGCTGTGATTTGATCATTAGGCTTTTCTTTTTGCTTATTCACTGGAATTAATGGCAGCAAAACTACTGCAAGTAAATACACCACAGTCAGTAAAACTAAAGCACCTAAAGTTTTGAGTAGAATTCGAAAGATTTTTTTCATAGTATTTTGTTGAGTAACGAATATAAATAAAAAAACCTCGCAATTGCGAGGTTTTTTTTAATTTGATTCGTTGTAAAGTGTATTATGATCTTTGTCCAAGAAATTAAATTGTAAGTATTTGTACGCATCTCTTGGTACAATCTTAATCCACTTTTTATGCTTAAAAAACCATTTCATCTGAATGCTTGGCAATCCATGTTGTAAATAAGCAGCTACGAAAGGATGCACGTGCAACGACATTTTTCGTAAATCCTTATCTTTTCTATCAAGGATATTCAAGAGCACTTGTTCAATTTTATCAATTGTAACGATAGGTGCTTCAACTTCATTCGATTCTTGGTTAGGATTTTCTTCAGTTGTAACGAAATTCACTTCTGGGCGAACGCGTTGTCTTGTAATCTGAATCAATCCAAATTTACTTGGTGGCAAAATCTTATGTTTTGCTTTATCTTTCGCCATTTCAGCTCTCAGATGTTCGAACAATTCTTTCTTATGTTCTACATCCGTCATGTCAATAAAATCGACCACAACAATTCCTCCCATATCACGTAATCGCAACTGACGTGCAATTTCAGAAGCAGCAATTTTGTTTACGGCAAAAGCTGAATCTTCCTGATTTTTAGAATTACGAGAAATATTTCCCGAATTCACATCAATTACGTGTAACGCTTCTGTATGTTCAATCACAAGATATGCACCTTTAGATTGTGGAATAGTTACCGTTTTACCAAAAGCTTGTTTAATTTGTCTTTCGACATTAAACTTTTCAAAAATTGGAACAAATGGATCGTCATATTCTTTTACCAAATTAATTTTATCTGGTGCAATAACTTCCAAATATTCGCGCATTTCGTCAGCTAATTCGTCATCATCAACAGAAATTTTAATAAAATCATCATTAAAATTATCTCTCAAAATAGAAGAAGCTCTGTCCATTTCGCTAAGAATTTTAGCTGGCGCTTTCTTTTTCTGAAGATTTTTGAAGATTTGAGTCCATTTGTTTAACAAATAAGCCAAATCTGCTTGCAATTCTTCTGCGTTCTTCTCTTCGGCAACTGTTCTGATAATAACTCCGAAGCCTTCTGGTGTTAAACCTTCTAAAATTTTGATTAAACGATCGCGTTCTGGTTTTTGTTTGATTTTTTGCGAAATCGAAACACGTTCCGAAAATGGAACTAAAACTAAATATCGACCAGCAATTGAAATTTCAGAAGTAATTCTTGGTCCTTTCGTATGGATTGGTTCTTTTGTAATTTGAACCAAAACGGAATCACCTGGAGCAAAGATATCTGTAATTTGTCCATCTTTGTCAATCGGTTCTTCCATACGGAAGTTCTTCAATTTTTCGGTTTTGTACGTGCCATTTGCTACAATTTTGTTGTATGCATTTGACGAACGTATTTGTGGACCTAAGTCATGATAATGTAAAAATGCATCTTTCGAATAACCAATGTCAACAAAGGTTGCATTTAAACTAGGAGCTAATTTTTTGATTTTACCCAAGTAAATGTCGCCAACTGCAAAGCCATCATTTGCAGTATCTTGATGAAATTCCATCAAGCGACCTTCATCTAAAACTGCGATGCGTACTTGATCAGCTAAGGCTGAAATCACTAATTCTTTACTCATCAAAAAATTATGTTTTTAAAAATGATAAAAGCACTTTCCAAAATTTCCATTGAAAAGTGCTATCTTGTAAAAAGACTAAATTATTAATAGCTTAGCTACTAATTATTTTTTCTTTTTGTGTCTGTTAAGACGACGACGTTTTTTGCGTTTGTGCGTCGCTACCTTATGTCTTTTACGTTTTTTTCCGCTTGGCATGATACAATTATTTTATTGTTATTTGATTACGTTTGCTTCGCTAGTCTTTACATCTTCGATGAAAGTTTTAGCTGGTTTAAATGTAGGAACGTTGTGTGCTGGGATAATGATAGAAGTACCTTTTGTAATGTTTCTACCTGTTTTTTCAGCTCTAGTTTTAATAGTAAAAGAACCAAATCCTCTTAAGTATACATTTTCTCCTTCTACTAATGATTTAATCACCTCCTCCATAAACGATTCTACCACTCTTTGAGTATCGCTCTTTTCAAGTCCTAATTTACCTGAAATGTTATTTACTATTTCTGCCTTTGTCATAATTCCTCTTATTATTCTTAAATTTGAAAGCGGGTGCAAATATAACGATAGTATCCCAACAAAAAAAGATTTTTTCAGTTTTTATGAACTTCAACTATCTGATTTTGTCATATTTTGACAAAAATAAACGAGATTTACCTTGGCGTCATACAAAAGACCCATTTCACATTTGGTTGTCGGAAATTATTCTCCAACAAACAAGGGTTGACCAAGGTATGAAATTTTACAATAATTTCATACAAGAATTTGAGACTATTTTCGATTTGGCAAATGCCGACGAACAAAAAGTCCTAAAACTCTGGCAAGGACTAGGTTATTATTCCCGTGCCAGAAATTTGCACTTCACGGCAAAGACGATTGCTGATGAATTAAATGGACAATTTCCGAATAATTTCAAAGATTTAAAAAAGCTAAAAGGAGTAGGAGATTACACTGCTGCTGCAATTGCATCTATTGTATATGATGAATCTGTTCCTGCTGTAGACGGAAATATGTTTCGAGTTTTTGCGCGATATTTTAATATTACAGATGATATAAGTTCGCCAAAAACAAAGAAGATTTTCTGGGATTTGGGCTTAGAAATCATTGATAAAAAACGTCCGGGTGATTTTAATCAGGCGGTGATGGATTTGGGAGCAACGATTTGTACACCAAAACAACCAAAATGCGAAATTTGTCCACTTAATGAGTCTTGTGAAGCGCTTCGATTAAATAAAGTCAACGAATTGCCAATAAAATTGAAAAAGACAAAAGTTTCGAATCGTTTTTTACACTTTATTCTCATCGAAAATGAAGATAAAATTGCCTTGTCTAAACGAATTGGGAATGATGTTTGGAAAAATTTATTCACTTTTCCAAAAATCGAAACTGAAACTGATTTATTGGATAAAGGTTGGATTTTAGATCAAAATCTTGAAAATAATCTAACTTTTATCGAAGAAGAGAAACACATTTTGTCGCATCAAAATTTATTTATAAAATATTGGAAATTAAATGTATCTTTAAGAGATATAACAAATTTGCAAGCCGAAAATGATTTTGAAATGATTGCTTTAAACGATCTCGAACATTATCCGCTTCCAAAACCAATAGAAAAATTTATAAATAAACATTATTTGGATTAACTTTGTAAGTAACAAGCCACTAAAAACCTATTACAACTATGAATGGAACAACGAATAAAGTACTTTTGATCGGAAATTTGGGTGATGATGTAAAATTGCATCATTTTGACGAACAGAATTGTATTGGACGATTTCCTATTGCAACGACAGAATCTTACATCTCTAGAACGGGAGAGCGAATTACAGAAACAGAATGGCACAATATTGTGACACGCAATAAATTGGCAGAATTATGTGATCGTTATCTGAAAAAAGGAGATAAAGTTTTTGTTGAAGGACGCATTAAAACCCGAAAATGGGACGATAACGGACAAACGCGTTATACAACAGAAATCGTAGCAAATTCAATCGAGTTTTTGACACCAAAAATTGACAATGAACAACGTCAAGCCATGCAAAATGATCAGAACAAAATTCAGCAAAGTCAACAAAACACAACAGTTGTCGAGCCGCCTTTTATAGATGAAGGAGAAGACGATTTGCCTTTTTAGAAATTAAAAAATTAAATGAATTTTACAAAACTTAACGTTTTACGTTATACAATGAATTTTAAAACTATAATAGCATTATGTAGTAGTGCTATTTTTTTTGTGTCGTGCAATAAAAGCGAAGAAGTTGCCAAACCATTAGGACAAGTTCGTCTCGAATATCCGCAGCAAACTTATCTATCATTCAAAGAAAATGTGCCTTATACTTTTCAATATTCAAACTTTGGGAAGGTAATTGTGGGGAAAAAACCAAACTCTTTCAATATTGTTTATCCACGAATGAAAGCAACAATTTACCTGACATATTTTTCGGTTCAGTCACCACAAGATTTAATCGTTCAAATAAAAGAAAGTGAGAGTTTCGTGCAAGAACAGACGGTTAAAGCCAGTTTTATTTCGCCACAAGAATTTTCTTTTCCAGAAAAAAAGGTTTTTGGTACTATGTATGAATTAGGAGGAGAATCGGCGATTAATATTCAATTTCATGCGACGGATAGTGTAAAGAATTTTTTAGCAGGTTCGGTTTATTTCAAAACTCAACCAAAACCCGATTCTTTAGCTCCAGCAGTTGATTATATCAAAAAAGATGTAAAAAAATTGTTAGAAACCTTAGAATGGAAAAAATAAACCGCTTTGATAAATAAATTCGATTAATTTTGTAATCGTTTAATAAAATTAGAACATAAATAAATTTAAAACAATATGTTAATACAGATAGCTACCTTAATGCTTAGTTTGATGCTTTTAGTAATGTTGCACGAACTAGGACATTATGTAACAGCGCGATGGTTTGGCGTTCGTGTCGAACGTTTCTTTTGTTTTTTCGATGTGAAATTTGCCATTTGGAAAAAGAAAATTGGTGATACTGTTTACGGTATCGGTTGGTTGCCTCTTGGAGGATACGTAAAACTTTCGGGAATGATTGACGAAAGCATGGATTTGGAACAAATGAAACAAGAGCCAAAACCGTGGGAATTCCGTGTAAAACCAGCTTGGCAACGATTAATTATTATGTTAGGTGGTATTATTGTAAATATCATTTTAGCGATGATTATTTATACTATTTTATTTATTTCTCAAGGAAAAAGCTTTGTTGATGTAAACAAAATGCAATATGGAATCGAAGCGAATGCAACGCAAACTAAATTCGGCTTGCAAAAAGGTGATATTCCAGTTGGTGTAAATGGTGTTAAATATCAAGCATTAAATGAAATAGGAAAAGAAGCCTTGTTGGGTGGTGAAACTTTAGATGTAAAACGTCAAAGAAAAGAAGTTTCTTTACCAATTACAGAAGATTTCAGAACTGAAATTTTAAACGCTAAAGGCGCTTTCTTTATTCCTCAAATGCCAACCGTTGTGGATTCTGTTGTTGAGAATAGTGCAGCACAAAAAGCAGGTTTATTAAAAGATGATAAAGTAATTGCTATTGATGGTTTCACAACACCTCTATTTTCAGATTTAACAAATAAATTAAAAGAATACAAAGGAAAAACAGTTTCTTTAAGTGTTGAAAGAAAAGGCGAGCCTGTAGAGTTGATGGTAAATGTAGATAAAGATGGAAGCATTGGATTCCTAAGATCAACAGCATATTTAGATTCATTAATTTCTAAGGAAGATTATACAATTGGTGAAGGAATCGCAAAAGGAATTGTAGAGCCATTTGAAGCGATTGCAACGCAAGTTCGTGGAATTGGGACATTGTTCCAAGTAAAAGACGGTCGTAAGCAAGTTGCTGGACCAATTGGAATGGTAAAACAAATGCCAAAAGAATGGAACTGGTTATTTTTCTGGTCATTTACGGCAATGATTTCTGCTTGGTTAGCATTTATTAACTTATTACCAATTCCAGGTTTGGACGGTGGACATGCTGTTTTTGCTATCTATGAAATGGTGACAGGTAAAAAACCAAGTGAAAAAGTTTTAGAAAAAGCACAAATGGTTGGAGTTGTAATTATCTTAGGATTAATGGTATTCATCTTTGGGAACGATATTGTGAATATGATTTTTAAATAAATTTTAAAATATTTTTTGTGGGTGTAAAAAATACTTCTATATTTGCACCCACAATTAAGCAACAATCCTCCTTAGCTCAGTTGGTTAGAGCATCTGACTGTTAATCAGAGGGTCCTTGGTTCGAGCCCAAGAGGAGGAGCTTTTTTAGTGAAATGTCAAACAAAGACATAAAAATAAAATTTTAAAATATCGGATTTTCCTCCTTAGCTCAGTTGGTTAGAGCATCTGACTGTTAATCAGAGGGTCCTTGGTTCGAGCCCAAGAGGAGGAGCTGAATTATAAAGAGTTACAACGAATGCGTTTGTAGCTCTTTTTTATTTGCACAAAAATTGCACAAAAAATACGTAGTTTTTAAGGAACAGTAGTTTATCAAGTGTGACAACTTGCATAATATCTTTTCAGTTTATTTATAGATGGGGGTATCTTCAAAAATTATTCTGTAGACCAAAAGGAATCTATATAGTAGGGTGTGTAGGTTTAGGGTAAATATCAGAACAATATTAGAAAAAGAATATAAATTTTATAAACGAACTGAAAAGATTATAGACAACAAAAGCAATGCTAGACAGTAGCCTCCGCAATTAAATCTTCAACTTTTACTCCTAAAACGTCTGCAATTTTTTTCAAAGTTAAGATTGTTGTTGAAATCTCAGCACGTTCTATTCGTCCAATTTGATTTTTTGATAATTCACATTCAGTTGCAAGTTGAAATTGTGAAAATCCTCGACTTTCTCGAATCACACGAATATTATTACCAATAAGTTGAAGATATTTTTTATCTGCTGAATCCACATTTTAAAATTCATTAGATTATTTTTTACAACAGGACACTTATTTGGGGTATTTTTAATTATGTTTGCAAATGAAATATCATAAAATTACGATTTCACGTAAAAACATGATGTTTTGAATCAATAAATTAGCAAAATCAAAAAACTAAAAATTATGAAAAAGTTTTATTATTTAATGGCGTTTGGATTATTCGGATTAAGTAATCTTAATGCTCAATATCAGTATAGTGACCCTGTTCAGCCAGATATTAGTCATTTAGGTAATGCTGTTAACACCTTACAGCAAAGATTCAACAATAACACTAAACGACTTCAAAACGCTGTAAATGATATACAAAAACAAATAAATCAATTGGATATAAGCTACGAGAAAAAACAATATGTTTTAGGGAATTTAAGTAACCGAGTACAATCTATCAACAGTAAAAGATATGATTACAGCTCAAATAATGTGACTGAATCTATTATTAATTATTTATATGATTCAGTAAAAAAAGATTTAAAAAATTAAAGTATGAATTTTATTCATAAAATATATAATGAAAAAAAATAATCAATCAATAGCTTTAATAATAACAAGTTGTTTACCAACTTTAATAGGGTGGACAATATCAACTTTTATAATTATTTATCTTATAAAATCGTGTATTTAACACAAAAAAGAGGCAAACTAAACTGCCTCTTTTATTTTGGTATAATTTAATCCCCAATACTCTTCTTTTAACCTAGGCATAACGCCTCCAGAATACTCAGCAAAGTATTGTTTCATTTTCTTGTGCAAAACATCGCTATAAGCCTCTATAGTAGCTATAGAATCATGAATTGTAAACATCGGCATATTCGGATATTCTTTTGCAATATTTTTCGTAATAAAGTCCAAAATGCAATCTGATTCGATATGTTGCAACAGCTTAGGAAATTTTTTATATGAATCTTTTCGTTTAGTTGATGATTTTAGCAAATGTAATAACTCACAAAACTTAGGAAATTCCTCTTCAAATCGTTTGTACTGCTTGGATTTTTTAGAATTTCTAGAATACAAAATTTGCATAAATGCTTTTTTGCATGCATCACGTTTAGAATTGAAAAAATTAAAACAGTTTGTTTCAGTTTCTTTTTCATACGCTTTGACTTTGTGACGACCTCGAAAATCTTGTTTAAACGTTAAAATTTCTTCTAAAAATTCATACAATTTCCCATTCAAAATCAAATCTTTCAATCGAAAATACTCCTCTTGAAACTCTTTACAGCAAAGGAATTGCTTAATTTTGTCCGACATAATACCTATATTACTACTATAAATTCTCCTAAATATCTTCCTAATCCTCTCGTTCTCGAATCTCTCCAAGAAAACAATCAGAAAATACGGCTGTGAATTTTTGACATCGTACGATACCAAATCCCAACCATCGTACGTAATAAACTGTCTTAGCTTGCTCGGAAAGTTGGTCAAGTTCGTATGTAATCTGTTATCGGATGAAATATCACGGCTTGCACGAAAGTATCCTTTATCCAAATCAATTAACGACATTCTGTAATTCAATGCTTTTAGAACGGCTGTTTCATACTGTTTACGGCTGTTTTGTTGCTCTACAATGCTAAATGTACTGTAGAAATAATTATAAAAGTCAATCTCTAAACGTCCATCAAACCACTTTGTTAGATGTTCACAATTCTTGGCACCAACTGAATAAAATTTTGGTTTCAAGGCTATTTCTATCTCGTGAATATCGTCAAATCCTGTTTCAAACAATTCATATTGAAAACGGTATGCATTGCATTTTTTGAGTGTGGTAGAGTAATTTTTCTTTTCAATCGCACCAATATCAATTAGAAAATCAAAATATTTTGCATAATTTCTTACATAATATTTTAGCTCATCTGACGGAATTTCCACAAAATTTACACCTTTTTTCGAATGTTTGTATTCGATTTTGCTTGTCAATAACAATAAATCGTCCCAGTTCAGATGGCAAGGGAACAAACCTTTATTATTTTCCAAAAACTGAAACAACGGTCCTGAAATACAGATTTTCCAGCCAATCTTCTTGTTGAAATTAGAATACACTTTTTGCATCTTGATAACGTATTAAATTAGACAATGTTTCGGCTTCAATCTCGTACTTCGATTTATACGTGTTTCTTTCTAGGTACTCCTTTATACTTTTTTTGTATAAAAACATTTACCAGAAGCTTTCGAGAATGTAATCTCATGAGCGTTGTTCAAATTATACAAAGTTTTCTTCGAAATGCACAAAATCTCAGCTGTTTGTTCTGCTGAATAATAAGTTTCATCATCACTTTGTAAATTTTTCATTCCTTCTATTTCCGTTAGAACCTCTTTTTTGAAGTTCGTTAACCAAGTTTCAATTCTGTTGAACGCGTGGTTATTAATTATAAAATTTTCCATTTTTACCGCAAGTTATAATGGATAACCTTACAAGCAAAAAGGATTAAAATTGGTTTAATGTGATTCTGTTTAAAGCTTATTGATTGTGTGTTTTTGGTTTGTTTTGGTAAATTAAATTTATCCTTTTTAATACCTAAATTATTTGTAAAAACCAACGCCAATACAAATCGCAACTGATATATTTTTTTGAATATATAACCTGCTCAAGAATTACTTGTTTGGAAATTGAAAGATTTGTAATAGGTAATATGTTAGTATTAGAATCATTTGGGCGATTTTGTCTAACTTTCAAATATTTCTTTTCAGCTTGTTCAACTAAAAAAACTTTTTCCCAAATCGTACTGTACTTATTATGATTGAGAATTCTTTGGATTTTGCTTGGATTAAAGTCCAGACAATATAAATGTAATACTGAAAGCCATAAATTTATTTTAAGGTTGCTATTCTGCATAATCTTACAAAATGACTTTGCAGTTTTTCTTTTTTTACAAGATTTACATTCGAAAACCTGTTTGTCATTTTTCCAATAATAATTCGTAGAACCACAATCGCATAAGTATAAATTATTTTTGACAATAAATTCTTTCAGCTCGTTTATACAATCGACTTCATGAGGAATGATAAATTTATTTTCATCAAATGGTAATTTTATCATAAGAAATCAGAAATAATACTGCTCAATTGCTTCTTGTTTTCCTCATCAAATCCGTCCAAATAAGCTTTTGTCGTTTTTATATCTGTATGTCCAAGTGATTCACTGATTAACTCTACAGAGGCTCCGCTGTTCATAGCTATTGTAGAAAAACTATGTCTTGCCCAATAAGTAGATATTTCAGTTGTAATTCCTAAATCTTTAGCTAAGCATTTCAAATGTTGATTTGTTTTGCGTATAAAAGCATCTATCTTTTGGATTTTAACTTTTTCATTATCAGAATTCATCAAAATTGGAAAAAGAAAGTTATCTCGTTTTGAATCTTGATTACGATATTTTTCAATAATAGCCAAAACCTTAAGATTTAGTGTAATTTCTATTTTTGATAAATTTTGTTTATTGGCATTTACAGTTTTGTTTCTGTAAAAAGATAATTTCATTTGCTCTGCATCAATATCCTTGAACTTGAGACGTAAAATATCGCTCATATTCATTCCGTTACACAAGTATGATAATATCCAAAAATCTTTAGCTTGCTGTTGGTGTTTATTTATAGGGGCGCAATTGTAAAGAATTTTTATATTCTCGTTCTTTAAAGCTTTTTTGGTTTTTTTGGTACTTGGTATTTGATATAGTTTTCCATTTCCAAATGGATAATATTTTTTGAACTGTGCATTATTTTCGAGTATTATATTGACAATTGCACGTAAGTTTCGCACATAAATTCCTATTGTTGAATATGAATTTTCTTTAGACAACATGTAATTTTCGTAACTCTTCAGCCAATCAACGGTAATAGCTATGATATGTAAATTTGTTACAGCTTCTGGATTTCTTGGATTAACAAACAAACTGAATGATTTTAGGCTCGATTCATAAGATTTTGCAGTTTTTATTTGGTCATTTTTATACAACTCTTTAATTTTAGAATCAAACACATCTATTACATTACAAGAATCTTTGGATTTCGAGAAAAAATTCTGCTTAAAATCCTCGAATCTAAAAGGATTTAACTTTTGTGCAACTTCATTTGCTTTTGCATTAATTATATCAATTGCCATCTTTTCTTCATGTAATTTCTTTGGAGTTTTAGAAGATGTTAAGCTATCAAATTCATCTTTTGAAAACTCTTTACCGATGGAAAAAAACATAGCTTTCTTTTCAATAACACTGTAAACCCTCAGTTTTAGAGGGAATTTTCCTGTTTTTGTAGCTCTACGTTCGTCTAAATAAAAAGTAATCTTAAAATCCATAAATACTAAATTAATGTTAAAACAAATATAGTGTATAAAACTTTAAAATTTGCATTATTTTTGCATTATATTTAGAGTAATTCAATGAAGTAAAAAGATGATTAAGGATATACACTTGTTAAAACCCTCTATTTATAAATGTTTTATGAATTAAACATACTAAACAAGGAAATGTTAATATTGTTATACCTCTGACTGTTAATCAGAGGGTCCTTGGTTCGAGCCCAAGAGGAGGAGCAAAAAAGACAATCAATTTGATTGTCTTTTTTTATTTTATATCAATTTCAGTATGGTTATTCAACCAATCTTTTGCCATTTCGAATGCAGATAAATTTTTGCTCAATTCTAGTGGTTGCTCCTTAAGTAATTTTAAAAATTGTTGATTAACCAAATCAATTGTGTAGCGTTCCGCTTGATTTAGCTGTTGTTTTTCTCGATTTGAAGCGTAATAATTATTTTCATTAATAAAATTGAAATAATCATTGACCAATTCCCAAAGTTCAGGAATTCCTTTTCCAATTAATCCAGAACCGATAATTGATTTTCTTTTCCATTGAGAAGATTTGGTTGGTAAAAATTGCAACGAACGAACAATGTCCAATTTTGCATCTTTCACTAATTTTTCTTGAAACGAATCTGATTTATTAACGAAAATCAAATCAGCCATTTCCATAATTCCGCGTTTTATTCCTTGTAAATCATCTCCAGAACCCGGAAGTTGAAGAAATAGGAAGAGATCTGAAATTTCATTTACTAAGGTCTCAGATTGTCCAACACCAACAGTTTCAATCAAAATATTTTCAAATCCTGCTGCTTCGCATAATAAAATTGCTTCATATGTGCGCGATGTAACACCGCCTAAAGAGCCATTAGAAGCGCTTGGACGTATATAAGCATTCTCTTCTCGCGATAAGTCCTCCATGCGCGTTTTGTCACCTAAAATACTTCCTTTGGAAAGTGAACTACTCGGGTCAATTGCTAAAATTGCTACTTTTTCATCTTTACTCAGAATATATTTCCCCAGAGATTCGATAAAAGTACTTTTCCCAACACCAGGAATTCCAGTAATGGCAATTCTTTTTGAAGTTTTGGAAACAGGTAATAAACTAATGATATGTTGCGCTAATTTTAAATCGTCTAAACGATTGCTTTCGGCAAGTGTAATAGCTCTTGATAAGGCAAAACGATCACCTTCTTTTATTTTTTGAGCAAGTATTTCGGGGTCAATTTTTCGCATAAGACACAATCTTACATTAAAGATAAAGTCTTAATTAAGAATAAAAAAATACAATCGAGATTTATGAAATTATTTTATATAGCTCTTGTATTAATTGGTGTAAAAAATAAAATGAATATAAATGATTATCTATTTAAAATTCAGTTATATAAATTTTATTAATTCGTAATTACGAATTTTTTTGTTCCGCTTTAATTCTTTTTACAAAAGCAGAAGGAGATTCGTTCATGATTTGAGTAAAAGTTGTGGTAAACGTACTATGAGAAGCAAATCCGCAATCGCTTGCTAAATAACTTACTTTCGTATTAATGTATTTTGGCTCATTTTGAAGGCGATTCACAATGTAATTTACTCTCAACTCATTTAAATAGGAATTAAATTGTTTTTGGCGATGCGTTTTAATGATTTCGGAAAGATATTTTGTATTCGTCTCAAATTGTTTGGATAATAAAGCAAGGTTAACATCTTTCTTTATAAATCCTTTATTTTTCTCGAACAATTCTAATTTTCGAAGTAAATCATTTTCGGTTTTAGATGAAATGCTAAGGTTATTCATTGGTTTTTCTTCAATGATGACCTCTGTTGATGGAGTTGGAGGAATTATTTTATTTGTAACCTCTTCTTTGATTGGTTCAGAAGGAATTTCTTTAATTTCTTTTACAGAATTAATTTTTTCAGTAGAAATCTCAGTTGATTGTTTAGTTTTTTTGGAAACAAAGTAAATAATTAATCCTAAGATAATTATAGCTAAAACTATTAATAAAATGATTAACCAAGTTTCCATTTTTGTAAAATTTATATTCCGAATTAATAAAATAAAACCAATTGATAATCATTAAAATACTTGTTTTTTTACTGATTATACTATTGTAAAAATACTCCGAAATTTTGAAATAAAAAAGGCTAACTTTTAAGAGTTAGCCTTTTTTTGAAATTCATCTTTGCTTGGAGAACAACCACAGCCTTTTGAGCATCCGCCTCCTTTTGAACTAAATGAACTTCTAATTAATTTTACAACATACCAAACTGCAAATCCGAAAAGGAAAGCGATAAAAATATATTGTATCCAAATATTGTCCATACTACTATTTTAAAAAATGATATGCAATAAATGCAACTACATATGCCAAACCTGTCATAAACCCTGTCTGAATCAATGTCCATTTCCAAGAATTTGTTTCGCGTTTTACGATTGCAATTGTACTCATACATTGCATTGCGAATGCATAAAATAACAACAACGAAACTCCTGTAGCAAGGTTGTATGCTGGTTCTCCTGTGTTTTGATTAATCTCATTTTTCATACGATGAAGTAAACGATCTTTTTGACCATTGTCTTCAACATCAACTTCTCCTAAACTGTAAACCGTTGACATTGTTCCAACAAAAACTTCACGCGCAGCGAATGATGAAATTAAACCAATTCCCATCTTCCAATCGTATCCTAAAGGCTCTACAACTGGCTCTATAACTGATCCTAATCTACCCAAATAAGAATGTTCTAATTTATAAGAGGCGATTTCATTTGCCAAATCTTCTTCATTCATTTTCGGATGATGAGCAGTTACAATTTCTTCTGCATTTTTGAATTGTTCTCCAGGTCCGAAAGTTCCTAAAACCCAAAGAATAATCGAAATTGCAAATATGATTTTACCCGCATCAACTAAAAATCCTAATGTTTTTTCCCAAACATTAATTCCAACATTTTTCCAATCAGGAAGTTTGTATGTTGGCATTTCTAAAATTAGGTAACTTTTATGTTTTGCTTTAATGATTAAATTCAATAAAATAGCACTTCCTAGTGCGCCTAAAACACCTAAAATATACATCACAAACAACGCCAAAGCTTGGTAACTTAACCCAAAAATATGTTCGTCGGGAATTACCAAAGCAATCAAAACGATGTAAATTGGTAAACGAGCCGAACACGTCATAAAAGGTGTTACAAGTATCGTTAATAGACGTTCTTTATCATTTTCGATATTACGAGCAGACATTATTGCAGGAACGGCACAGGCAACACCAGAAATTAATGGAACGACACTTTTTCCACTTAAACCGAATGGTTTTAACCATCTGTCCATCAAATAAACCACGCGGCTCATGTAGCCCGTTTCTTCCATTATTGAAATAAATAAAAACAAAATGGCAATTTGCGGAACGAAAACGGCAATTCCTTCTATACCTGGGATTATTGCGCCTCCAATAATTTCGTTGATAGGACCTTCTGGAATTAAACTAATTGCTTTTTCGTCGATCCAACCAAATAAATCTTCGACCATTGTCATTAATGGTGCAGACCATGCGTAAACAGCTTGAAAGATTAATAATAAAATTCCTAAAAAGATGATGTATCCAAAAACTGGATGAATCAATGTTTTATCAATTTTATCGGTTAACGTTTCATTTCCTTCAAAATTATACGAAATAATATCGTTTAATTTATCCTCTAAAATTTTATTTCGATCTAATGCTTCTTTAACTTGTAATCGTTTCGAAACAATAGAATTTTCTTTCTTAATTGTATCTAATTTACTTAGATTTTCTTTCGATTCGAACGGAACTTCTTTCTGAGAAAGATATTGCCAAGCTAAATAATCAGATTTAAGATTAAATTCATTCTTGATTTTTTCTACAATAGAAAGATGCTCTTTCGGAATTTCGTAATGACAATTATATGGAGTTGCTTCTTTTGTAAAAGCTTCTACCAATTCATCAATTCCTTCGCTTGTACGCGCGTTTGTTAAGTATATTTTTGTTTGAAGAAAATCTTCTAACTTTTTCAAATCAATATTTAATCCCTTGCTTTTGATTTCATCTTTCATATTGATGACAAAAATCGCAGGAACGTCTAAATCTCGAACTTGTTGGTACAACAAAATCGATCGTTTTAGATTAGATGGTTCACCAACAACAATCGCCAAATTTGGGTAATGGTTATTGGTTTTGTCTCCTAAAGTTTTGAAAACAATTTCTTCATCCAAAGAGCTTGGATAAATTGTATACGTTCCGGGAAAATCTGTAATTTGGAATTTATTTCCATTTCGTTCTATTTTACCTTCGCGTTTTTCTACCGTCACACCTGGATAATTCCCAACTTTTTGACGAAGATTTGTTAATTTATTAAATAACGAAGTTTTACCAACATTTGGGTTACCAATTAAGGCAATTTTATAATGATTCATTATTTTTTTGTTATCAAAATTTTATCGGCTTCGTTTCTTCTTAAAGCTAAAACAGACTTGTTAGAGATGATACTAATGCAAATAGGACCACCAAACGGAGCCTTATTTTTTACCAATAAACTTGTTCCCGGAATAAAGCCCATTTCGTAAAACTTAGCAGGTATATCTTCTGTACTAAATCCAGTTACAACTGCTTGTTCACCAATTTTTAAATCTTTTAAAGAATAATTTTCAACCATTTCTACCAATCTATCTATGATTTTACTATATGCAAAGATATTTATTTTTAATTAATCCAAATAGAAGATATGTCATAGTTTTTTTATCTTTCTAATTAAATTTCAATGAATTCAAGTATCTAAATTCAAAATTTTGATTATCTTTGCACTCAATTTTCATTTATAAACATTAATTTATGTACGCAATTGTAGAGATAGCAGGGCTTCAATACAAAGTTGAAAAAGACCAACAATTGTTTGTAAACCGTTTAGCTGGTGAAGCAGGTGATGAAGTAAAATTCGACCGTGTTTTATTAACAGATAACGGAGCAATCACTGTCGGCGCCCCAGTTATAGACGGAGTTACCGTAGTAGCTAAAATCGTTGAACACGTGAAAGGAGACAAAGTAATCGTTTTCAAAAAGAAAAGAAGAAAAGGTTACCAAAAGTCTAACGGTCATCGTCAACAATTCACTAAAATTGAAGTAGCTTCAATCGGTTAAGATTGAGCTGAGATTAATTATTAACTCTTAAAAACAAAACGAAATGGCACATAAGAAAGGGGTCGGAAGTTCGAAAAATGGTCGTGAATCACATTCGAAACGTTTAGGTGTTAAAATTTTTGGTGGACAAGCAGCAATCGCTGGTAACATTATTGTTCGTCAAAGAGGTACTCAACATCATCCTGGTGATAATGTAGGAATCGGTAAAGATCACACATTATTCGCTTTAATTGACGGAAAAGTAGTTTTCACTAAAAAACGTAACGATAGATCTTACGTTTCAGTTGAACCATTATCTTAATTGATAATTCGACAGCGAAAATGCTAACAATATAAAAGCTCGAACTTATTGGTTCGAGCTTTTTTTGTTTTTATAGTTTTTTAATACAGCAACAAGTATAAAAATAATGACACCAATAATTAAAGTTGGAAACCAAAAAACTAGACATATTTCAGAAATTTTCACAGAGAACTTACTGAAATTTCCTCTTGCTGTAAACATACTCATTGCATAAATAAACATTATGAATGATAATGATATCAAAACAATTCCTGTTGAGAATAACGTATTTTTTATTGAAAATTTTCTAGACATAATTTAAAAAATAAACTAAAATACAACTTATTTCAACCAAAAAAGCATCCAATTTCTTGAATGCTTTTTTGATTTTATATTTGATGAGAAACTGAAATAAATTCAGTCTAAAACTACTCTTCGTCTTCCGTTTCAACTCCCCAACCTTGTGCTGTTAATGGAACCATTTGTTCGCTTCCGCGTGTAATCAAATAGTTTTCTTCGTTTTTACCAGTTACATGACCAATCACCGTTAAATGCGGATTTCCTTTGATTTTTTCAAAATCTTTTTGATCAATTGTAAACAGCAATTCATAATCTTCTCCACCGCTTAATGCACATGTGATTGGATTAATTTTGAATTCTTCGGCTGTGCGAATCACAATAGAATCTAATGGAATTTTTTCTTCGTAAATATTAATTCCAACACCACTTTCTTTCGAAAGATGAATAATTTCCGAAGATAATCCGTCCGAAATATCAATCATAGAAGTTGGTTTAACTTTCAATTCTTTCAAGAGATTGATAATATCCAAACGTGCCTCAGGTTTTAATTGGCGTTCAATTAAATATGAATAGTTTTCGAAATCTGGTTGATTATTAGGATTTACTTTTGATACTTGCGCTTCGCGTTCTAAAACTTGCAAACCAAGAAAAGAAGCACCTAAATCACCAGAAAGAACAACCAAATCATTTTCTTTCGCACCATTTCTATAAGCCAAATCTTTTTCTGGAGCCGAACCAATCGCCGTCATACTTAGTACAAGTCCGCTAACAGAAGAAGTTGTATCGCCGCCTACAATATCAATATTGTATTTGTCGCAAGCGTATTTCATTCCGTTGTAAATTTCGTCCACAGCTTCTATCGTAAAACGATTCGAAATTGCCATCGAAACCAACAATTGTTTTGGAATAGCATTCATCGCCAAAATATCACTAATCGCTGTCACAACTGCTTTATAACCCAAATGGCGCAAAGGCATATACGACCAGCTAAAATTTACACCTTCTACCAACATATCAGTAGAAACGACAATTTTATCTTTTTTATAATCAAGAACAGCCGCATCGTCGCCAATTCCTTTGATAGAGCTTTCTAATTTGATCGGAAAACCTTCTTTGATTTGATTAATTAAACCAAATTCTCCAATTTCGGCTAAACTTGTTTTTGAAACGTTTTTATCTTCTAACATGATTTTATTTTTGAGTAAAGATTGAAGGATCTATATTTTCTGAACGAAAAGGTAAATTGATAATGTCTTGTTTCGACATTGTTTTCACGGTTTGTCCTTCAAATGATTTTTTAATGTTTTCTAACATTTCTGTTGGTGGTGCTTGCATTTTTCTTTTCGACATCGAAAACCAAACGCCTGTCAGTTCAGAATGGCAAAGATGTACACCATCTTGATTATATAGATTATGAATAAATTGATAAATCATTCCATCTTCCGACATTCCACCAATTTCTACCGAAATATAAATTTCTTCACCTTCCATTGCTTCCTTAAAAAAAGAAAATTGTTCGTGCAAAATAGCTGGTCCAATTCCGTATTCAGCCAAATTTTTCATCGAAATGCCATAATCTCTCAAAAAAGCAATACGTGCAAAACTTGTAAAATTCATATACGAAGCATTCGCTAAATGGCGATTAGCATCCAAATCTGACCATCGAACAATGGTTTTTTGAAAATATTTATTATTCATGAATTGAAAAATTATTTAAGGTACAAAGTTACGGATTACTATTTACACGAAAATGATAATATTTTTAATCATCGTAAATAATAAAAAACAATAAGATTTAACATCAAATTAAAATTTAGAAATTTTATAATTCGTATCTTTAAAAAGCTATTAAACAGACAGATTATGAAAAAAATATTATTTCCAACAGACTTTTCAGAAACAGCAAATAATGCGTTTTTGTATGCGTTAAATTTAGCCGAAAATCAGAATGCAGAATTGTATGTTTTGCACGCTTTTCAGTATCCAATGGTAAGTGGAGGAATCGATGCGGGTATTTTACAAGATGTTTATGATACAATTGAATTGAATAATTTCGAGAATTTAAAAGATCATATTCCATTCTTGAGAAAAATGGCTGAGGACAATGGTTTTGCAAATGTTGATTTGAAATTTTTCGTAAAAGAAGGAATGCTTTCGTATGTGTTGCCAACATTTATCGAAGAAGAAAAAGTAGATTTTGTGGTAATGGGAACGACTGGAAATACAGGATTTGACAAAGTTCTTTTTGGTTCGAATACGATGAATGCAATCAAACATCTTAAAATTCCGGTATTGAGCGTGCCAAATGGTTATGAATTCAAAGGAATAAATAACATTGGATTTACGACAATTTTCCAAGATAAAGACCGCAAAGCCTTAGATTATTTAACAGAAATAGCTTATCGTTACAAAGCAAAAGTGCATTGTTTACACGTTTCGAAAGATGGAAATTATGATATTCCGACGCTAAATCATTGGAAAGAATATTATAAAGATGAACCTGTAGATTTTTCTATCTATACTGCGGATGAATCTGTTGATGCAGTTTTGGAATTTATCAAAGAAGAAAAAATTGATTTGTTGACAGTAGTCAGCCGTAACAAAGGCTTCTTCGAGAAATTATTTTCACCAAGTTTTACAAAGAAAATTTTGACGCAACACAACGTGCCTTTGTTTGTTTTCCACGAATAAGATAATTTATACTGAATATACAAAGCTCAATCTGTAGAAATAGATTGAGCTTTTTTCGTGTTGAAATGAAATTATTCGTAACTTTTGAGTACAAAACACGAAAAGATGAAAAAAATATTGTTCCCAACAGATTTCTCAGAAACTGCCAATAACGCCTTCTTATATGCACTAAATCTTGCAAAAAGTATCGATGCACAAGTTTATGTGTTGCATGTTTATGAATTGCCAATGATTACTGGAAGTTTGAGTGCTGGATTGATTCAGAATGTATATGAAACGGTAGAATTAGGAAGTTTCGATAACTTTAAAGATAATATTCCGCAACTAAGACAAATTGCTGATGATAATGGTTTGAATGAAATTCCAATCAAATTTATTTTAGAAGAAGGAAATTTCTTATACATTCTACGCGAAATTATTGGTGAAGAAAGCGTTGATTTTGTAGTGATGGGAACGGATGGAAATTCAGGAATTGAGAAAATGCTTTTCGGTTCGAATACGATAAATGCGATTACATCGATGAAAGTTCCGATTCTTAGTGTTCCGCACGGAATGTCTTTCAAAGGATTTAAAAATATTGGTTTTACGACTGTTTTTGATCAAAAAGATAAAGATGCGTTGAAGTATTTGATCGAAATTGCAAATCGTCATCATGCAAAAATTCATTGCATGCACGTTTCGAAAGATGGAAAATTTAATCAACAAGCAATGAAAGATTGGCAAGATCAGTTTGCTGGAGATCCAATTGTATTCGAAGTTTATCATGATGCAGATCCTGTAAACGCGGTGTTGGATTTTATCAAGGAAAAACAAATCGACTTGTTGACGGTTGTGAGTCGCAATAAAGGATTTTTTGATAAGATTTTTTCGCCAGGATTTACAAAGAAAATTGCAAATAAAAATATTACACCTTTGTTCGTTTTTCATGAACAAAAGTCTTAAAAGGAAATGTGAAAACATTTCCTTTTTTTGTCAAAAATTCTGTTAAAAATAAAACTTTACCTTTGCCTCGTGAAAAAAATAGCCATAGTAGGAGGTGGTGCAGCAGGATATTTTGTTGCAGCAAACCTTGGAAAAACTGTAGGACAACAAACTATATTGTTTGAACAAGCAAACTTACCGCTTCAAAAAGTACGCATTTCGGGTGGAGGAAGATGTAATGTGACGCATGCATGTTTTGATCCGCTTGATTTGGTCGAATTTTATCCGCGAGGAAAAAAGGAATTATTAAGTGTTTTTTACACGTTTCAACCGGGTGATACAATGGCTTGGTTTGATGAGCGCGGAGTAGAATTGAAAATAGAAGACGATAACCGTATTTTTCCTGTTAGTGATTCTTCACTTTCGATTATAGAGGCTTTGACAAAAGCGGTTGATCAAAATAAAGTACAATTGAATTTCTCGGACGGTGTGCAAGAGATCAATAAAGTTGATGGAGGTTATGAGTTGATAACAAAATCAGGAAAACATTTTTTTGAAACGGTGATTGTGACAACAGGAAGTACGCCTAAATTTTGGAAAAGTTTGAAGAATTTAGGTTTGAAAATTGTTCAGCCAGTTCCTTCTTTATTCACATTTAATTGCAAAGACCCTCGAATTGAAGGTTTGATGGGAATTTCTTTCGAGAATGCTGAAGTCAAAATTAATCAACAAAAATTAGAGGCAGAAGGTCCATTGCTAATTACACATTGGGGATTTAGTGGTCCGGCGATTTTGAGATTATCGGCTTGGGGTGCTTTAAAATTAAATGAAAGCAATTATAAATTTGAGACTGAAATCAATTTTGTAAATCAATCTAAAGATGAAATCATTTCATTTTTGAATGATAAAAAACAAGTTGATGCCAAGAAAAATGCGCATAAAAATAATCCATTCGATTTTCCGAAACGTTTTTGGTTTAGTATTCTGAATTATTGCAACGTAGATGAAAACAAGGTTTATGCAGATTTATCGAAAAAACACATCGAAACAATTGCAACAGAATTGACGCAAGGAAAATACCAAATTAATGGAAAAAGCACGTTCAAAGATGAGTTTGTAACGGCTGGTGGAGTCGATTTGAAAGAGATTGATTTTCATTCGATGCAAGCAAAAAAAATCCCACAATTGTTTATGGCTGGAGAGGTTTTAAATATTGATGCCATAACAGGAGGATTCAACTTTCAGGCGTGTTGGTCTGAAGGTTATATTATATCTGAAAAAATCAAAGAAATTTATCAATAGTGTATATTTTACACGAATATTATTCTGGCTGAAAGCCTTAATAGTAAAGATTTTTTCAAAATTTATTATGTTAACATAACATTATTATAAAATTATGTTATTTTTGTTTAAAGGAATTATTAAAAACGAACAAAAAATATGAAGAAAATTTTCTTAACCTTAGCATTAATCGGCTTATCTTCTTCTGCATTTGCAGGTGGGTACCGAGTTGCTTTACAGGGGGTTCGCCAAGCAGCATTAGGGGGAACTTCTGCAACACAAACTCACGATGCGAGTGTTGCGTTTTATAATCCTGCAGGTTTAGCTTTTGTTGATAGTAAATTGAGTATTGCTGTCGGAGGTTTTGGTGTAAAAACTGACGTAAAATGGCAAGATCCAATGACGTTGCAAAAAGTAGAAACAGATAGTAAATTAGGAACACCAATGTATTTGGCAGTTAGTTACAAGCCTGTAGATGATTTAGCAATTGGATTGAGTGTTACGACGCCTTTTGGTAGTTCGGTTACGTGGCCAGAAGATTGGCAAAATAAAGCAAATATTACACATATTGACTTAAAAGCATTCAATATTCAGCCAACGGTTGCATATCGTTTTTCTGATTGGTTTAGTTTGGGTGTAGGTTTCATTTATACACACGGAACAGCTAAATTAGAGAAAGTGCAAACAGTTGCTGGAAATGATATTAAACTTAAATTAGAGGATAAAGATGCTCATGGTTTAGGATTTAATGTTGGAGCAATGTTCAAGCCAACAGATAAATTTGGAGTTGGAATTGCGTACCGTTCTAATGTAGATGTTTCTGCAAACAAAGGCGATGTTACATGGTCTAATGTTCCTTCTGGAATTGCATCTAATGTACCTTTCAATACAGATAAATGGAATACAACTTTACCGTTACCATCTGAGTTTACATTTGGGATGTCGTACAAAGTTTTACCACAATTAGAGCTTTTTGGAGATGTAGTTTGGCAAAACTGGACACGTTACAAAAGTTTAGATATCAATTTATATAATGATGCTTCTAATACTTTCTATACATCATCTTCTACGAAAAACTGGAAAGACAATACATTATTCCGTTTTGGAGCAGAGTATACTTTCAGCGAGATGATTGTTGGACGTGTTGGTTATTATCATGATAAATCACCAGTTCCATCAGCTTATTGGTCATCAGAAACACCAAGTTCTAACTTGAATTCAGTTTCAGCTGGATTAGGATTTAGATTTGAGTCAGGTTTTCATGTTGATTTATTTGGATCATATGTAAAAGGAGACGAAAGACATATTGATAATATTCAACAAAACTTCTCTGGAGATGTTAAAATGCGTGCTATAAACTTTGGTTTAGGCGTATCGTACAACCTAAAATAAGACAAAAATGAAACACTTAAATAAAATAGTATTAGTTGCATTAGCTGCTACGATGTTTAACTGTAGCGAAGATTTCGAACATCCAATTGAAGATATTCAAGTTTCTGCAGGTGAGGCGAACTTTTCAAAATATATCGCATTAGGTAACTCGTTAACTTCTGGTTATAGAGATAATGCATTGTACAAATCTGGACAAGAAAATTCTTACCCAAATATGTTAGCTGGATTGATGAAAGCTGCAGGAGGAGGAGAATTTAAAATCCCTTATATGCCAAATGATACAGGTGGATTTACTGATTTAAAGGATCAAGATGGTAACATCTTATATTATGGCAAATATATTTTAAAAGATGGCTTATCTCCTGTGCCAACAGCTCCAGGAGGACCATTGGATAATATTTCTACTGCAGGACCTTATCAAAATATGGGAGTTCCTGGGGCTAAATCTTATCATTTATCAGCAGATGGTTACGGTAATGCTGCAGGATTGTCTTTAGGAAAATCAAATCCTTATTTTGTGCGTTTTGCAAGTAGTCCAACTACTTCAGTTGTAAAAGATGCAGTTGCTCAAAAACCTACATTTTTCTCATTATGGATTGGTAATAATGATGTATTAGGATATGCGACTAGTGGAGGCGTTGGTACAGATCATAATGAAACAGGTAGTTTAGCTGCTGCAGATTATAAAACGAATGATATTTCTAATGTAACAGTAGTAGCTGGTTCATTGGAAAAGATCATTGTTGACATGACGAGCTCTGAAAATAAACCTAAAGGAGTTATTGCAAATATTCCTTCTGTAACATCTATTCCGTATTTCACTACAATACCTTACAATGCAGTTACTGGATTAACTGAACAACAAGTGACAGCTCTTAATTCTGCATATGCACAATATAATGGAGGATTAGGATTGGTTTTTAAAGCTGGATTAATATCAGAAGCTGAGTATAATCAACGTTTAATTAAACCATTTACGGCGGGAGCTACTCAAAATGCATTGGTAATTGTAGATAAAGATTTGACTGATTTAACTAAATTCGGAGCACAATTCGCTGCACTAAAAAACTTTAGACAAGCTACGTCAAAAGATTTAGTTACACTTACAGCTTTAGCGTACATCAAACAAGGATATGGAACGCAAATTCAAATGCCTGATCAATTTATTTTGACAGAAAAAGAAACTGCGAAAGCAGAAGCAGCTGTAACAAAATATAATGCTGCAATTGCTGGCTTAGCTACAAAATATAATTTGGCTTTAGTTGATGCTTATTCTGAAATGAAAAAATTAAGTTCAGTTTCAGGGATTAAGTATTATGGACAAACATATACAACAGCATTTATTTCTGGTGGAGCGTTCTCTTTAGACGGAGTTCACTTAACAGGAACTGGATATGCAATTGTCGCAAATATGTTTGCTGATGCAATCAACCAAAAATATCATTCAACTTTAAGACACGTTTACCCAGGAAATTATCCAGGTATTGCAATTCCTTAATTGAATGTTTAAATAACAAAAAAATCCGCTCATCGAGCGGATTTTTTATTTGATTATATTTTTTGAAATGATTATTTCAATTCTTCATTTCGCATAAATTCCTCTGCTTTTTCAACCATATTTTTCGAACCACAAAAGAAAGGAATACGTTGGTGTAATTCTGTAGGTTCAATATCCATAATGCGTTGGAAACCGTCAGAAGCTTTTCCTCCAGCTTGTTCAGCAATAAACGCCATTGGATTACATTCGTACAATAAACGTAATTTTCCGTTCGGATTATTTGTTCCAGAAGGATAAATATAAATTCCTCCTTTCAACATGTTTCGGTGAAAATCTGAACATAAAGAACCGATGTAACGAGAAGTGTAAGGACGGTCTTCTTCATCTGCCTGACAGTATTTGATGTAATTTTTAACTCCTTGTGGGAATTTTACATAATTACCTTCGTTAACTGAATAAATGTGCCCATCTTGTGGAATACACATATTTGGATGAGATAAATAGAACGTTCCAATTCCTGGGTTCAAGGTAAATCCATTTACACCATTTCCTGTTGTGTAAACCAACATTGTCGATGTTCCGTAAATCACATATCCCGCAGCAACTTGTTTGTTACCTGGTTGTAAAAAATCTTCTTTTGTAACAGGTGTTCCAGGTTCAGAAACACGGTGGTAGATAGAGAAAATTGTTCCAACAGAAACATTTACGTCGATGTTTGATGAACCATCAAGTGGATCAATCAACACAACATATTTACTGTTTTTTGAATTTATTGAAGGTTGAATCGCGATAAAATCTTCGTTTTCTTCCGAAGCAATACCACAAACAACTTCGCGTTGCGACAACGTTTCGATAAACGTATCGTTTGCGAAAACATCTAATTTTTGTTGTTTTTCTCCTTGGACATTTTCATTTCCGAATTCGCCTAAAATATTTACAAGTCCTGCTTTGTTTACTTTATAATTAACAACTTTTGTTGCTAATTTAATAGAACTCAGTAATCTAGATAATTCTCCGGAAGAGTAAATAAAATCTGCTTGATTTTCTATGATAAACTCTCCAAGAGTTTGATGAGAATTAGTATTCATAATTATGTTTTGCTGGTCAAATATCGGAATAAAAACTCAATTTTATATCATTTCAAACGTTTGAAATTAATCTAAATACGTGAAAATCATCATTCAAATTTATTTTTTATTTTAATTAAATTCGGTCAACATATAAAGTGTAGTTTGGTTATATTTGCAAGTTAAATATTTACAAAAAAAGTTTTTATAGAAATGAAAGTTTTCAAATTCGGTGGTGCTTCGGTGAAAGATGCAGCCGGCGTTAGAAATGTTGCGAGTTTATTGCAATCTGTTGGTTACGAAAATACATGTATCATTGTTTCTGCTATGGGCAAGACGACAAATGCATTGGAAGAGGTAGTCAAACGCTATTTTGAAGAACAAGATTTCGAAAAAACAATTAACGAAGTAAAAGAACAACACATTGCTTTAGCGACAGAATTATTTGATAATCCAGCTGAGGTTTCGAACGAAATTTCGCAATTTTTTGATGATATCGTTTCGTTTTTAAGACGTAACAAATCGCCAAATTATAGCTATGTGTACGATCAAGTGGTTTGTTGTGGAGAGTTAATTTCGACAAAAATCATTAGCATGTATCTTAATTCGATACAAATTAGTAACGAATGGTTAGATGTTCGCGATTATATCAAAACAGATAATACTTACCGCGAAGGAAAAGTAAATTGGTCGTTAACAGAAGAAAGTATTAAACGTTTACCAAACACAGGTTTGTTTATTACACAAGGTTTCTTAGGTTCTGATCCAAACTTTTTCACAACAACTTTAGGACGCGAAGGCTCAGATTATTCTGCGGCGATTTTTGCTTATTGTTTAAATGCGGATAGCATGACGATTTGGAAAGATGTTCCAGGAGTTTTGAATGCTGATCCACGTTATTTTGATAATGCAGAGTTGTTAAATCATATTTCATACGAAGAAGCGATAGAGTTGGCGTATTATGGTGCATCTGTTATTCACCCGAAAACGTTACAGCCGCTTCAACAAAAAGAAATTCCTTTCTTCGTAAAATCATTTATTAATCCTACAGAAGCAGGAACAGAGGTAGCGAAAGGTCAACCATTAGATCCAAAAGTACCTTGTTTTATCCTAAAAAGAGAGCAACATTTGATTCGTTTATCAAGTAAAGATTTCTCTTTTATTACAGAAGATAAATTGAGCGGAATTTTCAATAAACTATATGATTATCAAATCAAAGTAAATTTGATGCAAAATTCAGCAATTTCATTATCTTTATGTTTGGAGGATAAATATGACAACTTAGAAAAGTTTGTTGCAGATATGAACGAAGAGTATAAAGTGCAAGAAGAAAACAATGTTTTATTGTACACAATTCGCCATTTTGATGCAGATTCTGATAAAGTTGTTTCAAAAGAAAAAGAATTATTGCGACAAACAGTTCGCGAAACATTACAAATAGTTGTTAAAGCTTAAATGAGTTTAATCACGACACAAGATATCTATTCAGCTTCGGGTCTTTCTAAAATTGGTGTTTTAGGAAAACCTGTAGCTTGGGCATTGAAAAAAGTTTTCAGTATAGATCAGTTAAACGATTTGTACAATCGTGGAAAGCATTTGCAATGCGAACCTTTTTTGGATTATTTGATTGATGATTTGGGAATGGATTACGAAATCCATGAAGAAGATTTGAAACGTATTCCAAAAGAAGGACCTTTTATTATTATTTCTAATCATCCGCTTGGAGCTTTGGACGGAATTATTTTGATGCATTTTATGTCAAAAGTTCGTCCTGATTTCAAGGTGATGGGTAATTTTTTATTGCAAAAAATTAAACCATTAGAACCGATGATTATTCCAGTTAATCCTTTCGAAACACGTAAAGATGCATACAGTAGCCTTTCAGGAATGCGCGATGCATTAAAATTGTTGAGAGCTGGAGGTTGTTTAGGAATTTTTCCTGCGGGCGAAGTTTCTTATCGTGATGACGAAAGTAAAATTATCGACAGAGAATGGCAAGAATCAGCGATGAAATTGATCAAAAAAGCGAAAGTTCCTGTTGTACCAATGTTTTTTAGAGCACGAAATAGTAATATTTTTTACCGTGTAGCGAAGATTCATCCAGATTTTCAAACGGCGATGTTACCAGCTGAAATGATGAAGAAAAGAACACGTCCAATTCAAATTCGTATTGGAAAACCAATTTTACAAAAACAACAAGACGAGCATGTGTCTATAGAAGATTATTCTGAGTTTTTGAGAAAGAAAACATACATGCTTTCGTCATATTACAAACAAAAAAGAAGTCTAACTCAAGTCTTGAAAAATCCTTCGAATATTGAGTTGAAAATTCCGAATTTACCAAGCTTATCTTCTTCTAACAAAAAGGTTAAGCCGATTATTTTGGAAACTGCTTTAGACTTATTAATTCAAGATATTGAAACTTTACGAAAAGATGAACAAGCATTATTATTTACGAATAATAATTACGAATGTTTCTTTTCTACAGCTCAACAAATTCCAAATATATTAAGAGAAATTGGTCGTTTACGCGAGATAACTTTCCGTGCAATTGGTGAAGGTACAAATGATGAAATTGACCTTGATCGATTCGATAATCATTATCACCATTTATTTTTATGGGATAAGGATACCAATAAAATTGTTGGAGCATATCGTATGGCGATTGGTTCGGAAGTGTATGAAAAATATGGAATTAATGGATTTTATGTTCATGAATTATTCAATTTTGATCCAGAAATTCATCCTTTCTTCAAGAAATGTATTGAAATGGGACGTGCATTCGTTTCAGCTGAGTATCAACAAAAACCGATGCCATTGTTCTTATTATGGAGAGGAATTGTGCATGTAACGTTGAGAAATCCAAATCAGAAATTTATTATTGGAGGAGTGAGTATTAGTAATCAGTTTTCTGATTTTTCAAAATCTTTGATGATCGAATTTATGAAATCTCATTACTACGATTCTACTGTAGCGCAATACGTGAGAGCAAAAAATGAGTTTAAAGTTAAGCTGAAAGAAGAGGATAAAGAATTTATTTTCGATGAATCTGAAGCTGATTTGAATAAGTTTGATAAATTAATCGATGAGCTTGAGCCAAATATGTTGCGATTACCGGTTTTGATCAAAAAATATATTAAACAAAATGCAAAAGTGATTGCTTTCAATGTTGATCCTAAATTTAATGATGCAATTGATGGCTTAATGTATATTAGAGTTTCGGATATTCCAGAATCTACTGTTCGTCCTGTTTTAGAGGATATTCAAGCAGAATTGGATAAGAAAATACAATCAGGAAAATTTGACGGAAATCTTATCTAAGGTTTCCGTTTTTTTATGTATATTATGTAGTAAATTTATTACTATGAATTTTACATTTCGTCTACTTTGCACATTATTCTTGATGAATAGTTGTATTCCAAAAAAATCAGAAGCGCCAATAGACTTTAATTTAGAGCAAGAGTCTACACTTAATTTAAGAGATTATGGAACACCTATTTCTACTATTCCAATATTAAGTTATCCTAATACTGAACAAAAAAAAGAAGTAGGAAGCGATGCTTTGGTTGGAATATCAATAGAGAATGCTGACCAATATTTAAGTCAGCTTATTGATGCAGATAAGATTGTTCTAAATGAGAAAAAGATTCGGCTGATTATTGATTATCCCCTAAAAAAACCTGCAAGTTTTGATCTTCAGAATGACAAAGGTTTTACGCGACGAGATTTGATTTTAACGATACAGGAAAAGTATAAACAAGTTTATAAAGAAGAAGAGGAGTCTGCTGATACAAAACCAATTCCTTTAGAAAAACGTGAAGGTTTAATCAATCGAAATGAAACGAATGGTAAATATGGGATTTGGGGTCATGATTTAATCGATTTGTATTTAACGGATATCGAAGTTTACAAAGATGATAAAGGAGAGGTAACTCTCGTTTTGTATATAGAATCGTAAATTTAAGACATAAAAAATGCGCTCAACCTAGTTGAGCGCATTTATATTTTAGCTTCGCTATAAATTATTTAGCAACTGCTGTAGAATCTGCTGCTGGAGCTGCTACTGCTGCTGAATCAGCTACTGGAGCTGCTGCAGAGTCAACTACTGCTGAATCAACTACTGCTGTAGCTGAATCTGTAGCTGGTGCTTCTTCTACTGGTGCTTCTTCAGTTTTCTCTCCACAAGATACTGCTCCTAATGATAAAGCTGCTACTGCAACTACTGCGAAAAATTTTTTCATCTTTTTAAATTTTAATCGATTAATTTGATATGTCAAAGTTAGAATGATTTTGACCCGATATAATAAAAAATGATTGTAATTATTTTGTAAAACACTTTTTATTTTACAAAATATAGAAATACAATTATTTAAACGTTGAAATTTTCCGAAATTATAAAATTTATAAAACAAAAAAATCCTCAAATTCTATAATTCGAGGATGATTTTTTGATGTATTTTTAATGATTATTTTAAAACTTGTGCTTCTAATTTGAATTTTTCGATTTTATTTGAAATTAAATCCAATCTCAAATTATGAATACTTCCGATATGCGAAGTCTGAAATTCTTTGTGCGGTACATAGGTTCCGTTCTCTACTGATAAACCAACTTCTCTGTAAGCATCACGGAAAGGAGTTCCATTTTTAATCGCTTCATTAATATTTTCAACTGTATAAATCGGATCATATTTTTCCTGATTCATATAGTTATCTTTAATCTGAAGCTGGGGAATCGCAAATGTTAAGATGTCAATAATATTATCAAACTGCATCATTGGTTCGAATAATATTTCTTTCAAAATTTGATAATCGCGGTGATATCCACTTGGAAGATTATTAATCGTCATCATAATATCATTCGGCAATGCCTGAATTCTATTGCAATGCGCACGAGTTAACTCAAAAACATCTGGATTTTTCTTGTGTGGCATAATCGATGAGCCTGTTGTCATTTCGTTTGGCAACTTCACAAAAGCTAAATCTTGTGAATTGTATAAAACCAAATCATACGACATTTTAGACAATGTTCCACAAATCATAGCTAAAGCTGTCGCAACAGATTTTTCTGTTTTTCCTCGAAGCATTTGCGCACCAACAGAAGAAACTAAGATTTCTGAAAAACCTAATTCTTGCGTTGTTTGCAAACGATCAATTGGGAAACTTGTTCCGAAACCTGCACCTGAACCCAAAGGATTTTGATCAGAAATTTTATATGCAGCCTCAAAAAAGTATAAATCCGTCAACAAACTTTCTGCATAAGCAGAAAACCACATTCCAAAACTACTTGGCATTGCCGCTTGAAAATGCGTGTATCCTGGTAATTGATGATTCTTGAATTCGTCTGCTTTTTGTAAGAAAATCTCAATTAAATTGACAATTTTTTCAGTTGTATGTTTTAAATACTCTTTCTTAAAAAGTTGAATTGCAACCAAAACTTGATCATTTCGAGAACGTGCAACGTGAATTTTTTTTCCAGCATCGCCAGTTTTTTCAATTAAATAAGCTTCAATTTTTGAATGTATATCTTCGAAATTTTCGTCGACTTCGAAATTATTTTCCGCAATCAGAACCAAAACTTCATCCAAAGCAATTTGCAACGCATCATTTTCTTCATTGGTAATCAAACCTGTTTTTGCCAGCATATTTGCCTGCGCTTTCGACGCTAATGCATCGTATTTCGCAAGATGAGCATCTAATTCTCTGTCTTTTCCAACAGTAAATTTTTCGATTTTATCATTAATGGTAAAACCTTTATCCCAAAGTTTCATATCTATAATAATGAATTAAGGGCGCAAAGTTAGTAAAAAGTTGCATAATATCTCATTAAACTTGTATAATTATTAATAATCATAAATATTTATTCATATTGAATATTTTTGATTGTTTTTTGAGAATGTTTAGACGATTGATAGCATTTTGAAAGATTGATTATTGAATGTTTATTAATATTTCGAAATAATTCAATTTCGTAAAAAAATGACCCAAAAATTATGGAGTTGATATTTTAAGAACCTTTTAATTTTTAACTTCTATTTATTTACGTTTAAAACATTGTTAAAGTGAAATTTAGACCTTTTTTATAATAATTCTAAATTATTGAAATATAACTAAAATATATCATTCTTTGATGAAAAATCTTTACTATAAACGTAATTTTGTGTACCAATTTATAGCTAAACGCGTATTTGTTTAGATGATTGTTAATGTAAGTTTTAGAATAAAACTCTGACTCAAATGCTTATGAGTGTTGAGTTTGTGTGAGTTAAATTATTAAAAATTACCCTTCGAAAAAATTACATACTTAGTTTGTATTCTGATAACAGTGGTTACCTATGCCAAAAATGATTTTTGTTGAAAATAATTTTTGCATAAGATGTGACGATACAGCGAAGTGTTATTATATAATTCATTTTGATTGGATGAAATCAGGTGTAAGTAGCTTGGTTTTAAACAATCTTTAATATTAAAAAGAAAAGATAGATAATTATGAGTCTTTACCAAGAGTATCTTAACGAGATTGAAGAAAGAAAAGGTCAAGGTTTACATCCAAAACCAATTGATGGTGCAGAATTACTAAGTGAAATCATTAATCAAATTAAAGATGTTAACAACGAATACCGCGAGGATTCTGTTAAATTCTTTATCTATAACACGTTGCCAGGAACAACTTCTGCTGCAGGTGTAAAAGCAAAATTTTTAAAAGAGATTATTTTAGGAGAAGCTACAGTTGCTGAAATTACACCAACATTTGCATTCGAATTGTTATCTCACATGAAAGGAGGACCATCTATCGAGGTTCTTTTGGACTTAGCTTTAGGAAATGATGAAGCAATTGCAAAACAAGCTGCTGAAGTTCTTAAAACACAAGTTTTCTTATACGATGCAGATACAGCTCGTTTAGCTGATGCTTTTAATGCAGGAAATGTAATCGCAAAAGATATTTTAGAAAGTTATGCAAAAGCAGAGTTCTTTACAGAATTGCCAGCAGTTGCAGAAGAAATTAAAGTAGTAACGTACATCGCTGCTGAGGGTGATATTTCTACGGATTTATTATCTCCAGGTAACCAAGCGCACTCTCGTTCTGATAGAGAATTGCACGGTCAATGTATGATTACACCTGCTGCTCAAGCTGAAATTAAAGCGTTACAAGCGCAACATCCAGATGCTTCTGTGATGTTAATCGCTGAAAAAGGTACAATGGGAGTAGGTTCTTCTCGTATGTCAGGTGTTAACAACGTGGCTTTATGGACAGGAAAACAAGCATCGCCTTACGTTCCTTTCGTAAATATTGCGCCAATTGTTGCAGGTACAAACGGAATTTCTCCAATTTTCTTAACAACTGTTGATGTAACAGGAGGTATCGGAATCGATTTGAAAAACTGGAAAAAACAAGTTGATGCAAACGGAGATGTGGTTCGTAACGAAGCGGGGGATCCTGTTTTAGAAGAAGTTTATTCAGTTGCTACAGGTACTGTTTTAACAATCAATACAAAAACTCAAAAATTATACAACGGAGATCAAGAGTTAATTGATATTTCAAGATCATTGACTCCTCAAAAAATGGAATTTATCAAAGCGGGTGGTTCTTACGCAATCGTTTTTGGTAAAAAAATCCAAACATTTGCTGCTCAAACTTTAGGTATCGAAGCTCCTGTGGTTTTCGCTCCTTCAAAAGAGATTTCAAATGATGGTCAAGGTTTAACTGCGGTTGAAAAAATCTTCAATAACAATGCGGTTGGATCTACTCCAGGAAAAGTTTTACATGCTGGTTCTGACGTTCGTGTTAAAGTAAACATCGTAGGTTCTCAGGATACAACTGGTTTGATGACATCGCAAGAGTTAGAAGCAATGGCTGCTACAGTGATTGCTCCAACAGTAGATGGTGCTTATCAATCAGGATGTCACACAGCTTCAGTTTGGGATAAAAAAGCACAAGCAAATATTCCTAAATTGATGAAATTTATGAATGATTTCGGTGTAATTACAGCGCGTGACCCTAAAGGTGAATATCATGCAATGACTGACGTTATCCACAAAGTATTGAATGATATCACGATTGACGAATGGGCAATCATTATTGGTGGTGACTCACACACACGTATGTCTAAAGGTGTTGCTTTCGGTGCCGATTCAGGTACGGTAGCTTTAGCTTTAGCAACTGGTGAAGCGTCTATGCCAATTCCGGAATCTGTAAAAGTAACATTCAAAGGAGAGATGAAACAACATATGGATTTCCGTGATGTAGTTCATGCTACTCAAGCTCAAATGTTGAAACAATTTGATGGTGAGAATGTATTCCAAGGTCGTATCATCGAGGTACACATCGGTACATTATTAGCGGATCAAGCGTTTACATTTACAGACTGGACTGCAGAAATGAAAGCGAAAGCATCTATCTGTATTTCTCAAGATGATACATTAATCCAATCGTTAGAAATTGCAAAATCTCGTATCCAAATCATGATCGAGAAAGGAATGGATAACAAAAACCAAGTGTTACAAGGATTAATCGACAAAGCTAACAAACGTATCGAAGAAATTAAATCGGGGGCTAAACCTGCTTTAACTCCAGATGCAAATGCTAAATATTATGCGGAAGTTGTAATTGACTTAGATATTATCGAAGAGCCAATGATTGCCGATCCAGACGTAAACAATGCTGACGTTTCTAAACGTTATACACACGACACCATCCGCGATTTAACTTACTATGGAGGTGATAAACACGTAGATTTAGGTTTCGTAGGTTCTTGTATGGTTCACAAAGACGATTTAAAAATCGTTTCTCAAATGTTACGTAACGTAGAAAAAGCGAATGGTAAAGTTGAGTTTAAAGCTCCTTTAGTTGTTGCTGCACCTACTTACAACATTATCGACGAATTGAAAGCGGAAGGTGATTGGGAAATGTTACAAAAATACTCAGGATTTGAGTTTAGCGATTTATTACCAAAATCTACTGCACGTACAGAATACGAAAACATTATGTACTTAGAGCGACCTGGTTGTAACTTATGTATGGGTAACCAAGAAAAAGCAGAAAAAGGAGATACGGTAATGGCAACATCTACACGTTTATTCCAAGGTCGTGTGGTTGAAGACCGTGATGGTAAAAAAGGTGAATCTTTATTAGCATCAACTCCAGTAGTTGTTTTATCAGCAATTTTAGGACGTATTCCTAATATTGAAGAATATAAAGCTGCTGTAGAAGGTATCAACTTAACAAAGTTTAAACCAATTTCTATGAACTAATAGTTCGTAGAAAATGATATATTAAAGGCTAACATTTCGGTGTTAGCCTTTTTTTCTGATATAAATTTATGGTTGATAAAAATGGTTCTATTTGAAAATATTCTGAAATAATCCTATCAAAAATGGTAAGACAATCAATCCAGCGAGTAGGATTAGAGCTATTTTGTATCCGAAAGGTGTTTTTAAATCTTTCTTAATTTTTAAAAATTCTTGTTTTTGATTTTCAGACATTTCATTCACTGATAGAACTTGCTTACAATGTCCGCAAACGCTTGAACCAGTTTTACCAATCGGAATTACCGGAATCCAGAAAATATGAATATATCGTTGAAAGAAATAATACCAAACGCTTTCATTTGTTTGACAATAATTGCAATTATCGGCTTTTGTTTGTGGGGATTTGAGCTTTCCAGAACGTGTTCCAAATATTATCATGTTGAATTAATTTTTTAGGTTGATAAGTCAAATTTCTTCGAAAATATTATCTTTTCAAAACATTAATCAACTACAAATTCACTACGTCCTTTTGAAGAAATATCTACAGAATGACTACAGATTTTAATGTTTTTTGGAGTCATCAATTCTGTCTTAAGCAAAATAGCTTGTATTTCCTTAAATCAAATTATGATGTTGCAACTAAATAAGTTAGAATTGATTTAAATAAGGTTATTAACCATTTATACACGTTAAATATTAAATAATTCAGTATATTGGGGTATGTTTTTTGATAAATTAAAACCAATTAAATAAATCAATTATTATGGCATTTGATATAAATATGATTAAAGGCGTTTATGCCAAAATGCAAGAACGAGTAGATGCTGCGAAAACTATCGTAGGTCGACCTTTAACGTACTCAGAGAAAATTTTATATGCTCACTTGTTTGACGGAAAACCAACGCAAGCGTATACTAGAGGAGAATCTTATGTAGATTTTGCGCCAGATCGTGTAGCAATGCAAGATGCAACTGCTCAAATGGCTTTGTTGCAATTTATGCAAGCTGGAAAAACCAAAACGGCTGTTCCTTCTACGGTTCACTGTGATCACTTGATTCAGGCTAAAGTTGGGGCAAAAACCGATTTGCAAGAAGCAATCAATAAATCATCAGAAGTATTTAATTTCTTAGAATCAGTTTCGAATAAATATGGAATTGGATTCTGGAAACCAGGTGCAGGAATTATTCACCAAGTAGTATTAGAAAACTATGCATTTCCAGGAGGAATGATGATTGGTACCGATTCTCACACGCCAAATGCAGGTGGATTAGGAATGGTAGCAATTGGTGTTGGTGGTGCCGATGCTGTTGATGTAATGTCTGGAATGGCTTGGGAATTAAAAATGCCAAAATTAATCGGAGTTAAATTAACAGGTAAATTATCTGGTTGGGCTGCTCCAAAAGACGTTATCTTAGAAGTTGCTGGACGTTTAACTGTAAAAGGTGGAACAGGAGCAATTGTAGAGTATTTTGGAGAAGGAGCTGAGTCTTTATCTGCAACAGGTAAAGGAACAATTTGTAACATGGGTGCAGAAATTGGAGCAACAACTTCAATCTTCGCTTATGATGATGCTTCAGAAAGATATTTAAGAGCAACTGATCGTAATGATGTAGCAGATGCTGCAAATGCTCACAAATCTTATTTACGTTCGGATGATGAAGTTTATGCAAATCCAGAAAACTTCTATGATCAATTAATTGAAATCAACTTATCTGAATTAGAGCCTCGTTTGAATGGTCCTTTTACGCCAGATTTAATGACACCGGTTTCTAAAATGAAAGAAACTGCAGCAGCAAATGGTTGGCCTTTAGATGTTGAATGGGGATTAATCGGTTCTTGTACAAACTCTTCTTACGAAGATTTGACGCGTGCTGCTTCGATTGCGCAACAAGCTTTAGACAAAGGTTTAGAAGCAAAATCATCTTTCGGAATTAATCCAGGTTCAGAGGTCGTTCGTTATACTGCTGATCGTGATGGTTTATTAAAAACTTTCGAGGATTTAGATGCAGTTATCTTTACAAATGCTTGTGGACCTTGTATTGGTCAATGGGATCGTGAAGGAGCGGATAAAGAAGAAAAAAATACAATCGTTCACTCATTCAACCGTAACTTCAAAAAACGTGCGGACGGAAATCCAAATACATATGCTTTCGTAACATCACCTGAAATGGTTGCGGCTATTGCAATTTCTGGACGTTTAGATTTTAATCCATTAACAGATAAATTAATCAATAAATTTGGTGAAGAAGTAATGTTAGATGCTCCAAAAGGAGAGGAATTACCAACAAAAGGTTATGCTTACGAAGATAATGGATATCAAGCACCAGTTGAAGACGGTTCTCGTGTAGAAGTGATCGTAAATCCAAATTCTGAGCGTTTACAATTATTAGAAGGTTTCAAACCTTGGAATGGTGAAAATATTATTGGAGCTAAATTATTAATAAAAGCATTTGGTAAATGTACAACTGACCATATTTCTATGGCTGGACCTTGGTTACGTTTCCGTGGACACTTAGATAATATTTCGAATAACACGTTGATTGGTGCTGTAAATGCATTCAACCAAGAAACTAATTCAGTTAAAAATCAATTAACAGGAGAATACGGACCAGTTCCAGACACTGCACGTGCATATAAAGCGGCAGGTGTGCCTTCTGTAATTGTTGGTGACGAAAACTACGGAGAAGGTTCTTCTCGTGAGCATGCTGCAATGCAACCGCGTCATTTAGGTGCTGTAGCAGTATTGGTACGTTCTTTTGCACGTATCCATGAAACAAATCTTAAAAAGCAAGGAATGTTAGCGTTGACATTTGCGGACAAAGCAGATTATGATAAAGTACAAGAAGATGATACAATCAACTTTATAGACTTAACAGAATTTGCGCCTGGAAAACCTTTGATAATCGAGTTTGTTCATGCAGATGGATCGAAAGATTTAGTTGTTGCAAATCATACATACAATGCACAACAAATTGAATGGTTCAAAGCTGGATCAGCATTAAATTTAATTAAAGCGCAACAAGCGTAATAATTAATTCAATTATAAAAGTAAAAGCCGATCTAGAAATACATCGGCTTTTTTTATTAAAAATATTTTTTCCTATTTAAAATTGAATAATATTTAAAAATAGTTACTTTTTTCTTAATTTTTTATGTTTGTTGTTGTTGAATTATTAAGTTTACAGTTAAACACATAATAATATGATTAAAAATTTATTTTTTATAGGATGTCTATTTTTGACTCCTCAACTTTTTGCACAAACAATCGTTTTTGAAGAAAACTTTGATACCCCAGAAAGACAAGCATTGTGGACGATTGGAGAATTAGATGGAGACGAAGATACTTGGGAGTTTGTAGATGCTGCAGAAGCTGAAACTCCTTCTTTTAGTGGTTCTTTTGCTTGGTCTTGGTCATGGTTTTTTGAGGCTTTAACACCTGATAATACATTAACAAGTCCAGTTTTTAAAATTCCTGAAGGAAACAAAACAGAATTGACTTTTAAGGTTTCTGCAGCAGATAATGAAGAAGGTTTTTTTGAAGAACATTACGCGGTTTATGTAATTTCTGCAAATTCAACTTTTACTGGTACAGAAACAGCAGCTTTTGAAGAAACATTAGATGCTGGATATTTTGATGTTGCTAAGACAGTTAATGTAGATATTTCAAAATATGCTGGACAAGATGTTCAATTGGTATTCAGACATTATAAATGTACAGATATTTTATACATTGGTTTAGATGATGTAAAAGTCACGCAAGAAAAATTAGCAACTTCTGATCTTAATAAATCAACTATTTCTGTTTATCAAGATAATGGATTGGTTAAAGTTTCAGGAATAAACGATGTCAAAAAAATTAAAATATTTGATATGTCAGGTAATCTTGTTAGAGAGGTAAATCAATCAGAGGCGAATATTTCCGCTTTACCAAAAGGAATTTATATCGTTAATTTCTATTCTGGAGATAATGTTATTTCAAGAAAAATTGTAAAATAATAAAATTGTAAAAACGAGCTTTAGAAATAGGGCTCGTTTTATTTTTCTACAAATTCTTCAAATTTTCTAAAGCCATTAAAAGTGTTTCATCCTTTTTAGCAAAACAAAATCGAATGACTTTGTTATCTGTTTTATCATGGTAAAATGCCGAAATTGGTATCGTTGCAACTTTATTTTTGATGGTTAACTGTTTTGCAAATTCATCATCAGGTAAATCACTTATTTTAGCATAATTTGCACTTACAAAATAAGTTCCTTCACAAGGCAAAACTTCAAAATTTGTTGAAGTTAAACCTTTAACAAATAAATCTCTTTTTTGTTGAAAAAAATCATTCAAATACAAGTAATGATCTGGGTTTTCTAAATAATCTGCAATTGCATATTGTGATGGTGTATGGGTAGAAAACGTATTAAATTGATGACATTTTCTAAACTCTTTCATTAATTCTTTTTCGGCTAAAATGTAACCGATTTTCCAGCCTGTAATGTGAAATAATTTTCCGAAAGAACCAACAATAAACACTTTGTCTTTTACCGATTTCAATTTTGCGAAACTTTGATGCGATTTTCCATCAAATGTAATATGCTCATAAACTTCATCTGCAAGTAAATAACAATTTGAATCTTTTAGGATTTGTTCAAATTGTTTCAAATCATTTTCGGATAAAATTTTTCCTGTTGGATTGTTCGGATTATTAACGATAATTAATTTCGTTTTATCATTGATTTTTTGCTTCAATTCTTCAAAATCGATTGAATATTCAGGATATTTTAGCTGAATTGGAACAATTTTTCCTCCAAATAATTCGATAGTTGGTTGATATAAATCGTAAGCAGGTTCAAAAATAATCACTTCATCATTTGGATGAATTAATGTAGAAATAACATTAAAAATTGCTTGACTTGCGCCACTCGTAATGTTAATTTCATTCTGAAAATCGTAATCAGATTGATAAAGATTAGAATATTTTTCTGAAAGTAACATACGCAATTTTTCGACGCCAGTCATTGGCGCGTACTGATTGTAATTTTGTGTTGAATAATAATTTAAACGACTAATTAATTCAGAATCTGCGTTAAAGTCTGGAAAACCTTGCGCCAAATTAATCGCTTGATGTTCATTTGCCAATTGACTCATTACCGAAAAAATGGTTGTTGAAACATTGGGTAGTTTAGATTTTATCATATTGGTAAATTAGGTCGTTTTTGCTCAAAATCAAAACAATAAACCTTAATATTTTTAGGAATTTTTTTCTTATTTTTGTAAAACTCGTTTAACACTCAACAACTCAAATGTCAGAATTAGATCAACAAGTAAATTATACGGAAGACAATATCAAAACCCTTGATTGGCGCGAACATATTCGTATGCGACCTGGGATGTATATTGGGAAGCTGGGAGATGGTTCGTCTCAAGATGATGGAATTTATATTTTGTTGAAGGAGATTGTAGATAACTGTATCGATGAATTTGTGATGGGTGCAGGGAAAACAATCGAAATTAATCTGCGCGAAGATGAGGTAACGGTTCGTGATTATGGTCGTGGAATTCCGCTTGGAAAAATGGTTGATGCTGTTTCTAAGATGAATACGGGTGGTAAATATGATTCACAAGCCTTCAAAAAATCGGTTGGTTTGAATGGTGTTGGAACAAAGGCGGTAAATGCGTTGTCAACATCGTTTCGAGTGCAATCTATTCGAGATGGAAAAACGCGTATTGCAGAGTTTGAGCAAGGGATTTTAGCCAGTCAAGAAGATGAAAAAGAAACATCTTTGCGAAAAGGAACTAAAATTACATTTGTTCCAGACAAATCGATTTTCTTGAATTTTAAATTCAGAAAAGAATATGTAGACAAAATGTTGAAAAACTATGTTTACTTAAATCCAGGATTGAAAATTATTTTTAATGGAGAAGAATTCTTTTCTAAAGATGGTTTGAAAGATTTATTGAAAGATAATATCGAGGAAGAAACGATTTATGATATCATCCATTTGAAAGGTGAAGATATCGAAATTGCGATGACGCACAGCTCGAAATCATATTCGGAAACGTATTATTCTTTTGTGAATGGTCAAAATACAACGCAAGGAGGAACGCATTTAACAGCTTTTAAAGAAGCGGTTGTGAAAACGGTTCGCGAATTTTATAACAAAAATTACGATCCTGCGGATATTAGGAAATCAATTATTGGAGCAATTTCGATCAAAGTAATTGAACCCGTTTTTGAATCGCAAACGAAAACTAAACTTGGTTCGAATGAAATTGGACCAGGAATGACAACGGTTCGTACGTTTGTTAATGATTTTATCAAAACAAATCTTGATAACTTTTTACACAAAAATACAGAAGTTGCGCAAGCATTAGAACGTAAGATTAAACAATCGGAAACGGAACGAAAAGAACTTTCTGGAATTCGAAAATTAGCGCGTGATCGAGCGAAAAAAGTTAGTTTACATAACAAGAAATTGCGCGATTGTCGTCAACATTATAACGATCCGAAAGCTGAATTACGTTTAGATACGACTATTTTTATTACCGAGGGAGATTCGGCAAGTGGATCGATTACCAAAAGTAGAAGTGTAGAGACGCAAGCGGTGTTTAGTTTGAGAGGAAAGCCGTTGAATTCGTACGGTTTGACAAAGAAAATCGTTTACGAAAACGAAGAATTCAATCTTTTGCAAGCGGCGCTAAATATCGAAGAAGGATTAGAAGATTTACGTTATAATAACGTTGTAATTGCAACTGATGCTGACGTTGATGGAATGCATATTCGCTTGTTGATTATTACATTTTTCTTGCAATTTTTCCCAGAACTGATCAAAGAAGGTCATTTGTATATTTTGCAAACGCCACTTTTTCGTGTGAGAAATAAAAAGGAAACACGTTATTGTTATTCTGAGCCTGAACGTATAAAAGCGTTGGAAGAAGTTAAAAATCCTGAAATTACACGATTCAAAGGATTAGGTGAAATTTCGCCAGACGAGTTCAAGCATTTTATCGGAAAAGATATTCGTTTAGAGCCTGTAATGATCGGAAAAGATCAAACCATCGAAAGTCTTTTAGAATTTTACATGGGAAAAAATACACCAACAAGACAAGAATTTATTATTAACAATTTAGCCATAGAATCTATTAAAAATTAAATAAAAACCAAACCAATCTTAACCTAAAACCTATTTTAAATTATGAAGAAAAATAATAAAAAGGTGATTCAGTTATTCAAAATGCTGAATCTCGCCATCGTTATTTTAATCATTCTAAACCTTATTATGTATACAGGTGTTTTACCGCACAAATATCACATAATACCACCTTATGTTGTTACGATTTTTATAGCGTTGCTAATATATGTAAGCTATAAAAGCGGAAATCAATTTTTTGCGATGGACACAAAAGGTGAAACCATAACTTTTGAAACGAAGAATGTTGGATTTTTATCCTTCTTAGATTCAAAAACAAACAAAATCGATTTACCGAAATATAAATTGATTAAATACGAATTTCAGAAAGGAATTCTTTCAAAAAGTATTGTCTTTTATATTGACAGTAAAAAGAATCCAACTAATTTAATAAAAGTCAAATTTCGTTTAGCATTTATTTCTAATCGAAATATTAATATTATTTTGACTGAATTAGACAAAATTGTGGAGTCTAATTATGTAGTCAAAGACAATGTAGAAGTAGCTATTTAACATGATGCAAGACAATCAAGAGAGCATCAAGAAGGTTTCTGGTATGTACCAAGAATGGTTTCTTGACTATGCCTCTTATGTAATTTTAGAACGAGCAATTCCATCTATTTATGATGGTTTGAAACCAGTTCAGCGTAGAATTTTACATTCAATGCGCGAGTTGGAAGACGGACGATATAACAAAGTTGCGAACATTGTAGGAAATACGATGAAATATCACCCGCATGGTGATATGGCGATTTCTGATGCAATGGTTCAAATTGGTCAAAAAGAATTGTTGATCGATATGCAAGGAAACTGGGGAAATATCTATACTGGTGACCGAGCGGCTGCGTCGCGTTATATCGAAGCTCGATTGACTAAATTTGCGTTAGAAGTTGTCTATAATCCAAAAACTACAAAATGGCAACCTTCTTATGATGGTCGAAATAAAGAACCAATCGATCTTCCAATCAAATTTCCTTTGCTTTTGGCACAAGGAGTTGAAGGAATTGCAGTTGGTTTGTCAACAAAGATTTTACCGCATAATTTCAATGAGTTAATTGATGCGTCAATTTTACATCTGAAAGGAAAGAAATTTCAAATTTTCCCAGATTTTTTAACTTCTGGTTTGGTTGATGTTTCTGACTATAATGATGGATTGCGTGGAGGTAAAGTGCGCATTCGTGCAAAGATTTTGCAAGAAGATAAAACGACGCTAAAAATTACGGAAATTCCTTACGGAACAACGACAGGATCTTTGATTGATTCGGTTTTGAAAGCCAATGATAAAGGTAAAATCAAGATCAAAAAGATTGAAGATAATACAGCGGCTGAGGTGGAGATTTTAATTCATCTTGTTCCGGGAAGTAGTCCAGATAAAACGATTGACGCATTGTATGCATTCACGGATTGTGAGATATCTGTTTCGCCAAATGCTTGTGTGATTAATGAGCAAACACCGGAATTTTTAACAGTTTCTGAAATTTTAATTCACAATACAAACAATACAGTTGAATTGTTGAAAAAAGAGTTAGAAATTGAGTTAGATGAGCTGCAAGAACAATGGCATTTTTCTTCGTTGGAAAGAATTTTTATCGAGAATAGAATTTATCACGATATCGAAGAAGAAGAAACATGGGAAGGTGTAATTTCTGCAATTGATAAAGGATTAAAACCGCATATTGCGCATTTAATTCGTCCAGTTACGGAAGAAGATATTACGCGTTTAACAGAAATTCGAATCAAACGTATTTCAAAATTTGATTTAGATAAGGCGCAACAATTTATTGAATCATTAGAAGATAAAATCGAGAATGTAAAACATCATTTAGCAAATTTGATTGATTATGCGATCGATTATTTCAAAAATCTAAAGACAAAATACGGAAAAGGAAAAGAACGTAAAACAGAAATTAGAACATTTGATACGATTGATGCGACAAAAGTTGCCGTTGCAAATACACGTTTTTATGTGGATAGAAACGAAGGTTTTATCGGAACTTCATTGAAAAAAGACGAGTATTTATTCGAGTGTTCTGATATTGATGATATTGTGGTTTTCAAACATGATGGTTCGATGATTGTGACAAAAGTTGATGCAAAAACGTTTGTTGGAAAAGGAATTATTCATGTTGGAATTTGGCATAAAAATGATAAACGTACCATTTATAACTTGATTTATCGCGATGGTAAAAATGGTCCGGCTTATCAAAAACGTTTTGCTGTAACGGGAATTACGCGCGATAAAGAATATGATTTAACCGCTGGTAATAAAGGTTCGGAAGTTTTGTATTTTTCAGCGAATCCAAATGGTGAAGCCGAAGTTGTATCAATTATTTTGAAAACTCATCAACGAATCAAAAAATTAAAATTCGATATTAATTTTGCTGATTTAGCGATTAAAGGTCGTGCATCAAAAGGGAATTTGGTGACGAAATATCCAATCAAAAAAGTAGAATTGAAAGAGGAAGGAGTTTCGACTTTAGCACCTCGTCAAATTTGGTTTGATACGGATACAAAACGTCTTAATGCAGATGGATTGGGACTTTTATTAGGTTCTTTCAAAGGTGATGATAAAATTTTAACGATTAATAAAAAAGGTGAAGCAAAATTGGTTTCGTTTGATTTGAGTAATCGTTTTGACGAAGATTTAGAAATTATCGAGAAATGGAAACCTGCAAAACCGATTTCTTGCGTGTATTATGATGCAGAAAAAGATCGTTATTTTGTGAAACGTTTCCTTTTAGAAGATACATTTTCTCCGCAACCTTTTTATACGTTAGAAGATAGTAAGTCATCAATCAAAGTTGTTTCGACAGATTATTTACCAGTTATTGAGTTGATTTTCCCGAAAGTAAAAGGTTTAGAAAAAGAACCAGAAGTGATAAATTTAGAAGAATTTATTACTATTAAGGGAATTAAAGCGCAAGGAAATCAGTTGACAACGTATAAATTAAAACAAATTAATGTGTTGGAACCGCTTCCGTTTGAAGAACCAGAAGAAGAGGAGGAGTCAGAAGAAGAGCTGCAGCCGACGCTATTTGATGCGATTGAGGAGGATAATAATGAAGTAGAAAATATAGAAGAATAATGGGAGATATCTCTATTGTGGCATTAGTCGTTATTGGATTGAATGTTTTGGTAAGTTGGAAAGGTTTTAACGATTTAGCTTTTTTTGAAAAATATAAATTTCAAGTTGGGTCGATATTATATAATAAGGAATACTATAGAATTTTAAGTTCAGGATTTTTACATGTTGATTTTACTCATTTGTTATTCAATATGTTAACTCTTTACTTTTTTGCGAATCCTGTTATCGGTTTTTTTGCAAGTCCAGAAGGATTTTTATTAGGAGACTTTTCGAATGCTAAACTAAATGTAGGTTACGGAATGTTTCTTTTAGTTTTTTTTGCAACGGTTATTGGCGGAAATCTTTTGTCTTTGTTGATTCACAAGAAAGAAACTTTTTATTCGGCAGTTGGAGCTTCTGGAGGAGTGACAGGGGTTTTATTCGCTGCAATTGCAGCTTTTCCTGAAATGGAATTAAGATTATTTTTTGCTTTACCAATTCCAGCCTGGATTTTCGGAATCTTATATTTAGGATATTCAGTTTATGGAATGAAAACTAATTTAGGGAACATCGGACATTCAGCGCATTTAGGTGGCGCAATTGTGGGATTATTATCTGCAATATTATTTTACCCAACAATTTTACAAATCAATATGTATTATATTTTAGGAATGATTGTTCCATTAATTGTATTGTTTGTGATGATTTTGAGAGAACATCGAAAATAAAAAATAAGACAAAAAAAGCATCAAGATTACTTGATGCTTTTTTTATATGATAATGAAATTATACTATTATTATAATATTCTTTTTACGTATAAGAATTTTGGTCCCCAATATCTATCATTTAAAGAAGATACCATAACGCCTTGAGAAGTAGATGAATGAATGAATTCTAAAACTCCATCTTTATTTCTTCCATGAACAATTCCTACGTGCGAAACTCTACCGCGACCTCTTGTTGCAAAGAAAACTAAATCTCCTTCTTTTGCTTCGTCTGTACTAACTGTAAAACCTTCTCTTGCCTGATCTGCAGATACACGAGGTAAATTTTTATTGAAAGTCTCGAAAACGTTTCTAACAAAGGCAGAGCAATCAATACCACTTCTTGTTGTGCCTCCGTATCGGTAAGGTGTACCAATATACGTTTCTGCTTCTTTTAATAAAAATCCTGCAAACAATTCATTCGTTTCTTCTAAAACGCTGTTTAACACAACCATAGATTTCGCTTCATCGTTAATTTCTATTGGTGTAACATCTAAATTGGCATGTTTATTGATTATTTTAGCTTGAGCTTCAATAGCTCTTGGTTTCGGTACGAAACTTCTCGAAGAATATTCTGTAGCTTCACTAACTGGGGTTAAAGAAGAACATGATGTTATAAACATCGTGCAAACCACTGCAGCTACACCTAATATCGATGCTTTCATATATTGAGTATTCGTTTGTATAAATTTTAATAGCACCGCTAAAGTAATTGTTAAAAATATAACTCATTATATATAAGAGATGTTTTGACAAAATATTAACTTCCTTAACATTTTTTAACAAAAATCTATTCAAAAAAACTTTTAAATAAATTTGGAAGTTCAAAAAATAGTTCTACATTTGCACTCGCTTTTCACAACAAGTGGTTAAGCCGTCATGCGGCCCATTCGTCTAGTGGTTAGGACATCAGGTTTTCATCCTGGAAACAGGAGTTCGATTCTCCTATGGGCTACATAAAAGTGTTTTAGAAAATTATTAAATTAATTTGGCGAGATAAAATATTTGTTTATATCTTTGCCGAACTAAAATAGAAAGAGATTTAAGTTATGGCAAATCATAAGTCAGCATTAAAAAGAATTAGACAATCAGCGGTAAGACGCGATCGTAATAAATATTATCACAAATCAGCTCGTACAGCTATTAAAGCTTTAAGATCTGAATCTGATAAAAATGAAGCAGAAACAGTTTTTCCAAAAGTTTCTTCAATGATTGATAAGTTAGCAAAAAGAAACATTATTCACAAGAATAAAGCTTCAAACTTAAAATCAAAGTTAGCGAAACATATTGCGGGATTAGCTTAATAAAATAAAAGTGGTCCCTTCGTCTATCGGTTAGGACACTAGATTTTCATTCTAGAAAGAGGGGTTCGATTCCCCTAGGGACTACAAATTAATAGATGGATTGCATTATTGCAATCTTTTTTTTCCTTGTTCATAGTTGTTGATTTTTTAAACAACCAGTAGAATACTGTGTAAAGGAAATTGTTTTTTGTGTTTTGTTTGTAAAGGTTAATCATAATGTTTAGATGATTAATCGGGAATGAAAATGTCGCTGTATAATTCAACTTGGTTCAAATTATTAGAATTATACATCGACTTTTCTACAACTCCCAACACAAAATGACGTTCATTCAAAATAAAGAATATTCGAATTAATTAATTCATATTAAGTGGTCCCTTCGTCTATCGGTTAGGACACTAGATTTTCATTCTAGAAAGAGGGGTTCGATTCCCCTAGGGACTACAATTTGACTTGATTAAAAAAAATAGTATAAAATTTTCGGAAATTGTTTGGTAATAAAAAATAAACGTTTATTTTTGCACCACAATAATACGAAAGGAGGTCCCTTCGTCTATCGGTTAGGACACTAGATTTTCATTCTAGAAAGAGGGGTTCGATTCCCCTAGGGACTACAAAAAAGCATTCAGATTTGGATGCTTTTTTATTTTGAAATAGTTTAGTTTATATTGATTTATTGCGATCAATAAAAAAGCGTTTGAGGAAATAAACTTCAAACGCTTTTTGCTTTTATAAAGGATCCTTTTATAGCTTTGGAATTGCTTCTATCAATTCTTTGGTATAGTTTGTTATCGGATGCGCATAAACCTTGTCTGCATCGTTCAATTCTTTCATTTCTCCGTGTTGCATGACCAATAATTGATCGCTCATATATTTTACAACCGCCAAATCGTGCGAGATAAATATATAGGTAAATCCAAATTCTGTTTTCAAATCATTTAATAAATTCAAGACTTGCGCCTGAACAGAAACATCCAACGCAGAAACAGATTCATCACAAATGATAAATTTAGGATTTAAAGCCAAAGCACGAGCAATCCCGATACGTTGACGTTGCCCACCAGAGAATTCGTGCGGATATTTGTTCAAATCTTGATCTGATAAACCCACTTTTTGTAAAAGAGATGAAGCCGTTTTTAATCGCTCAGCTTTATTCTGACCAATTTTATGCACTTGCATTGGTTCTGTAATAATTTGCGCAACGGTTTGGCGAGGATTTAAACTTGAATATGGGTCTTGGAAAATAATCTGAATTTCTCTTCTTAATTTACGAATTTCCTCTTTTTTCAGTTTCGTAATATCTATACCATTATAATAAATTTCGCCGGCAGTTGGTTTTTCTAATAACAAAACCGTTCTACTCAAGGTTGTTTTTCCAGAACCCGATTCGCCAACCAAGCCCATTGTTTCACCTGGATAAACTTTGAACGAGATATCATCGACAGCTTTTACATTCGGGATTGTAGCGTTTCCAAATAGAGTCGAAGGATAGAAATATTTCTTCAAGTTCTTAACCTCTAAAATTGGAGGATTTGCATAAATTTTTTCGTGAAAAGCTTCGCGTTCTTCTTCTGTATAGATTTCAGTTTTGAAATTTGGATTTCCTAAGAAATCTTTCACCGTAGGTAAACGTTTTGCGCGTTCATCCAATCGAGGTCGACAAGCAATTAAACCTTTTGTATAATTTTCTTTCGGATGATTAAAAATAGTTTCAACATTTCCTTGTTCTACAACATCACCACGAAACATCACCAAAATTTCTTCGCAAACATTTGCAATTACACCCAAATCGTGAGAAATAAACAACATGCTCATGTTATTTTTTTCTTGTAATTCTTTCAATAAATCTAACGTCGCTTTTTGCACCGTAACGTCCAAAGCTGTTGTAGGTTCATCCGCAATCAATAATTTCGGCTCGCAAGAAATCGCCATTGCTATCATTACACGTTGCTTTTGTCCGCCAGATAATTCGTGCGGATAGGCTTTATAAATACGTTCGGGATTTGGTAATTTTACTTGTTCAAAAAGATGAAGAACTTTCTTTTTAGCTTCTTCTTTCGATAAATTTTGATGCAAACGAATCGCTTCTTCCACTTGTTCCCCGCAACGTAAACTTGGATTTAGAGAAGTCATTGGTTCTTGAAAAATCATTCCGATTTCATTTCCTCTTATTTTTTCCAGTTCTTTAGGCGAAAGTTTAAGCAAATCTATCATTTTATCATCTTGACGAAAAAGAATTTCACTTTTGGGATGAATAATTGCATTAGGAGACAATAAACCCATAATTGCCAATGAAGTTAACGACTTTCCTGAGCCAGATTCTCCAACAATTCCTAATGTATCACCTTGTTCTACTTTGAAATTGATGTTATTCAAAACTTGTTTATCTCCAAAAGAAATCGATAAATTTTTGACCTCGATAATATAATGTAAATCTTGCTTTTGCATGGCAAATTGTTGCTTGGTAAATGAAGTGGAAATTTAGTGATTTTTTTAATCATTTTCTCGAATCAATAATTTCTAAGATTTTGTATTTATAAATTTTGTAATTTTGCTACGAATCAAAACGTTGTGATTTTTAATTTTTTTTATTAATTTAGATGTATTGATTTACTGACTTATAAAAACTTATAACAAGTCAGTTTTTTAAATTCGAAGAATGGATACATACTCCCAGATTTCGACATTGTTTTTAGTCGCTAATCACAATGTCGCCGATGAAATTTCTGTAGCAAAACTTTTGCTTACAATTTTCCTTGTTTTATTAAATGGTTTTTTCGTTGCAGCCGAGTTTGCAATTGTAAAAGTACGTTCGTCACAAATTGAAGTTAATCAAGATATTAACGAAAGAACTTCAAATGCTGCAAAACGAATCGTTAATCATTTAGATTCTTATCTTGCCGCAACACAATTAGGTATTACATTAGCTTCGCTTGGTCTTGGTTGGGTTGGAGAAAGCTCTTTAACACCTGTAATCGTAAAACTTTTTGAAGTAGTTGGTTTAACTTCTCCTTCTTGGACAGCGATTGCGCATAATGTTGCATTCCCAGCAGCTTTCGTTATCATTACTATTTTGCACATTGTTTTTGGTGAGTTAGCGCCGAAATCTATTGCGATTCAGTATCCAACAAAAACTACTTTTACAGTAGCTTGGCCTCTTCGTGCATTTTATTTTGTTTTCAAACCTCTTATTGTTTTAATGAATGGTTTGGCAAATGTAATTCTTCGTGCGATTGGAATTCATCCTATTCATGGAGGTGAAATTCACACAGAAGAAGAGTTGAAAATGATTATTACAGAAAGTTCTGAAGGTGGAGCAATTGAAGAATCTGAGCGTAATTTAATTCAAAATGTGTTTGAGTTTGATGATCGTCGAGTGATGAATATTCAAACATTACGTAAAAATGTTTCTGCAATTAATATTAATACTTCTGTAAAAGATGCGTTAGATTATGCGATTAATGAAGGTTATTCGCGTTATCCTGTTTACGAAGAAGAATTTGATAATATAAAAGGTATCATTTACGCTAAGGATTTAATCAAGCAATTATTGGAAAATCCAAATCAAACTGAAATTGAAGGATTGTTGCGAGAGCCAATTTTTATCTCAGAAAATGCATTGATTAAGAATGTAATGAAACAATTTCAGAAAAAACATATGCAAATTGCAATTGTAACAAATGAAGTTGGTGAAGTTGCAGGAATTGTTTCGATGGAAGATATTTTGGAGGAGTTGGTTGGAGAAATTCAAGACGAATATGATAACGAAGATCCGATAGTTTCTCGTGTTTCTGAAGGTGTTTATAATATAAATGCACACAACGCGATAAGCGATATTAATCGTTTAGTACCATTTAGATTCGAAGAAAGTGAACATTATGATACGTTGGCTGGATTGATTTCTGAATGTTATCCTGATAAAGAATTAACGGAAGGAGATTTGATTGATTTGGAAGAATATACAGGAACAATTATCAAAATGTACCGAAATTCTGTTGAGCAAGTTCAATTGAAAGTGAAAGATGAATTGATTGAAAACTTTCGCGATGAACCAGATTCAGCCGAAGATGATGAAAATTAATCATTAGAAAATATAGAATAAAAAATCCGCTCATTAGCGGATTTTTTTCGTTTTTATATATCTTCTTTTCGTTGTAAAGGTTGATCGTAACGCATTTTTCGGAAAACATTAATCAAGGTTACAACATCTTTTTCACAATAATCTTTGATGCGTTCTACATTGTTTTCATCGTAATAAACTCGTGCAACTTGTGAACCATCGATATCATCTTTTGGTGTTGGAATTTCGAAAACATTTGCCAATAAATCTAACGATGTAAAGTTCTTGTAATCGCCAAATTTCCATAATTCCATTGTATCCAAATGCTGAACTTCCCATGGCTTTTTACCAAATAATTGCAAAATAGCTGGAATTTCAATTTGATTAATCATCATTCGGCGAGCGATGTACGGAAAATCAAACTCTTTTCCGTTGTGTGCACATAAAATATGATCAGGCTTGAAAAAATTTTCAATCAACATTGAATTAAAATCTTCTAACAATTTCTTTTCGTCGTGACCATAAAAACTTTTGATATGAATAAAAGAATCTTTAACTACAATTCCGACTGAAATGCATACAATTTTTCCAAATTCAGCCATGATTCCAGCACGTTCGTGATAAAATTCTTCAGGAGAAATTTCATTATTATTGCGTTGATAAGCTGTTTTCTTTTCCCAAAGAGCTTGTGTTCTTTCAGACAAAAGATTCCAATCATCGGTTTGTGGAACCGTTTCGATATCTAAAAATAATATTTTACTGTAAGGAATTCGTTGGATCATTTTCTTTCACTTTTTGATTAATTCGCATTGCTTCGTCTACCAATCGGTAAACATCGCCATCTGCAATTGGATGATTGTTTGGTTGATCATTATGCGTTTTTCCAGTTCGAACAATAACTAATTTTTCTGAAGGAATTACAATGATACGTTGTCCCAAATGTCCTAACATTGCATAAAAAGGCGTTTTGTAATTGTAATCCATCCAAACTGAATAACCATAAATTTGTGGCTCATTTGGTCCGAATGCTTTTTTGTTTGGTAAAACCATTTTCTGAACAAATGCTGAATCTAAAATTTGTTTACCGTACCAATTTCCATCATTCAATAATAATTGTCCAAGTTTGGCAAAATCTCGCGCTGTTGCATTGAAGCAACAATAGGTTTTCTCCATTCCTTTCGGATTATCTTTCGACCATTGCGCATCTAATTCCATCCCCATTGGTTGCCAAAATTCTTCTTGAAAATATTGTGATAATGATTTGTGTTTCAACGCGCGTTCAATCACAATTCCTAATAATTGCGTGTCACTCGATTGATATTTGAAATGTCCGCCAGGTTGAGAAACAAATTTTCGAGCTAACATTTGTTTAACGATATCATCGCCATAATACGCTTTAGCAGTAGGATTGAGTGGGAAATAATAATCTTCGTCCCAATCATAACCAGATGTCATTGCAGATAAATCGCCAACGGTACATTCAGCTCCAAATTTATCATCTTTAAATTCGGGAATGAAATCTGTTATTTTTTGATCTAAACCTTTGATATAACCTTGTTCAATCGCTTTTCCCAACATCATTGTCGTGAATGTTTTCGCCATCGAAAAAGAATTGGTAATATCATTTAGCGCATATCCATTAAAATAATATTCGCTCAAAATTTGATTATCTTTTATAATAACTAATCCAGCAGTTCCGAAATCGATCATCTCTTTTTCGAAATTAGCTGACAACGGAAATTGATTATAATCTAAATGTTGATGCCAAACTCGCGGTGCACCTGCCAAAATTACATTGTTATCAAAATCTTTGTAATCGTTGATATTTGCAGTGCTTTCACCTTTCATATAGGTTAATTTTACGCCACGAAAAATGTAGTCATTCCCTGTTGCATAAAGAATTAGGATTAATACACAAATGATTATGATGAACCATTTTATTATTTTCCAAAGTATTTTCATTTCAAAAATTTAGAATCTTTTACTAAAATAAGCTTTTACTATTAAATAATGTTAAAATTCTATCATTTCGGAATCATATTTGTTGAGTTATTGTGTATCTTTATACAAGAAAATTAAATCTAAAAAATAAATATTATGGCTTTTGAATTAGCAAAATTACCTTATGCATTTGATGCATTAGAACCTCATATTGACGCAAAAACAATGGAAATTCACCATGACAAACATCATGCTGCGTACACAAATAACTTGAATGCTGCTATTGAAGGAACTGATTTAGCAAATGCTACAATCGAAGAAATTTTAGCAAAAGGAACTGACAAACCAGCTGTTCGTAACAATGGTGGTGGTTTTTACAATCACAATTTATTCTGGGAAATTTTAACTCCAGGTGGTGCTAATCAACCAACTGCAGAAGTTGCTGATGCAATTAACGCTGCTTTTGGATCTTTTGAAGCTTTCAAAGATGAGTTTTCTAAAGCTGCTGCAACACGCTTTGGTTCTGGATGGGCTTGGTTAATCGTAAAAGATGGAAAATTAGTTGTAACATCAACTCCAAATCAAGATTCTACTTTGATGCCAGTTGCTGATGTGCAAGGATTTCCAGTTTTAGGATTAGATGTTTGGGAACATGCTTATTACTTAAATTACCAAAACCGTCGTCCTAATTATATCGAGGCTTTCTTCTCTGTAATTAACTGGGATAAAGTTGCGGAAAGATTTGCATCTGCAAAATAATAAGGTTTAAAAAAATTAAACAATACAAGACTTGTGTAGAAATACGCAAGTCTTTTTTTATCTTTGGACTATGGGAATAATTATTTTAGAAAATATAAAAATATATTCGAATCACGGATGTTTAGATGAAGAAGCGCGCATTGGTTCTGATTATTTGGTTGATTTGGAAGCGCATGCTGACTTTACAAAAGCAACAGAATCGGATGAATTGGTTGATGCTTTGGATTATGTTTCGTTAAATAAAATTGTGAAGGAAGAAGTAGGTATTCGTTCAAAACTTTTGGAACATGTTTGTAAAAGGGTGTTAGATCGTATAGGTCAAGAACTTACGAGTGTTACGTATGCAAAAGTAAAATTATCTAAGCTGAATCCTCCTATTGGTGGGCATGTAGAAAAAGTGAGTGTTATTTTAGAAAAATCGTATTAAACTTTTTTTTTCTGAAATTATTGCTATATTTGCAGTCCAAAAGAACGGGAATGGTTCCTTGACCGAGAGGCTAGGTAGCGGTCTGCAAAACCGTCCACAGCGGTTCGAATCCGCTAGGAACCTCAAGATTAATTGATGATCAACAAGTTAAAAGACGTTTATGCATATATTTTACATAACGTCTTTTTTTTATGCTTCAATTTTATTTTCATAATTTATTATATTTGATGAATACTAATATGAATCATATTTGGATTGATGTTTAGGAACAATAATTGGCTTATATCTCTCTTTATGATCTCGTGGAACATCTATCGTAGATTCTCCATATTAGCTTTTTAAACGTTTTGAAGTTGTACCATTACGTGCATTTGGATTATCACTTTTCTTATTTTTGGAATAACCTAAATGTGCTTGAAGTTAGCCTTGCAGCATGGCTTCTGATTAATCAGAATGCAATTCTTTTAATAATTTACACAGTTTTTTGGATACTGCCGAGCAAGAATTTTTAAAAAATGAAATCACTGTAGCTATTGTTCAAAAACTACAAGGAACCAAATTATTCAGTCTGCTTGAGAATTCTATTGAAAATGCATTTACAAAAATTGCAGCATTATTGGATAGAACTATTTCATCTAAAATGGATTTCAATTCTTCTAATTTAATTAAAGGTTTAGATGATTTTGATATAGGGGAGTATATCTAACAACAATGATTTAATAATTAAAATACAGAATATTCAAAACTCATATTGAATAAAGAAAGACATTTTTTAATCCTCCATTTTTATATAACCTTCGCCATAATTATCAAAAAATAATTTACGATAAGTAGAACCTATTGCAATGGCAACATCATCGATGTACAAAGTGTTATAATCAAAAGAAGTGATATGATTTTTGTTGACAATATAGGATTTGCTCACTCTGTAAAAGCTTGTGTTTGGAAGCTTTGTATGCATTGTTTTTAGATTCATCGCGGTTATCAACTTTTGCTTGTCCGTATAAATGATGACATAATCTTTCAAAGCCTCGATATGTGTAATATCCTCAAAGTTTAGTTTATGAAATCTTCGATCTGCCTTGATAAACATAAACTGTTCTGAATTAGATTCAATTGTTGATTTTATGGTGTTTTCTGATAATAATTGATGCAATAATTCTGCCTTATTAATTGCTTTTTTTAGTCGTTCTTGCGAAATAGGTTTCAATAAATAATCTATCGCATCCAGCTCGTAGCCATCAATCGCAAACTGAGGATAAGCTGTCGTAAAAATAAATAATGTATTCGCAGGCAATTGTTTTGCGAGTTCGAGACCATTTATGCTTGGCATTTCAATATCCAAAAAAACTAAATCGACGTGATTGTTTTTAGTGAAATCAAGTGCTTTGGTTGCGTTACCAAAACTCCCAATGATCTCAATAGATTCAAAACCATTTAGTTCCTCCGATAATTGCTCGCGAGCAAGAGGTTCATCATCAATTATAATACATTTCATAAAGGCAGATTTAAAGTGACAACAAATTCTTTTTCTTTCTTATTTAGCTTCAATTCGTAGTTATCACCATATAAAAGTTCTAATCTTCTTTTGATATTCGTAAGCCCGATTCCTTTATTTTTTGTATCAGAAATTTTAAAATCTGGACAGATAGAATTGCTACATTCAAAATGCAACATAAGATTTGTTATGCTAAAATTAATATTGATATAAGACGCATTATCATTAACATCGACACTATGTTTAACTGCATTTTCGATAAAAACGGTAAATAAGTTTGAAGGAATTAAACGTCGGTTAAGTGATTCCGAATTAATTGTATTGTTGATTTTTACTGTGAAATCGTCCCGTCTTTTTTGCTCTAATTCCAAATAATTGGTAAGAAATAAAATCTCTTGACACAAATTGTTTTTATTGTTTCGATTTTCATACAATTGAAAACGCAGAAATTCTGACAACTTCACAACTGTATTCACAGCTTCTTCGGGATTTTTTCTGATTAGAGCTTTTACACTATTCAAATTATTAAATAAAAAATGAGGATTAATTTGGTTTTTTAATTCCGCTAATTCCATTTTATGCGTTAGTTTTTCTAGTTCGATAATCTTCTCTTTATCAATAATCCAATTCTGCGCTAATCTTGTTGTTGTTGTAATCATGATAAAACTAATCGAAGTAAAAATTCCATAGATTGGCTGTAGCATAAAGAATTCACCTTTTGGAGTATTTAAATGTAGGATATATCGATTGGTTAAAAGTACAATACTTAGGGTTACAATAACTAAACAGATTAAAAGTGAGAAATAGGTCAGGTATTTTCTGTCCAAAAATTTAGGAACCAAATAATAGGTGTTGATGTAAAACATGATGACAAAAAAAGTGTACACGCTAACAAACCAATAAATACGGTCTTCTTTGGGAAATCTGATGTAAAATCCTGAGCAATACAAGAAAATGAAGAAAAATAGTAGAAATATGATTTGCCTAACCAATTTCAATTTCTTGTTCAATAAAAAAGCTATAATTTTCTCCTCCATTTCGATTTATTTAGAGATAGTAATTACTCAAAATATTTAGATTACTAAATTACTTCTTTATAAAAGACATTATATTTTTTTATACAAAATGATTCTGTTTTTATACAAAAACCCGCAATCCTTCGGTTTTGTATAAAATATGCATTGGTTCGTATAAATTTGAATTTGGGACTAATTTTTTGCTTTTTATTTACGTCGAAAAATTAGTAATATGTCGCAAGCAAAAGTGTTAGAATTATATAATCTTATAGACGAAACTTCGTTATCTGAAGAACAACTTGAATGTAAAATTATTCAAATAGTTGATCTTATTCGATTTATAGAAATTTACAATGATTCAATTCTGATCAAAGATTTTTTGAAATACAATTGTAGTATTATTTCACATGAAAATAAATCAATCGGAATTGTATTTTGTGAGCAACTCGAAGAAATTGAATCACTTATAGCCACACAAAAACTTTTGATGATAAAGGATAAAGAATTTCTGAATGAATTATGGATTGTTTTTGTTAAAGATTATCAACAATCAATTAATATTGAAAGTATTAGGAATGATCGTAAACTCAATCTTTTTGACAAGATTTTTAATTTCAATTTTTATAAACAAACAATTTTACAAGCCAGATAATAGCCATGAAATTAATTAAAACGTCAACAATATTATTTTGTCTTCTAACAAATGTTACCAATGTATATGGGCAAGACAATAAGGAAATAAAAGAACAAGATAGTATTTCCAAAAAAGCCTATATATATTTGACGCAACAATTTTCTGTTGCAAGACCATTGAATGTAGAATACACTTATGCCACGCCAACAAAATTTACTTCGAAAACGGATGGGAACAAAACTGATGGTAATCGAATTAATCATTATTCACAACTGAATATCAGTACAAATATCAATATTTTGAAAAAAAAGAATTGGATTCTTAGTACGACTCTTGGTTATAAGAATACCAATATGGATATAGAATTTGCTGAACCAACGTTTCAAGAAACAAAAAATGTAGATATTAATGCACATTATCTCTATGAATCCTTGAATTTGGCTTATAGTACAAAACTTTTTAACAAGCCTACTTTTCTAAGTTCTAGTCTTATTTTTGATGGTAGCGACAAATATTTTGGTCGAGTAAAAGGACTTGTAACAGGAAATATTTTATTAAAATCTACAGATCGAACTAAAATATTAGTAGGATTAGGATTGAACATTGATGAAGGTACTAAAACACCTGTAATTCCAATGTTTACCTTACAACATAGATTTAATAATGACTTTTTTGCAGATATTATTTTACCAAAACAAATTCTTTTCAGAATGCATCCTTTCAAAAATTCTCGATTATCAATAGGAACTGAATTGGAAGCAAACACGTTTTATTTATATCTTTTGAATCCTAATAATTTATCTGAAAAATACGAATATAGACAAGTTGACTTAAACAATGGATTGAAGTATGAATATTTGTTAAAACACAATTTTATTATCATCGCTAAAACAGGAGTAAAAACGCTAATTACAAATGGTTTATTTAATAAAAAAGACACGTTTGATGACAAGATTTTCTCTTCGACACAAGATCCTTCGTTTTATTTTAATCTAGGACTTTCTTATAATCCTTTTGTAAAAAAGCGAAAATAAATCAGTTATTGTCTCCCCAAAAAAAGCCTTACAATAAGTATCGAAAGGCTTTTTAAATCTATCAACTATTAACTACTTGGGTAGTTATTACCTTTTGCAATATTGTGAAATAAGACGATTTCCTTTAAGATAAATACAGGGATTTGTTCGTCAAGAATTCAAAAATTTTAAGATGGTTAAAGCGACTACTATAATTAAAATAGAAACAATAACGATGTCTTTATAATTGATTGTTTTCGAACCAAATCCAACTTTCTTTGATTTACTTATCTTTTTAGATTGCATCAGAAGGATTAGTTGACACAAATATAGATTATGAATTTAATTGATAAACAAGGTTATAATTAAATAATTGTAAAAATAACAATATAATTATAAGGTAAAGAGTGATAAACAAAAAAAAACTCAAGTGATTCACTTAAGGTTTTCTTGTTATTTTTCTGCTTCTATAGTATTATTTAAGCTATTCTTTTGATTTTTTTGACGCTCTTTTTCTTCGTCAGATAATTTATCTTCAAGATTTATTTTCACATCATTCAGCATTTCTTTGAATTTTTCAGGTTGCATCATATAATATTTGTAACTCTCAGAAAATTGATGAAATGTGATATCATAATTTTTCATAATATCTACCGCATCTTTTGCTAAATCGATACTTTGATCTTGATTTTGAATAGGAAACATCTGCAATCCTTGTTGACTAATATATAAATCAGTAAGAATATCAATCATTTCAGATTTACCGATGAGATCTTTTGGTTTGTCGTAATTTTTTGGTGCGCAACTAAAAATACTCAAAAAAATCAGTGATAAAAAGATCAAGTTTTTCATAATTTGCCAAATATTTTTCTTAATCGTAACGAAATTACACCAAAAACGGCTTCTCCAATAATATCAGAACTAATTTTTGATTCGCCTAAAGTTCTGTCCGTAAATATAATTGGAACTTCTTTTAGTGTAAATTTTTTAATCCAAGTTTTGTACTTCATTTCAATCTGAAATCCATACCCTTTGAATTGTATTTTATCCAAATCCAGAGACTTCAACACGTTTGCTCTATAACCAACAAACCCTGCTGTAGCATCATGAACAGGTAATCGCGTGATGATGCTCACATATTTCGACGCAAAATAAGACAATAAAACTCTGTTCATTGGCCAATTCACAACATTTACACCATTAGAATAGCGTGAGCCAATAGCTAAATCGGCACCATCTGCTAAAGCTTGGTATAAGCGAGGTAAATCATTTGGATTATGCGAAAAATCGGCATCCATTTCGAAAATATATTCGTATTTATTTGCTAAAGCCCACTTAAATCCATGTACATAAGCGCGTCCTAAACCATCTTTTGTGGTACGAATTTCTAAATGCAAACGTCCATTAAACTCAGGAATCAAACGTTTTACAATATCATTCGTTCCGTCTGGGGAACTGTCGTCAACAATAAGCACATCAAATGCTCCGTCAACAGCCAAAGCTGCACGAATAATGGCTTCTATGTTTTCTTTTTCGTTATAGGTCGGGATAATAACTAATTTGTCCGACATAAATATTATTTTGTGGGCATAAAGATAGTTATAAGATTGTTAGTCTTTTGTATTTTTGAAAAAATTATGAAAACAAACGATTTAATCTCGATAGGAAAAAATACACTTGGCAATGATACTGTTCTTATTGCTTTGACGGTGTGTTTGTTATTGGTTTGTGCAGCAAAATACTTGTTTGCTAAAAATTTCAAAACGCTAGATAATAAAACCGAATACATGAGTTTTACAGATGATAATACGACCTTATTTAGTTTTATTGTCAATGGTGTGACGGTTTTACTGATAAGTTTGTTGTTGGTTTCGTATTTTGATATTACGTATAATCATATTCCAAATTTTAAGTTTTATTATCTTTCACGTGTCGGAATTACCTTTGGTGTAATCAGTTTGATTATGCTCTTTAGGTTGATGATTGAGGTAATTTTTTATCGTGTTTTCTACGAATCTAGTTCTCTTTCATATTTTATGAAAAGTTCGAGTTTTGTTAATGCAAAAAATGTTTTACTCTTACTTATTATTTGTTTTTTGTTTTTTTACACACAAATTAACAAAGATTACTTGATGGTGATTGGCTTTATTTTGTTGTTTTTGAATAGAATATTCGAAATTTATCATATATATGCAAAACAAATAAGTGACAATAAATCAGTTTGGTATTATAATATTTTGTACCTTTGCACCCTAGAAATTTTACCTATAATGGTATTAGCAAAACTATTAATTGTAGGTAAAGTAATCTAAAATTACTATGAAAGTTAAATCAATATTAGTATCTCAACCTAAGCCTCAGGCAGAAAACTCGCCATACTACGAGATTGAAAAAAGAAATAAAATCAAAATTGATTTTAGACCATTTATCCAAGTTGTCGGAATAGACGCTAAAGAAGTAAGACAACAAAAAATTGACTTTAGCAAAGTGACTGCTGTAATTTTTACAAGTAGAAACGCTATTGATCATTTTTTTCGTTTAGCAGAAGAAATGCGCTTTACTGTTCCTGACTCTATGAAATATTTTTGCGAATCAGAAGCAATTGCATTCTATTTACAGAAATACATTGTTTACAGAAAACGTAAAATTTATATTGGAGAAAAAGTTTTTGCGGATATGGTGCCTTTATTTAAAAAGCACAAAGACGAAAACTTCTTATTACCAGCATCTGATGTTTTAAAACCAAATGTTCCTACTTTATTAGATAGTTTAGGATTAACTTGGCAAAAAGCAACTTTGTTTAGAACTGTATCGAGTGATTTATCTGATTTGTCTGATGTAAAATACGATATTTTAGTATTCTTTACACCTTCAGGAATCAAATCATTATTTGAAAATTTCCCAGATTTCGTGCAAGAAAATACAAGAATTGCCGTTTTCGGAAAATCGACAGTAGATCAAGCAAAAGAGATGGGATTACGTGTAGACATTGAGGTGCCAACACCACAAACGCCTTCAATGACAATGGCGTTAGATAAATACGTGAAAGAAGCAAATAAATCAAAATAATATTCGCTTTACCCTTCTCTCTAATTAAAAAATATGTAAATTAAAGAGATGGAAAAAAGATGGGAAATAAAAGAACAGCCCAATACTGAAGTTGTTAAGGATTTAAGAGAATCGCTTAACATATCTGAGGTGCTTGCTATTTTATTAGTCCAACGTGGAATTACGAATTTTGCTCAAGCCAAATCGTATTTTAATCCATCCTTAGACGAATTGCATGATCCTTTTTTGATGAAAGGAATGTCTGATGCGGTTTCACGTATCAAAAATGCAATTGATGATGAAGAAAATATCTTAATATTTGGAGACTACGATGTAGATGGAACGACAGCTGTAACTTTGTTTTACGAATTTCTGACTTCTATCTACTCGAAAGTCTTTTTTTATATTCCAGACCGAAATAATGAAGGTTATGGAATCTCTCAACAAAGTATAGAATTCGCTGTACAAAATAATATTTCACTTGTTATTGCTTTAGACTGTGGGATTAAAGCACACGAAGAAATAAAATATGCACAATCAAAAGGCATAGATTATATTATTTGTGATCACCATTTACCAGATCGTTCTGTGCCAAAAGCGTACGCTGTTTTAGATCCGAAACAAAAAGGTTGTCGCTATCCTTACAAAGATTTGAGCGGTTGTGGCGTTGGGTTTAAATTGGTACAAGCTTATACCGAGAAATTTAATCTTCCGAAAGAAAATCTTTTATCTCTTTTAGATTTAGTTGCAGTAAGTATTGCGGCTGATATTGTTCCGATTACAGGAGAAAATCGTGTATTGGCTTTTGCTGGTTTGAAACGATTAAATTCAGAACCTCGTTTAGCTTTTCAGCAATTAATTCCGACTAATATTAAAAATAATGTCAATATTTCGAATGTTGTTTTTTCTATTGCGCCAAAAATTAATGCTGCAGGTCGTATAAAACACGGTTCGGAAGCGGTTCGTTTTATGTTGAGTACAGATGAAGAGGATTGCCGTAAATATTTGAATGATATAAATTCATTAAATAATGAACGCAAAACCTTGGATCTTGATATGACACATGATGCACTTTTTCAACTGGATCAAATTAATACCAAAGAAAAATATTCGACCATTGTTTACGATGCTTCTTGGAATAAAGGAGTAATCGGAATTGTTGCTTCTCGTTTGGTCGATTTGTATTATAAACCAACCATTGTTTGCACGAAGAATAATGAAGGCGAAATTGTATGTTCGGCTCGCTCTATTCAAGAGTTTGACATACATTCGGCAATCGAAAAAAACAAAGATTTGTTAACACAGTTTGGTGGACATATGGCTGCTGCTGGTTTGGCAATGAAAGAAGAAAACTTTGAAGAATTCAAGATTAGATTTGATCAAACAGTGAAAGAAATGTCGAATGGAAAACATTTTACGCCATCAATTTTGATCGATAAAGAGATTTCTTTTAATGATATGACGCGTTCTTTCTTGGAATCGGTGATGCGAATGGCGCCTTTTGGACCAGATAATATGAATCCTGTTTTTATTTCGAAGGATTTATTAGCAACGGATTTCCGATTAGTTGGTAAAGAACACGCGCGTTTGTACGTACATCAGCGAGATACACGTATTACGTTTCCTGCAATTGGTTTCAAATTAGGGAAATTTGGACCAAAATTAGAGAAAGGACAATCGTTTGATATGGTTTACACAATCGGAATGAATTATTGGCAAGGAAAAGGAACTTGGCAATTGAATATCAAAGATATTCGCTTCAACGATTAATGATGTCCTTCTATAACCAAAACCATTTCACCTTTTAAATTTCTTTTTTCAGCTATTTCGGCTAATTCAGTTAATGTTCCGCGTAAAGTTTCTTCAAATTTTTTCGAGATTTCGCGTGATAAACTTGCTTTGCGTTCAGCTCCAAAAGCTTCGGCTAAATCTTTTAATGTGCGTCCAATTTTATGTGGAGATTCGTAGAAAATCATCGTTTTCTTTTCTTCTACTAATGAATCTAATTTCGATTTTCGACCTTTTTTCACAGGTAAAAATCCAACAAAAGTAAATTCATTATTTGGTAATCCAGAAACAACTAATGCAGGAACAAAAGCGGTTGCACCTGGTAAACATTCGATTACGATATTATTTGCTACACATTCTTTTGCTAATAAATAACCTGGATCAGAAATACCTGGAGTTCCGGCATCAGTAATAATCGAAATGATTTGACCATCTTTTAGCTGACGAATAATATCTTCAGTTGCTTGATGCTCATTGTGCATATGGTAGCTACGCATTGGAGTAGAAATTTCGAAATGTTTCAGTAAAATACCACTATTTCGCGTGTCTTCTGCCAAAATCACATCCGATTCTTTTAGCACATCAACCGCTCTAAATGTCATATCTCCCAAATTTCCGATTGGCGTCGGAACCAAATATAATTTTCCACTCATGCGACAAAGTTACAAAGTAATTTCAAAAGAAAAAGCCAGCAAATTAGCTGGCTTCCTATATTATTTCAAAATATCTGCTAAATCTGCAATATCTTCAGCCGAAACTTTGTCCAAAATTTTGTCTAAATCTGTTCTAGGAATATCTAATTTCGAATCGATAACCAATACATTTCGTAAACCGTTAATTCCAAAAATCATTTTCTTAACTCGTCCGCCATCTTCTTGTAATGAAATGTTCAAACGGCTGTCTTTCGCTTTGAATTTTACTAAGTTCTCATATTTTTCACCACGCATAGATGACTGCAAATCATTCATGATTCTTTTTTGCTTTCCTTGTCCAGCATCTGAAACAACAAAAACTTTAGCCGATTTTAAATAATTAAATAAATCTGTTCCACCAGCTTTTCCAGCTAATTTCAACGCAAAAGAAGGTAAAGGAATTACAGTAGATTGATTATCATATTTTTTGTAGAATTCTTGCATGTTGCTTGTTGTACCGCAAGATTGCAATGTTAACAATACTGCTATAAAAGATAAACCGATTATTTTTTTCATTGTTGTTGTGTTTATAAATTAGAAAAAGCTATTACAACTCTCGTACCGAAAATTATTAAGTTTAAAAATATTCAATAATTCCTAAAACCAAATAGACAATTGAAGAAATTATCAGGAAAAATCCTATTATAATTCCACCTATTAATCGATTATAAGCTAAAACTTTAAAACCGTCTTTTAAATGGTCTAATTTATTTTCTCTTTTTACTGCATAATCAATTCCAAATTTAGGTTTCGATTTTTTATTTTTATAATATGGATAATAGAAAGGAGATATAAATATTAACATTCCTAGACCTAATAAAAAACCAACTAAAGCTTTTTCTAAATACTCATTTTCCATTACAAATAACTTTTTATCATTTCCAAAATTGATTCATCATCCAAACCAACGATTTCTTCTAATTCGGTAATCGAAGCGTGTTCGATAAATTCGTCTGGATAACCGTTGATTGTAATATTTCCTTTGTAATGTATTGAATTCAGAAACTCTAAAATTCCACTTCCAAAACCTCCTTTTTTAATCCCATCTTCAAAAGTTAGTATGGTAGAATATTTCAACGAAATAGCTTTTAAACGAGATTCATCTAAAGGTTTGATAAAAGGAAAATCAATCAAAGCAACTTTATCTTGAAGATGATTTTGGATGATAATTTCTTCGATTCGAGAACTAATCAATCCAGTCGAAAGAATTGCTAATTGATTTCCTTCAAAAATAATTTCAGATTTACCGATTTCTATTTTTTCGACTTTAGAATTACTTGTTTGGATATTATTTTTTGGATAACGAATTGCAAAAGGACGAGTTGTAAACTGTGCTGTATACAATAGATTTTTGAAATCTTTTTCGTTTCGAGGCGAAGACACAATCATATTTGGAATTTCGCGTAAATATGCTATATCAAAATAACCATGATGCGTTGCGCCATCTGTACCAACGAATCCTGCACGATCAATACAAAACACAACTGGTAGATTCTGTAACGCTACATCGTGTATCACTTGGTCGTAGGCACGTTGTAAAAATGTCGAATAAATCATACAATACGGAATGGTGTTTTGCGTCGCCAGACCAGCTGCAAACGTTACCGCATGTTGTTCTGTAATTCCGACATCAAAAACTCGTTTTGGGAAATCTTGATGACATTTTACTAAATTGCTTCCTGTTAACATAGCAGGCGTTATGGCTACAATTTGTGAATTATTTTCAAGTAATTGATGCATGGTTTTTCCAAAAACATCTTGATACGATTTTTCTTTTTTCTTCGATTTTATTTCACCCGTTTCTTTATCGAACAAACCAGGAGCATGCCATTTTACTTGATCGATTTCGGCTTGTTCGTAACCTTTTCCTTTTATTGTTTTGATGTGTAAAACTTTCGGACCTTTTATATAATCAGCTTTATTGAAAGCATTTAGTAAATCATCAAAATTGTGTCCATCAATTGTTCCAATAAAATTTAAACCGAAATTGGAGAAAATATTTTCGGATTGATTTTCTAATGATTTAAAATGTTTTTTCAATCCTCCAACCGAAGGATCAATTCCGATATCATTATCATTCAAAATCACTAAAACATCCAAATCTGTAGATCCAAGATGATTCAATGCTTCTAAACTCATTCCAGAAGTAATCGATGCATCACCAATAATTGCAATGTGTTTTCTATTGATTTGATTGATTTTATCTGCAGTTGCCATTCCAACAATTGCTGAAATAGAAGTAGAAGAATGTCCCGTTCCAAATGTATCAAACTCACTTTCTATACGCGTTGGGAAACCAGAAATACCGTCTTTTTGACGTAATGAATCAAAAATTTGTTGACGACCAGTTAAAATTTTATGCGGATAACATTGATGGCCAACATCCCAAATCAACAAATCTTTTGGTGTATTGTAGTGATAATGTAATGCAATCGTTAATTCAATCACACCCAAACTAGCACCTAAATGTCCTGGTTTTACACTCAAAGTATCCAAAATAAACTCGCGCATCTCGTGAGCTAAAGCAGTTAATTGAGACGCTTCAAAAGTCCTAAGTTCCTTAGGATGATTGATTTTTGAAAGTAGATTATCCATTATTCTTTTACAAAATTACATTTTTCTGAGGAATTTTCCGTACCTTTGCATGTTACAAAATTTAATGTAACATGTTCCAAATAGGAAAAACCCTTGTATCTGAAGAACTACTAAATGAAGATTTTGTTTGTAATCTGAACAAATGTAAAGGGATTTGTTGTGTAGAAGGTGACGCAGGAGCGCCTTTGAATGATGACGAACTAACTGTATTAGACGATATTTATGAAGATGTAAAACCTTATTTGCGTCCCGAAGGAATTGCGGTGATTGAGCAAGAAGGTAAGTACACAATGGATACTGACGGCGATTGGGTAACTCCATTAGTCAATAATCGCGAATGTGCCTATTTAGTTTTCGAAGAAAATGGTTTTTCAAAATGCGGTATTGAAAAAGCATACGAAGATGGAAAGGTCGATTACAAAAAACCAATTTCTTGTCATTTGTATCCAGTTCGTGTTAAGGAATATTCAAATTTCACTTCTGTTAACTATGATGTATGGGATATCTGCTCGGATGCTTGTACCTTAGGAAAAGAATTGAAAGTGAATGTTGCAACATTTGCAAAAGATTCGTTGGTCCGAAAATTTGGACAAGAATGGTACGATGAATTAATGGCCATTCAACAAGAATTAAACAACCAAAAAAAGTAAAAAAATTATTATGTCAATAACAAGAGCAAGAAGATCTACTGACGCTATTGAAAGATTATATATCTCTATGCGTCATTTATTTCATAGAGGAGTGTACCGTCCATCTGGTGCGCCTGGAAAAATATTAAGAAATTTATTATTCGAAATTAATCCAGAAATCTACGGATCAATGACAGATCCAAACAAAGTAGAATTAAGCGGATTAATGTACGTTTTAGATCGTTTACCAGAAGGAATCGTAGAAACACCTTATGTGTCTTTTACATCTGACGAAGGCTATGATCGTTCTATTTTCACACCAATTATTCCTGCAAAACGTCGTCGTTTTTGCTATAGAATTGATGATGATCAAATGAATATCGAGATTTCTCGCGGTCGTTCTGATATCTATGATGTGTTGACGCACTTAACGTTTTTATACAATGAGGCGGATAAAATCAGAAATAGAGCATTCAGTAATGAAACACTTTCTAAAAGTAGAGCGTGGGAATTTATTGAAAATGTTGTATTCAATGAAGTTGAAATTTCTCGAAAAGAACGTGAAGTTGCTTTGATGCATTTATCGACTATTTTAGGAAGAACGTTTGAAGAAACACAAGAAATTCATCATTATTTCAGTAAAGCAGACGACAAAGATTATTTTTTCCGTGTAGTTTATTGGATGGGTTACACAAGTCAACAAGATCGTATCGGAACTAAGAAACGTGAAATTACATTTACATCAACTTTACGTGAATCGATTGGTCATCATATGATTGGAGAAAAATGGGCGAATGAAATCAAACGTGTATTATTCGAAAATAATCTTCAAGATAAAAACATTCACATCATTTCTGCTAATATGCACAGTGTGTCTAACATGTTGTATGCGTATGATGGATTGAAAAGAAAATATAAAAATGATGGAGTAGAAATTTACGAAGATTTGAGTGCAGCAAACAACAAAATGTTGCGCGATTCGTTAAATGATTACACACAACAGAATGGTTTAGTTTACATCAAAGATCAATCAGGAACAAATATCGATGTTCAAATTATTGATTTATCTAAAGTAAACATTGCTAATTCTGCATTTTCTTATGCAAAAGATAAGAACAATGAGGTGATTATTGTGATGGATTATGCTTTTGGTGAGCAAGCATTCGAGGCGATGGATGAATTGTTGAAACCATACAAAGTTGGAGATGTAAAATTCAAAATGAATGTAAAATCTGTTGCGATTATGGGTAAAGCTGGAATTTTAGAAGGAAATAAAGGTGATATTATGATTGCTACAGCACATGTTTTCGAAGGAACTACAGATAATTATGTTTTTGATAACGAATTAACTGCTGCTGATTTCGAAGGTCAAGGTTTAGGTGTTTACGAAGGACCAATGATTTCAGTTTTAGGAACATCATTACAAAATAAAGACGTTTTAGAATATTTCAAAAATTCGTCTTTCCAAGCAATTGGATTAGAAATGGAAGGAGCGCATTACCAAAAAGCAATTCAGGTTGCATCAAAAATTAGACATCACATCGATAAAGATGTTAAAGTAATGTATGCATATTACGCTTCAGATAATCCTCTAGAAACAGGAAGTACATTGGCTTCTGGTGGTTTAGGATTAACAGGTGTAAAACCAACATATCTAATCACACAAAAGATATTAGAAAAAATTATTAAATAAATTCAATGAAGAATTTTTCCATTTTAGGCTACGGTCATATTGGACGTGTACATCAACAAGCAATAGAGGAAACGGAAAACGCACAATTAATTTCGGTGATTGATTTCAATTTACCAGAAGATTTACCTTTCAAAGGTTATTCAACACTTGAAAGTTTTCTGAATGAAGATCAAGAAACGGATGTTGTTGTGATTGCTACGCCAAATGGTTTACACCGCGAACATGCGATTCGTTGTTTAAAAGCTGGGAAAAATGTTTTGATTGAAAAACCGATTGCATTAACAGTAGAAGATGCAAAAGAAATATTGAAAGTTGCGGAAGAGAAAAATCTTAGAGTTTTTACGTCGATGCAACTTCGTTTTTCTCCAGTTGTGCAATATGTAAAGAATTTGATTGACAATAATTCGTTAGGAAAAGTTTTCATGGTGAATATTAATTGCTATTGGAATCGTAATAAGAATTATTACAAGTTGCGTGAATGGCACGGAAACCAAGAAATGGACGGAGGTGTTTTATTTACTCAATTTTCACATTTTGTTGATATCATGAATTTTTGGTTTGATGAGGTAATTTGTACAAATTCAAAAAGTTTCAATTTTACACATCAAGAAGTGACAGAATTTGATGATTCGGGTTGTGTTGATTTTACGGCTGATGGAGCAATCGGACATATGATTTATACAACATCAGTTTTTAATAAAAATTTCGAAAGTAATATCACGCTTATTGCTGAAAAAGGAACAATTAAGATTGGAGATCAATATCTTAATCAAATGATTTATTCTGATTTAAAAAATGTGTGTTGTTCAAACAAAATTTCTACTGAACAAAAGAATTTTCATCCCAACGCCATTGCCGAAATTTCTGATGCGTTAATCCGTCATAATGAATCTTTGTTAGATGGAAAATATGCTGTAAATTTAGTCAAGTTTATTTCGGATGCGAATCATTTGGCAACAAAAAATAAGCAAGAACTTAAAACAGAAAACTATGAAATTTCACACTCGTAAATGGGTAAAACCGGAAGATCTTAATCCAAATAAAACACTTTTTGGAGGAAAACTTTTGGCTTGGATTGATGAAGAAGCGGCGTTATATAGCATTGTGCAATTAGAAAATTCGCATGTTGTAACCAAATATATGTCTGAAATCAACTTTATGGCTTCGGCTCGTGAAGGTGATATTGTAGAAATAGGAATTGAGGTGGTGAAATTTGGAACAACTTCATTGGTTTTACAATGTGAAGTACGTAACAAAATGACGCATGAAACCATTATTACAGTCGATCGAATTACGATGGTTAATTTAGATGCAGAAGGAAAACCAAAACCGCACGGGAAAACACAAATAGAATATGTGGTGGATCGTTTAGCTGGGAAAGGTTAAAAAATTATATCAATAAAAAAGTCGAAACAATGTTTCGACTTTTTTATTTTATTCTGAATTTATTCGGCTTTTGTTTTGAACTTTTTATCGTTAAAATATAGAGATTTGAATCTTTTACTTCATAAAATAGAAGATATTCTTTAATAATTTTGACTCTAACATCTTCAAAATTTGTTTTTCTTCCAATTTCAGGAAATAAGATAATTAGATTGATTTGATTTTGAATTAATTGAAAAAGTTTTTGACTATAAATAGTTGATTTATTTCGATTTTTCCAATAATCAAGAATGTCGAATAATTCATTTTTTGCTTGAGTTGTCCAAATTATTTTTTCAACCATTCATTCATTTCTTCGTTAACAACAGAATTTGACAAAACATTGTTACTCGAAATCTGATTTTTAGCTTCTTTTATAGCAAGTTCTTCTTCTTCAGAAACTTCATAAATAGAACTTTCGGTTTGAAATTTCAATAATTCTAAAATTTCTTCTAATTTCACTTTATCATTCAGATTTGAAATTTGAAGAATTAGTTCCAATTTTAAATCAGAAATACTCATATTGTTTTGTTTTAGAATAAGATAAAGTTAATGAAAAATTTAAAACATAAAAAATCGTTGAATTTATTTAATTAAAATTCAACGATTTAGATGATATTGTAAAAAAAGATTTACTCTGCAAAAAACAACGATTTCAATTCGTGTGCATCAGCAGGATTCATTCTTCCAGCTAAAATCAAACTTAATTGTTTACGACGCAAAGCAGCTTCATAACGTTCGATCTCTTGTTCAGATTCTGGAATTAATTCAGGAACTTGAACAGGTTTATTGTCATTATCAACGGCTACAAATGTGTAAATACCGCTATTTGTTTGGTTATAAACACAATTTTCATAATCGTAAACGTAAACATCAACATAAACTTCCATCGAAGAATTAAATGCGCGAGTTACCTTAGATTCTAACTTCACCGTACTTCCCATCGGAATCGGAATGTTAAACGCAACGTGATTGACACTTGCTGTTACAACCAAAAAACTTCCACCATGCATTTTCGCAGAAATAGAAGAAATTCTGTCCATAGAAGCCAATAATTCGCCTCCGAACATGTTTCCTAAATTGTTGGTTTCATTCGGTAAAACCAAGTTTGTCATTACTGCTAACGACTCTTTTGCTGTTTTTGCTTTCGCCATAAACTTTTGTTTGTTGGATGCAAATTTCAACAAAATATTCGAGTTTTGAAACAGTTATTATCGTTGTGTTAAGTGTTTGTAATTGAGTTTTTTATTAAATCAATAAAATTTTATAGTTAAAAAATGTTAATATAGATTATTGTATTATTTCAAGTCTTACATTTGAACAGAATTATGAAAATGTTTATCACATACTTGCTATCTGCTTTGTTTCTGCTATTTTTTGCGGAAACTAAAGTGTTTGCGGGTACTCAACATTTTCAAGGAAATTTAACTTCACAGACGGTTGTTAATGATAATACACATATTTATCACGCAAGTAAAATTGTTGAGACGAAATTTTCTAAAACTTCAAATTCAAATCAATTTCAAGAATTTAATCCAAGTATCGAAACGATTGATGATGATTTTCAGACATCAAACAAAATCGATTTAGAAACTTGTATCAAACTATTAAGTGTCGTTCTGGTTTTAAACTTTATAATTCAAGGTTTAAGAAAGAAACACATCTTCTACAATAAAACCATCAAATTTTCGAGTTGTAAGTACATTTTGTTACGTACAATTAGAATTTGATTGATTTCTTAAATTTAATAATTACACTAAAAATTAGTGTTCAGTCCATGAATAGCTGAATGTTAGCCAATTTTTGTATGTAATATTTTTTGGTAAAACTACTTCTGCCAAGAAATCCATTTAATCAAATTTTACATTTAATAGTTAGAAGAATTATGAAAAGAGTCGCATTATTTGTTGCTCTGAGTACTGTATTGTTGACAACAAGTTGTTCATCAAAAAAACAGGAAAAAGAAGAAGTGAAAGATTATCCAATCACAACGCCAATCAAAATGGATACGATTGTAGATAAGGATTATGTTGCCCAAATTCAGTCGGTACGAAACATCGAAATTCGTGCGCAAGAAAAAGGTTATTTACAAAAAGTTTTTGTGGATGAAGGTCAACATGTACAAGCTGGTCAATTGTTGTTTCGCATTATGCCTTCGATGTATCAAGCCGAATATTTGAAATCAAAAGCTGAGGTAAAAGAGGCGCAAATTGAGTTGCAAAATTCAGCAACTTTGGCTGATAACAATGTCGTTTCTAAGAACGAAAAAGCTATTGCGCAAGCACGATTAGAAAAATCGAAAGCAGAAATGCAATTGGCTCAATTACATTTATCATTTACAGATATTCGTGCGCCATTTTCTGGAGTTATTGATAGAATTCCTATGAAATTGGGAAGCTTGATTGATGAAGGAATGTTATTAACAAATTTGTCTGATAACTCATCAATGTTTGCTTATTTCAACGTTTCTGAGCCAGAATATTTAGATTATCAAACAAATAGTCAAGATAGAGCGAGTAAACAAGTTTCGTTGATTATGGCAAATAATAAACCTTTACCAGAAAAAGGTTTGGTAGAAACGATAGAAGGAGAGTTTAACAACGAAACAGGAAATATTGCGTTTCGTGCACGTTTTGCAAATCCAAATCATTTGTTGAGAAATGGTGAAACGGGGAAAGTAAAAATGACGGTTCCGTTACATGATGCTTTATTAATTCCACAAAAAGCAACTTACGAAATTCAAGATAAAACCTATGTTTTTGTAGTCGATAAAAATGGTGTTGTGAAATCAAGAAATATCACGATTGGTTTAGAAATGCCTGATGTTTATGTGGTAGAAAGCGGACTTTCGGAGAAAGATAATATTTTGTTAGAGGGTGTTCAGAAAGTGAAAGATGATGATAAAATCAAAACGAAATTTATTGCACCTAGAAAAGTTCTTTCATCGTTAAAATTAAAATCAAACTAATCTAAAAAAATCAAAGTTATGTTTGATAAATTTATTCGAAGACCCGTTCTTTCGATTGTCATTTCGTTGATTATAGTTTTTTTAGGAATTCTATCATTAGTCAAATTACCTGTAACGCAATTCCCATCAATTTCGCCTCCAAAGGTGAATATTACAGCGGAATATCCCGGTGCGAATAACGAATTATTGATCAAGTCGGTTGTAATTCCATTAGAACGTGCGCTAAATGGTGTTCCTGGAATGAAATATATTACATCTGATGCTGGTAATGACGGTGAAGCGTCTATTCAAGTGATATTTGATTTAGGAACTGATCCCAATATTGCAGCTGTAAATGTGCAAAACCGAGTTTCTTCAGTTGTAAATAAACTTCCGCCTTTGGTAGTTCGCGAAGGTGTGAAAATCACACGCGAAGAATCAAACATGTTGATGTACATTAACTTGTACAGTAATGATCCAAAAGCTGATCAACAATTTTTATATAATTATGCAGATATCAATATTTTATCTGAGTTAAAACGTATTAATGGAGTTGGAGATGCAGATATTTTAGGAAACAGAGAATATGCGATGCGTGTATGGTTGAAACCAGATCGTATGCAAGCGTATAATATTTCTGCGGATGATGTGATGAAAGCATTGGATGAACAAAGTATTGAAGCTTCGCCTGGTAAAACTGGAGAAAGTTCTGGAAAACGTTCAGAAGCTTTTGAATATGTGTTAAAATATTCAGGTCGATATAACACAAAAGAACAATATGGAAATATCATTTTAAGAGCAAATCCTGATGGAGAAATATTGCGTTTAAAAGATGTTGCTAATATAGAATTCGGAAGTTCGATGTATGACATTTACTCAACATTGAACGGAAAACCTTCTGCCGCAATTGTGATAAAACAATCGTATGGAAGTAATGCCAGTGAAGTCATCAAAAACATCAAAGCATTAATGGCAGATTTGAAAGAAAATAATTTGCCAAAAGGAATGGATTACGAGATTTCATATGACGTTTCAAAATTCTTAGATGCTTCGATGGAAAAAGTGGTACACACACTTTTTGAAGCTTTCGTTTTAGTTGGTATTGTGGTGTTTTTATTCTTAGGAGATTGGCGTTCTACATTGATTCCTGCGTTAGCGGTTCCTGTTTCTTTGGTCGGAACTTTTGCGTTGATGAGTTTCTTTGGAATTACATTAAACTTGATTTCCCTTTTTGCTTTAGTTATGGCGATTGGAGTCGTCGTCGATGATGCGATTGTGGTGATAGAGGCGGTTCACGCCAAGATGGAAGAGAAAAATCTCTCGCCTTTACGAGCGACGGAAGAAGCGATGCGCGAAATTAGTGGAGCAATTATCGCAATTACATTTGTAATGGCAGCCGTGTTTATTCCAGTTGCGTTTATGTCTGGACCTGTTGGTATTTTTTATCGTCAATTTTCGATTACGATGGCGACATCAATTATTTTATCAGGTATTGTTGCCTTAACGCTTACACCAGCTTTGTGTGCAATGATTTTGAAAAATAATCATGATCAACCAAGAAAGAAAACAATGTTAAATAAATTTTTGTTGAAGTTTAATAATTTGTTTAACAAAGGATCTTTTAAATATGAAAAAGTTTTAACCAAAACAGTTAACAAACGCACTGTTACATTCGGAATTTTATTAGCATTTTGTGCTGGAGTTTTCTTTTTGAATAATAGTTTGCCTTCTGGATTTATTCCAAACGAAGATCAAGGAATGTTTTATGCGATTATTCAAACACCTCCAGGTTCTACGTTAGAAAGAACGAATGAAGTTTCTCAAAAATTACAAAAAATTGCGGAAGGAATTGATGGCGTTTCATCAGTTTCGTCATTGGCAGGTTATGAGATTTTGACAGAAGGAACCGGAGCAAACTCTGGAACTTGTTTGATTAACTTGAAAAGTTGGGACGAACGTTCTAAATCTGCGGAAGAAATCATCAAAGAATTAGAAGAAAAAGCTGGGAATATAAATGGTGCGAATATCGAATATTTTCAACCACCATCTGTTCCTGGATATGGTGCTGCAGGAGGTTTCGAGTTGAGATTGTTAGATAAAGCGGGTAGTGGAGATTATCATAAAATGGAAGAAGTGAGTCGTGATTTTGTAAAAGAATTAACTCGTCGTCCAGAATTGAGTTCTGTATTTACATTTTATAGTGCTTCGTTTCCTCAATATGTCTTGAAAATTGACAATGATATTGCCGAACAAAAAGGAGTTTCGATCGAAAATGCGATGGATAATTTATCAACATTAGTTGGTTCTAATTATGAAACAAGTTTCATCAAATTTGACCGACCTTATAAAGTGATGGTACAAGCTTCTCCAGAATATCGTGCATTACCAGAGGATTTATTGAAATTATATGTAAAAAATGATCAAGGTGAAATGGTTCCGTATTCAGCTTTCATGAAAATTGAAAAAGTGTATGGATTATCAGAAATTACGCGTCACAATATGTATAATGCAGCAGAAATTAGTGGAACGCCAGCACCGGGTTATAGTAGTGGACAAGCGATTGCAGCGATTAATGAAGTTGCTAAAAATACATTGCCTCGTGGTTTTGGAATTGATTGGGCTGGAATTTCTAAGGATGAGGTTTCTCGTGGAAATGAAGCGGTGATTATTTTCGCCATCTGTTTAATTTTCGTTTACATGATTTTATCAGCGCAGTACGAAAGTTTTATTTTGCCTTTACCGGTTATTATTTCATTACCAACAGGGATTTTCGGAGCATTTTTCTTCTTGAAATTATTAGGATTAGAAAATAATATTTATGCACAAGTTGCAATGGTGATGTTGATTGGACTTCTCGGTAAAAATGCGGTGTTGATTATTGAGTTTGCTGTGCAGAAACATAACGAAGGTTTATCAATTGTAAAATCAGCGATTGAAGGTGCAGGTGTTCGTTTCCGTCCAATTTTGATGACATCATTTGCGTTTATTGCAGGTCTTATTCCGTTGGTTATTGCTTCTGGTCCGGGAGCAGTAGGAAATAGAACAATTGGTACTGCTGCTGCGGGCGGAATGTTGTTCGGAACTATTTTCGGGTTGTTTATTGTGCCCGGTTTATATGTTGCGTTTGGCGCCTTGGCGGATAAAATGCAATTGGTGAAATACGAAGATGAGAATCCTTTAACAGAAGAAATCACGGAAGATGAATAAAAATAGTTTAAAAAATATAATTGCAATAAGTCTTTTTGGAACAATGATTTGGAGCTGTAAAGCTCCTGCGGTAAGCAAAGAGATAGAAAATCATCAAGCACCAAAAATTCCAGAAGCTTATGAAAATGTGCAAAATGATGATGCACCAAGTTCTGGATTAACGCCTTGGAAGCAATTTTTTACTGATCCAAATTTGGTTGTTTTGATTGAAGAAGCGTTAAAAAATAACCAAGAATTGATGATCACACTTCAAGAAATTGAGATTTCTAAAAATGAAGTGTTGTACAAAAACGGAAAATTATCTCCTACGGTAGCTGCAACTGCTGGAGTTGGTGTGGAGAAAGTTGGTCGTTACACAAGTCAAGGTGCTGGTGATGCCTCGACTGAGATAAAACCTGGGAAAGAAATGCCTGATCCTTTGATGGATTATGCGATTGGGTTGAGTGCTGATTGGGAAGTTGATATTTGGAAAAAATTACGTAATTCGAAAGACGCTTCGATTGCGCGATATTTATCAACGGTGGAAGGAAAGAATTTTGTTTTGACAAATTTGATTTCTGAAATCGCTTCGTCTTATTATGAATTATTGTCTTTGGACGGCCAATTAGATTTAATTCATCGAAATATTGAGTTGCAAAAAGAATCACTGCGTGTGGTGAAAATTCAGAAAGAAGCAGCGCGTGAAACTGAATTAGCGGTGAAAAAATTTGAAGCAGAATTATTAAAATCTGAAAGTGAAGAGTTTAATATTAAACAAGATATTACAGAAACTGAGAATAGAATTAATGCATTATTGGGAAGATATCCGCAGACGATAAAACGTGATGGTTCGTCTTTTATGGATTTGATTCCGCAAACAATGCATGCAGGAATTCCGTCTGAATTATTATCAAATCGTCCTGATATCAAACAAGCAGAGTTAGAATTGAAAGCTTCTGCATTGGATGTAAAAGTAGCTCGTGCAGAATTTTATCCGTCACTTAATATTTCTGCGGCTTTAGGACTAAATGCTTTCAAACCTTCTTATTTGGTAAAAATGCCAGAGTCAATTCTATACTCATTGGCAGGAGAATTAGCTGCGCCTTTAATTAATAAAAGTGCGATAAAAGCGGAGTTTAATACAGCAAATGCTCATCAAATACAAGCGTTGTACGAATATGATAAAACAATTTTAAATGCTTATTTAGAAGTGTCAAATCAAATGTCGAAGATTAATAATTTAGAACAAAGTTATTCTTACAAAGACAAACAAGCGAAAGCACTTGTAGAATCTATTGATATTGCGAATCAATTGTTCAAAAATAATCGTGCAGATTATTTGGAAGTGTTAACAACTCAACGTGATTTATTGGATGCAAAAATGGAATTAATCGAAACAAAAGAAAAACAATTAAGTACAGTTGTCGCTATTTACAAAAGTTTAGGCGGAGGCTGGAAGTAGTTTTCATATTCATTCTAACAAAGAAATAAGCTGCCTTTTGGGCAGCTTATTTCGATTTATATTGTATTGAAATGATAAATTAATTTTCAGTTCTAACCCAAGTTCCAGGAGACTTTTTATTCACATCATTCATATATTTTTGTGCTTCTTCTATGTTATTAAAACTGTTATATGTAACATAATAATAGCGACCTTTTACATAAGAAATTCCAGCATCTTTGTAACCTTGTTTTTTCAATTCTCCAACCAAACGATCAGCATCTTCTTGACGTTTTAGCGAAGCCGCAATTACTTGATATTTTTTATTGCTAGATTTTGCAGTTGTTTTAGTTGTAATTTCTTTTTTGTCCTCAACTTTCTTTTCAGCTGTTTTAGGAGCTTCAACTTTCGTTAATTTTTTTGTTTCTGTTTTTACAACTTCTTTTGTCGAAGGTTTTTCCTTTACAATTGCCGTAATCTCCTTTTCAGTCTCATTCAGTTTTGTTTCCTTTACAACTGTAATTTCAACTTTTTTAGGCGTTTCAATTGTATCTGTTTTCGTTACGGTTTCAGCAATTTGATATTCAACCAAAGAAGGTTCAGCAATCGTTTGTGGCATATTATACACATCGTATTGCACTGTAGGCTTTTCAGTTTTTGTTGCGTCATCTTTACCAATCATTGGTAAAACCAAACCGCTCCATTGCTCCGTTACGAATTCTTGCACGGGTTGCGGCGTATTAAAATATAGGAAGCCACCAACAATAATGGGAATTAATGAGGCTGCGGCTAAAAATTTTGACATGTGTTTGTTAGAGGTTTTAGTTTTAGACGAATCTAAAATGTAATTGGCTTGTAAATTTGAAAGACCGTAAGCGGCGATGAAATAATTTTGAGCATTTTCTGGTTTGAAGTCAATTTTTCCAGCGTCATTAAATTGTAATGATCCGATATTTTGTAAGGTTAAAACTTTTCCATTTTTCAAATGTTCTTGCCAAAAATAAACTTGTTCATTCAAAAATGTTTGCGCATTTTCAAAAGACATTGGCTCATCTTCTACAATTTTATTCACCAAAACACCATCACTTTTTGTTAAAGTTGTATTGAAAGAAAGCTCTTTTCTTGGCGGAATAAATGTGTTTGTTTGCTCGTCAAACGCCACATTAGCAGTGTTTGAGATAAACGCACCAAAGTTTGGAACGATTACACAATCGTGCTGAAATAATAATTGACTAATATGCTCTTCTAACCTCATACTACGAAATTAACATTTTTTTTAGATTTAGCAAAAAAATAAATACTTAAAATTATTCTTAGTTGGTTTAATATTAATAATTTAACAAAATGCAAACCGATTTACCATATATTTTAGCACTTTCTTTTCAGAAAGGAATTGGCGATATCACAGCTCGAAAAATTATTCAATTTTTTGGTTCGGCAGAGGCTGCTTGGAATTGTAAACCAAAAGATTTGATGCAAATTTCGGGAATTGGACAACAAATAAGCAAAGATTTTGGAAATAAAAAATGGTTAGATTTAGCTTTTAACGAAATAGAATATTGTAAAAATAATCAAATCAATATTTTAACTTTTTATGATGAAGCTTATCCACAATTGTTAAAAGAATGTATTGATGCACCTTTGGTGATTTTTTGCAAAGGAAATTTAGAATTTAATCAATTCAATAATAAAAAGATTTCGATTGTTGGCACTCGAAAAATGACTAATTATGGACGAAATTTTATTACTGAATTAATCGAAGGTTTAGCAGATTTTGATGTGACGATTGTAAGTGGATTAGCGTATGGTTGCGATATAGAAGCGCATACAAATGCGCTCAAAAATAATGTTGCAACGTGGTCGGTAATGGGAACAAATTTTGAACGAATTTATCCTGCTGCTCATAAAAAAGTTGCTGTTGAGATGTTACAAAAAGGTGGTTGGATTACAGAACAACCTAGTTTTAAAGCGGTCGTTCCCGAAGCTTTTTTGCAACGAAATCGGATTATTGCAGGCTTATCAGATATTACAATTGTGGTAGAATCTGCTTTTAAAGGTGGAAGTTTGGTGACTGCAAAATTTGCAAATGAATATAATCGTGAAGTGTTTGCTTTGCCAGGAAAATCAACCGATGCGTTGAGTATTGGGTGCAATTATTTGATAAAATCTCATCAGGCTTATTTGGTCGAAAATTCGAAAGATATTATTGATTATTTTAACTTCAATTCGAAGAAGAAACCAAAGCAAATAGATTTGTTTATTGAGTTTTCTGATGATGAAAATTTAATTGTAAATTATCTCAAAACGAATGGAAAACAACATATTGATAAAATGTCTTTTGACCTAAATTTGAAATCCTATGAATTGATGCCAACCTTATTAGATTTGGAATTAAAGCAAATAATTTCGACACTTCCAGGCAAATTTTATGATTTATTGTAACAAGCAATACAATTTTTAGCAAGTTATTTTGTTATAAATTACAGTATTTTTGTGCATTATGAAGACAAAATTGTTCATTTTCATCACCATGATTTTCACAAGTTTAAACGCTCAAAATGATAAAGTGCGTTGGACTGATCTTTTTTCTTACAATAATGTGAAATTGTTGGAAGAAGTAAATGGTGTGATTTATTGTGGAACTGAAAACGGAATTTTCTTGTTCAATCCTCAAAATCCAACAAGTGATTGGATTAAGCTAAATAAAACCAATTTCTTGAACAATGTTGGGGTTTCTGCAATGGCTTATGACAAAGATTCTGATTCGTTTTTAGTTGGTTATGAAAATGGAGGTTTAGATTTATTGAAATCTGGAGAATCGACAATGGTTTTGGATATCAAATGGAATGGTTTTTCGGGAGATAAAAAAGTCAATCATATTTTTATAAACGATGGAATTGCGTTTATTTCTGGAGCTTTTGGAATTGTTTCTTATGATCTAAAAGAGGAAGAATTTAAAGAAACAACGCGCACAAATTCTGCAAAAATAGATGATGTAACGATTTTAAATATAGTTGTAAATGATGCAACAATTTTAAATAACAAACTTTATATTGCTACATCAAAAGGGATTTTTTCAAGTGAATTAACTTCAAAGAAATTAAATAATCCAAATATTAATTTGTGGACTGTTCAAAATTTGAATCAAAATGTTTCAAATATAGAATTGTTTGAAAAAGAGATTTATTATTCAGTAGAAAATGAATTAAAAACAATTTCTGGAACTCCTGTTTCTGAAGCTTTTAATTTTATTGAAGATTTAAAATTATCAAATGAAAAATTAATCATTACTCAAAATAATCAGATATCTGTTTTAGGAAGTGGTGATTATTCTAAATCTGAAATTAATTTTAATACTGCTATTTCTATTGGTGATGAAGTTTATGGAGGTTCAGTAAATCATGGAATTATTAATTTATCTAATCTTGAAGAATTTTATCCCGATGGACCATTTAACAATAAAGCTTGGTCGGTTACAACAAAAAATGGCAAAGTATGGATTGCACCAGGAGGAACAGAGAGTTATTCAAATGTATTAGAAAATAGTGATGGATTCTTTTATTATGACACTAAAAGATGGAACAACTTTCGCTCAAAAGAAATTTTTGATATTAAAGATATTTTAAGAATCGCTGCTCATCCAGATAAAGACAATAATACATTTATAGTTTCATCATTTAATAAATATGGACGTGATAAAAATGGACGAACAGATTTATTAGAATTTGATGCAGATTTAATGCCTAAGAAAATTATTAATAATCAGTTTCCAAGTTCAAGAATTTCTGGATTAGCGTATGATAAATTAGGAAACTTACATATAGGCGCTTCATATCCTGATGGAAAAAGCCCGGATTATAATTCAGCATATTATGTAGAGAGAAGTAAAAATGGTACGTGGAAAAGTAATAATGTTGATAAAACTTCTGCTATTGTAGCACTTTCTCCTGATTTTTCTGATGTTTATACCTATTATGCAAGCGGTAGACAAGGAGGTGGGGTTACAGTTTTAGACAAAAAATATGAAATTGTAACAACAATGACAACTTCAAATAAGCTACCAATTAATAATGTTCTGACTGTTGCAAATGACAAATCAAATAATTTATGGATTGGGACAGAACAAGGTTTAGTCGTTTTGTACGGAGCTGATAATGCTGTAAGTTCTAATAATATTGTCGCAGAACCAATTGTGATTATTCAAGATGGAATTCCAGAGGCGTTGTTAACAGATGTTGGGATTTATGCGATAAAAGTGGATAATGCAAACAATAAATGGATTGCTACTAATGGAGCGGGCGTTTATTATGTTTCGGATAGTGGAGAGTCGACGAAATTGCATTTTACTTCTAAGAACTCACCTTTACCTTCGGATATTGTGTACGATGTTTCCATAGACGAATCGACAGGGAAAGTATTTTTTGCAACAGAAAAAGGTGTGGTTTCGTATAATGGAGATGTGTCGACAGAAGCGAATAATTTTAACAATGCAATTGCGTATCCAAATCCTTATCGACCAGAATATAAAGGGAATGTTACGATAAAAAATCTTCCAAATCGTGCGTTGGTTAAGATTACAGATATTGTTGGAAATTTACTTTTTGAGAAAAAAGCCGAAGGAGGAATTGTTGAATGGAATACAAATAATGCAAAAGGAAAGCCAGTAGCTTCTGGAATTTACTTAGTTTTGATGACAAATGCAGATGGTACAGAAACCAAAACATTGAAAATTGCAGTTGTCCGTTAATGAAAATTTTAGAAACCAAAGCCATTGTACTTTCGAGCTTAAAATATGGTGACACGAGTTTAATTATTCGTTGTTATACACAAGATTTTGGCTTAAAATCATTTATAGCAAAAGGAGTTTTCTCCAAAAAAAAGCGAAATACTTCGTTGTATTTTCCGCTAGCAGAAATAGATTTGAGCTTTCAACCGAAATCAAATGAACAACAATTGGTTTTCTTAAAATCAGCACAAACATCACATTATTATGAATCGTTGCATTTTCATCCTATAAAATCTGCGATTGTTTTTTTCTTGGCTGAGATCTTAAATTTAGTTCTGAAAGAAGAGTCAGAAAATCCTGAATTATATTTTTACATCGAACATTCGCTAAAAGAATTTGATCAAAAGAAAGACGATTTTGCAGATTTTCATTTGATATTCTTGATTCAATTATCTCATTTTCTTGGATTTTATCCAAATTTAGAAATTGACGGAAATCTATTCGATTTAGAAAATGGATTTTTTACCAATTCAAATTCATCCATCAATATGTTGAAAGCAGATGAAACTTTTTTGTTCAAAAAATTGTTAGAATTACATTTTTCCGAAGATTCAAAAAATATATTCAATCAATCACAACGATCTCTCTTATTAGAAATTTTAGTAAAGTATTATCAAATTCACACCAATAATTTCAAAAAGCCAAAATCACTTCAAGTTTTACATGAAATGTTTAGTTAATGGGAAGAAAGAGTAAAAAATCAAAAAAGGAAGATATAGCAAAAAATACTATAAGAAAAGAGTTTGTTTCTACCAAGACATCAAATTTCATTTCAATTGTATTATTTGTTATTGCATTTGTCTTCTATAAGAAAGATGAACTAATATTATTTAATGTAGGATGGTGGTATTATATTGTATTATTTATATTTTCACTGATTTTCGTTTTTTTAATATTAAATATACCAATATTTAAACGTAAATTAGTAGAAACGGGATATTGGAAAGATATTGTTTTAATTTCCATTTATTACTCGATTTTTCTCTCAATATCTTTTTATTATGGATCGAAACATATTGTGAATGATTTAGCAAAAGATCAAATAATTACAGAAAATTGTGAAATTTTAGAAGTTAAAAAAGGAAGACATAGAAGAGGTGGAGATTATTATAAGCTGAAAGTTAATTTTAAAGGAAACGAAGAGTCTATAAATTTAGATAAAGATGCATTTCAAAAATTAGAAAAAGCTGATTTAAATAAAAATCATGCAATTATAAAAGTTAGACCTTCTATTTTTAATATTTACGTAGTAGAGAATGTTCTTATTGAATCCAAAAATCTCCCGAAATAAATTCTAACAAATCTTTAAAACAAAGAATAAATAAAACTCCATATATTTGCTATAGTTAAAAGCATTCACAATGAAATTCAATACAAAAGCGATACACGGAGGTCAACAACACGACCCTTCAACAGGAGCCGTTATGACTCCAATTTACCAAACATCAACATTCGCACAAAGATCACCAGGAGATTACAAAGGATACGAATATTCTCGTGGCGCAAATCCAACAAGAACTGCTTTAGAAAACGCATTAGCATCTATCGAAGGTGGAGTTGCAGGTTTTGCATTTGGTTCTGGTTTAGCAGCAATTGACGGTGTGTTAAAATTATTCAAACCAGGTGATGAAATCATCGCGATGGACGATTTATACGGAGGTTCTTACCGTTTATTTACACGTGTTTATGAAAAATTTGGATTGAAATTCCATTTCGTAGATATGACAAATGTTGAGGCTGTTATCGCTTTAATCAATGAAAACACAAAAATGGTTTGGGTTGAAACGCCTACAAATCCATTGATGAAAGTGGTTGATATCAAAGCTGTAAATGATGCTGCAAAAGCAAAAAAAGCAGATATTTTAGTTGCTGTAGATAATACATTTGCGTCGCCATATTTACAACGTCCAATTGAGTTGGGAGCAGATATCGTGATGCATTCGGCAACGAAATATTTAGGAGGTCACTCAGATTTAGTTGCGGGAGCAATTGTGGTTAATTCGGAACAATTGGCAACAGATGTTCACTTCAATTTATTTGCAACAGGAGGAATTTTAGGACCACAAGATTCTTACTTAGTTTTACGTGGAATCAAAACTTTGGCTGTTCGTATGGATCGTCACTGTTCAAACGGAATGAAAATCGCTCAGTTTTTAGAGGCTCATCCAAAAGTTGCGCACACGTATTATCCAGGTTTGGAAAATCATCCGCAACACGAAATTGCGAAAAAGCAAATGAAAGATTTCGGAGGAATGGTTACGTTTACATTAACTTCTGGGAAAAAAGAAGATGCTTTCAAAATTTTAGAAAACTTGAAAGTTTTCACTTTAGCTGAATCTTTAGGTGGTGTTGAATCATTAGCAAATCACCCAGCTACGATGACACATGCATCTATTCCTGCAGAAAAACGTGCTGAAATTGGTATTACAGATGATTTAATTCGTTTGTCTGTAGGTATTGAAGATATAGATGATTTATTGGAAGATTTAGAACAAGTTTTGAACTTGATTTAATTCTTCTCAAAATAAAAATAATTTAAGAACGACTCAGTATTGAGTCGTTTTTTTATACTTTTAAAGAATGGAAAATATAGCATTAATAGTAGTTTTAATATTTATTTTATTTTTTATTCGATTATTTTTTAAGCGTTTTGATAATGTTTTTAAAAATACTGAACAAATAAAGGAGTTAGAAGCCCAGAACAATGAAATTCTTTCTGAGCTAAAAGAATTGAAAGAAATTTTGAAACAAAGAAGTTGATGAAATTCCTAATTCTCTTTTTACTTTCTACGTTAAGTTTTGCTCAAAAGTTGGATACGATTAATCTCAATCAAGTTGAGGTTATGAATTATTCTAATTACAAACAATTTCGTCCAAAGTTCAAGAAAGTTGAAAGATTAACCGATAACACAAGTTTTGGACTCAAAATATTTTCGAATTTATTGCTTCCAAACGAGAAAGAAATTGAAATTGTAGCAATCGAAATTTTGTTTGAATCAAAAGTAAAGAAGAAAAATTATTGTAACGAATATTATTATTTCAAACCAATAATTCTGAAATCGATTGATGATAAACAAAGTTTAATTGATGAAAAATGGTTTGAGGTGGATAAAGATTATCAAGGAAAATATATTTTTCCTATTCATTTAAAATTGAAACCTTCAGAGGTGAAAAATTATTCTATTGGTTTAGAAACTTCTTACGAAAATCCTTTTTGCCCTGAAGGAAATGGCTATTTTGATTTGATAAATACGTCCAAAAAATCAGATGTTTTTGTTCATTACAATGATAATCGAAATTCAGGGTTTCGTAAACAAGAATTATTTGGTAATTATGCTTTAAACTACAAAATCTACTACAAATAGATTTATTTCCACAATAATTTCAATTCCACTTTATATTTCCCAGCGTATGGTTTTGAGTTTGTTGGTTTTTCCGAAATCGAGAATTGATACACGCCACGCGCAGGTAATTCGAAGATGGTTTCTTTGCCAAATGGTCCACCTTTTATAGAATCCACAGGTCCTTTGATGTGATTAATTCTGATATTTGCTGTAGAATCTTGCGCAGAAATTTTGATCCAAACTTTTTTAGCAGAATCTGCATTAAAGGTAAATGTATTTGTTTGTCCTGCTATTTTAGTTGGTTCTGCTTTAGCTTTTGCATAACTTACTTCCAGATTTTCGGTTGTGTTGTTAGCACTTAACGGAATAATTTTATCTGCGTTAGATACAACTTTTTGTTGAGGTTTTGTCACAACTTTCTTCTGAGGAGAAGCCGTTTTTACCACTTCTTCTTTCATTACATCTTCTGTTGTTGGCTTATCTTTTTTTACCAAATCTTTGTACGCAGAATCAACTCCAATCTTGCTTGGATAAATGGTTGGCGTAGATTTATCTTCGCAACTATAAAGCGTAATCAATGTAATAAAAGCTATAAAAGTCCATTTCATAACAGAAAAATTCTGTTGTAAAAGTAACTATTTTAACTGCAATTTCAAGGTATATTTTCCTTCAAATGGATCTCCTTGCATCAAACTTTCGCCAATTCGGATTTGATATAAGCCTTTTTCGGTTAAATCATAATTGATTTCTTGTCCAAAAGGACCATCTTTTTCGTTATTTGGAGAGATAAGTTGATTAATTCTGATATTCCCGAGTTTATTTTGAGGAATAATTTGAATAAAAACAGAGGAAGATGAATCATTTCTAAAACTAAAAGTTTGTTGCTCTTTCGCTTCTTTTTCAATCTCAAATTCGCCTTTTCCATGAATTAATTTCAATTCAGAATTATTCATGATTTTAGGAGTAGCCAAAGCAATTTCTTGCATAGAAGAATCTTTTTTGACTACTTTTTGGGTCGTTTCTCCTATTGATATTGTTTGATTACTAGTCATACAATAAATGATAATAGCACCAATAGCTATTGAGAGGATAATAATGGGTCTATATTTTTTCATTATTGTAAATTTGTGGCTTAGTTAATTACAAATTCTGAACCAAACTATATGTTGTTTTACAAAAATACAGGAAACGGTAAACCCTTGGTGTTTTTACACGGTTTCTTAGAGAGTCATTTAATTTGGAATAATTTACGAAAAAATCTTGAGAAAGAAGCACAAATTATTACAATAGATTTGCCTGGACATGGTAATTCTGAAAATTTGCAACAGGTAAATACGATGGAAGAAATGGCGGAAAAAGTGATTGAGGTTTTGGATGAATTAAAACTTGAGAAAGCAACTTTTGTTGGGCATTCGATGGGTGGTTATGTAGCGTGTGCGTTAGCTGATCTTTTTCCAGAACGTGTAGAAAACATTGTTTTGATTAATTCTTCGACTTTGCCAGATGATGAAGCGAAGAAAAATCAACGGTTGAAAGCGTGTGAAACTGCTCGAAAAAATTTCAATGCGTTGGTAAGTTTTAGTATGCCAACTTTATTTGCGGCTCATCATCGTGATCAATTTAAAGAAGAGTTGAAATTTGTAAAAGAAATTGCTTTGAAAACGCCAATCGAAGGCGTTTGTGCAGCTTTGAAAGGAATGCGAGAACGTCCAGATCGTTCGTCGATTTTGTATGATTTTAAAGGTGGAATTTATATCATTGTTGGACTGAATGATGAAACAGTTAATCCTGAATTATTTTTAACCTTAATTCCAGATTTGCCTCATATTCATTTGTATAAATTTGATGGAGGACACATGGCTTTTATAGAAAATTATAACGAAGTTTTATCGATATTGAAATCGATTTAACGCTTGCGTTGGAAAAATTCTTTCATCAATTGACCGCATTCATCTTCCATAATTCCCGAAACAATTTCAGTTTTTGGATGTAATTCGCCAATTTTTGCCTTAAAACCACGTTTTTCATCCGAAGCACCATATACCACTTTCGAGATTTGGCTCCAATATAATGCTCCGCCGCACATGACGCAAGGTTCTAAGGTTACATACAATGTGCAATCTTGTAAGTATTTTCCACCCAAATAATTTGCTGCAGACGTAATAGCTTGCATTTCAGCATGAGCGGTCACATCAGTCAATGTTTCCGTTAAATTATGTGCTTTCGCGATAATTTTGTTGTTGCAAACAATCACAGCTCCAACTGGAATTTCGTCTCGCTCGAAAGCTGTAACCGCTTCGTTAAAGGCTATTCGCATAAAATATTCGTCTGTAAAAAGATTTTCCATTTCCATAAAATTTAAGGCAAAAATAATCATTTCCAAATTGGATATTCGATACATTTGTACAAATTGACGCCTCTTATATGAATCAATCAAAATATATCATTGCAGCCATTATAACCTACTTTATGTGGGGATTTTTTAGTTTCGGATTGAAACCAATCGCAGGTTATCCACCTTTGGATATTCTATTTTTTAGATTGTACGTTTCCGTTTTCTTTTTAGTGGTAATTAATGTTGGATTTCGACGCAATAAGATGAAAGCTGATTTTGATTTGTTCAAATCATTTGATAAAAAGAAACAGAAAAAATTAGGAAGCTTAATTGTTGGCGGATCGTTGATTTTGATGACAAATTGGTTGATGTTTATCATCGTGATGAATCATATTAGTGTGCAAGCCGCGTCGCTGTCGTACTTGGTTTGTCCGATTATCACCACCGTTTTGGCTTTTATTATTCTGAAAGAACATTTAACCAAAATAAAATGGATTGCAGTTGGTATTAGTCTTTTAGCGTGCTTGGTTCTTTCTGTAGGTCATCTTGTAGACTTGGTTTATAGTTTGATTGTTGCGTGTACATTTGCCCTGTATATCATCATTCAGAGAAGCTTGAATGTTTTTGATAGTTTCAATTTATTGATGACACAATTATTAATTGTAGCCATTCTGATGTTACCATTGGTTTTTATGTTTTCAGGACCAATTCCAACCGAAACAATTTTCTATCAATGTATCATGATGATTGTAGTTTTGTTCACCATCATTCCAATGTTCTTAAACAATTTCGCTTTAAAAGGAATTGATTCTTCAACCGTTGGAATTTTAATTTATTTGAATCCAATTATGAATTTTGTTTTGGCAATTTTCTATTACAAAGAAGCTGTTTCACCAATGCAAATGATCGGTTATAGTTTGATTTTGCTCGCGATTGTAGTATTTAATTCACAAACAATTTTCAAAATAAAACACATAAAAAAATCTGAAGTCTAAACTTCAGATTTTTTTATGTTGATTTTTCAGGAAATATTATTTGATGTAAACAGAATTTGGTGAAACTCCAGTTGTAATTGCTGGATTTTTAAGACCTCCTTGTGCATTCTGAATTAATAATCGTCCATTAGAATTGTAATCTTTTGCGTCTAAAACATAAAAAGTATCACCTTTTACATAGAAACCATATACACTATCAGCACCTGTTATGTAATCTGCTTTTGTAGGCAAAGCTGTTGCATTTGTAGCCATAGAATAAACAGAATTATTAACGATGTAATACAATTTACTATTCTCCGCAACTAAGAAATTAGGATGTTGTCCATCAGGAAAATTCATTTCTAATTTATCTTCTGAAGTTAAATTATAACGAACCAATTTTCCTTTTGTAGTAGTTCCCCAATTAACACCTTGAGAAAGCACAAATAAATTTCCGTTTTGAATTGTTAAATCTGTCGGAACATCACCAACATTTATACTTTTTTTATCATTTGTTTTAAGGTCAATAATTGTAACTGTTTTACCTGTTCCCCAGCCACCTTTTTGTGCAACATAAAGTTTGTTATTGTCAAGAATCATTTTTTCTGGACCTTCATCTACTTTATATTTTTCTACAAATGTTAAATCGCTGATTTTGTATTTTGCAATAAAATCGTCTGTCGTAACATTAGGATCTCCCCAGTTTGAGATATACAAAAATTGATCATCAGAAACGATATAACGAGGGTTGCTCATATTATCTGATGATGGAATTGTACTAATTTTTTTGAAAGTTGTGTTGTCAACAACTTCTACTTTATTAGAAACATTAAGAACAATATAAGCTTTGTTTCCTTTGAAATACATGCTTTGTCCTACAGAACCCAATTGCGCACCTGCGTTCGCAGTCTTGAAAATTTCTTGAATAGGATTTGTTGTACTTACATCTTTTGTTGGATCAAAATAAGTGATTTCTGCGTTAGCTGAATTGAAACCTCCTTCATTCAAAATAAAAACTCCTTTCGAATAATTTCCATTTTCTGGATCATTGTTTGGTCCATCATCGTCATTTGAACAAGATTGTAAAAAGACTCCAGCCAAAGCTATAAGTGCGATTGATTTAAATTTAGTCATAGTTTTTTAAAATTTTATTTGTATTTGTATGTTATAATTTGTGCCTGGTTGCCAACGGTTTTCTTGCGTTTGATATTCTTGGTTAAACACATTATTCACTCTCATAGAAACGCTATAAAGTGGTGAAATCGTATAATTTAAACCTAAATTCGTTAGCCAAAATCCGTCAAGTGTTCTTTCTTCTTCTGAATCAGTAAAAACTTTACTTGTATAAATATTTTGTACAAAAGCAGATAAACGTTTGTAAGTGTATTGTGCGCTCGCCGTCCATTTATGATTTGGCGAATACATCAATTCCTTATTTTTAAATTTATTTTTTGTTTTGGTATACGCATAAATTGTATTGAAACTAAACGCATTCCATTTGTAATTTCCAATCATTTCAAAACCATAGGTTTCTGCTTTGTTGATGTTCACAGGAACCCAATAAGAACTGTTTTGCGAACTCGGAATCCATTGAATCATATCACTCAACTTATTATAAAAAATATTGGTTTGAATGTTTAAATTTTTGCTGATAAAATCATTTCCTAATTCAAATTGATAAGCTGATTCTGATTTCAAATCTGGATTTCCGCCAGTTTTCCAAAATAAATCATTGTACGTTGGATTTCTGAAATTTTTAGAAACATTTCCTCTCAATTGATACGAATGTATTGGGCTATAATTAAAACCTAACGAATAAATAAATGGATTTTGGTACGTATCAGAAAAATCTTGGCGAATACTCGCTTCGTATTCCAAAAAATCTGATAATTTATGCTTCGCGATTAAGGCAAAGTTGATAGAATTTTGATCACTTTTGGTCAAATTATTTCCATTTCCTTGATTATAATTAGCTTCCGATAAAAGCGAAAGCTCGAAATTATTGGTCAATCGATGATTCAGATAATATTTTAAAATATAATTATCAACCTGTAAATCGTCCGAATAAGATTTGTGAATATTGTTGAAATAACTGCTTTCTTCTCGAATATAAGCTAATTTTAACTGCGATTGCCACTTTTCATTTGGATCAAAATTCCATTCTGTCATCAAACGATAATCCTGATTTTTGTATCCAGAAGGCGTTGAACCAATATCAACCAAAGGAAATTCGCGCTTTCCAAAGTTGAACATCGAATAAAGTTTCAATTCATTTTTAGGATTAATTTTATACCCAAAATTTCCATTCATCGTATTGAAATAATATTTCCCGTTCAAATTTTTCTTCATGTGATTCGGAATTTTATAATCATTATCAGATTGATTGCGTTCATAATCGATTGAAGAACTAAATTTTTCTGTACTATATTTCAACTGATATTTTCCCGACCACGTATCGTAACTTCCGTATCCTAAATTGATTTTTTGCTGTAAACCTTTGTCATACTCAAATTTATTCAACAAATGAATTGTACCACCAATAGAACCTGTTCCGTACGCAATACTTCCGCCACCAGGTTTTACTAAAATTCCGTCAAACGAATTACTTGCAAATAAATTAAAATCAGTTTGTCCTGTAGTTTGCGAATTGACATTTATTCCGTTCCAAATCACAGCTGTGTGCGAAGCTAAAGTTCCACGAAACGAAGGTGAAGAAACCATTCCTCGTCCATTTTCTTTAAAATAAATTGGCGTTTGCGCTTGTAAAACTTGCGTCAGTTGATTAGGATTTTGCTCTAAAATACTATCATTTAGTTTGATAATACTTTGAGATTTGTAATGATTTTTAAGAAAAGCATCATTCAAAATCAAAGGTTTCAAATTGATGGTATCCGTCTGTGCAAAAGCAATTCCAGCGATAAGATTAAAACAAAGAAAAAGTTTTTTCATACTAAAATCTGTTTTTCCTCCGAAAACATTTTCTATTAATTTGTTAGCAATGGCAGGTTTCCTGACTTATTCTTTTACAAAAAGTATGTTAGAATTTACAGTTGCGGGGACAGTTTTGGAATTGAACCAAATTCCCTTTTAACTCACTCGTTGAGCACCATTTTGTGCAAATGTAAAGAAAAGCGATTGATTTTATAATAAGTAGATTGTTAAATCGTTAACCTTAAATTAAGATCAGATTTATTTTATTTGTACAATATTCAAAATCATTATATCTAGTGATTTTTAAGAAAGATGGACAAATTAAATTTGTAACCAACAAAACAATTATTTATTTAAACTTTAAAAACTATGGAAAACAATCAACCGTACAAATCAGAGAAAAAACTTATTGCCGGAATTTTAGGAATTATTTTAGGCGTTTTCGCTGTACATAAATTTTATTTAGGATATACAAAAGAAGGAACAATTCAATTAATTTTAAGTCTTGTTACATGCGGAGCGGTAGGTTCTCTTACAGGATTAATTGAAGGAATTATTTATTTAACAAAATCTGATGAAGAGTTTGATGAAACTTATGTAAAAGGACACAAAGGCTGGTTCTAAAAATAGAGATTACATTCTTTTTTAAATATTTTTCGATCCCAAAATAACTTTAGATTATTTTGGGATTTTTTTATTGAATGAATTCGTTTTAAATAATTCGCAAGTTTTTTATTACATTTGCTTTAGGAAAAAATATAATAAAGAACGAAATCGCATAAAATGGCTATAAAAACATTTAGAGAAGTAATCGCAGAGGCAATGAGTGAAGAAATGCGTCGCGATGAATCTATATTTTTAATTGGAGAAGAAGTAGCAGAATACAACGGAGCGTACAAAGCTTCGAAAGGAATGTTAGACGAATTTGGAGCAGAACGTGTAATTGATGCACCAATTGCAGAGGCTGGTTTTTCTGGAATCGCAATTGGATCTACAATGACGGGATGTCGCCCAATCGTAGAATACATGACATTCAACTTCTCATTAGTGTCTATTGACCAAATTATCAATAACGCTGCAAAAATTTATCAAATGTCAGGAGGACAATTCAACTGTCCAATTGTATTTAGAGGACCTACTGCTTCTGCAGGACAATTAGGTGCAACACACTCACAAGCTTTTGAGAATTGGTATGCAAATGTACCAGGTCTTAAAGTAATTGTTCCTTCAAATCCTTATGACGCAAAAGGTTTATTAAAATCTGCAATTCGTGATAACGATCCAGTTATTTTCATGGAATCTGAACAGATGTATGGGGATAAAATGGAAATGCCAGATGAAGAATACACAATCGAAATTGGTAAAGCAGAAATCAAACGTGAAGGTACAGATGTAACATTAGTTTCTTTCGGGAAAATTATTAAGCAAGCTTACATCGCTGCTGATGAATTAGCAAAAGAAGGAATTTCTGTTGAAGTAATTGACTTACGTACAGTTCGTCCGTTAGATTATGATACAATTTTCAAATCTGTTAAGAAAACAAATCGTTTGGTAGTTTTAGAAGAAGCTTGGCCTTTCGCTTCAGTTGCTTCAGAAATTACGTATATGGTTCAACAAAAAGCATTCGATTATTTAGATGCACCAATCAAACGTATCACAACAAAAGATACATCAGCGCCTTATGCTCCAAATTTGTATGAGACTTGGATTCCTAATGCAAAAGATGTAGTTGAGGCTGTAAAAGCTGTGATGTATAAATAATTAAGATTTATAAACTATATTTGTAAAGTCTAGCACACATTTTGCTAGACTTTATTTTTTTAACCAAATCTTATTGATGAAAAGTTATATAACAGCTTTTTTTATAGTTGTTCTAGCGTCTGTGCACGCGCAAGTAAAAATCCAAGGAAAGGTCATCGATTCTGAAACTCAGAAGCCTATTCCTTACGCAGATATTCGTTTACCAGAACTTAAAGTAAGTGCAACATCAAACTCTGATGGTACTTTTTATATCGAATCTAGTTCGAATACAAATAAAATTGTCGTATCAAAAAATGGATACGAAACTTCTGATTATGTAATCGAAAATAAAATCGATTATAATTTTATTGCTCAATTATTTTTAGCAGAAGACAATACTTCCGAAGAAGATGACGGAACGGTAGATTTACAAACTGCGGTTGTTTCGGCAAAGAAAAAACGTCTTAAAAAGAAAGAAAATCCTGCTTATGCTATTTTGCGTGAAGTATGGAAGCGTAAAAAGAAAAATGGGCTAAAATTAGCGCCACATTACCAATATGATGAATACGAAAAGTTGCAATTTGATATTAGTAATATCGATTCAACTTTTATGAAACGTAAGATTTTTAAAGGAATGGAGTTTGTTTTCGAGAAAGTAGATACTTCTTCTATCAACGGAAAAACATATTTACCAGCTTTCTTGAATGAGTCCATTTACAATGTTGCGGGAATTAATAAACCTTCAACAAAGGAGCGTCGAGAATTAATTGCGAATAAAACATCAGGTTTCGAGAAAAATGAAGTGGTAGCTTCTACGGTAAAAAATCTTTTCCGTGATATTGATATTTATGATAATCGTATCAATATTTTAGACATCAAATTTGTGAGTCCAATTGCTACAGATGGTTTCGCTGTTTATGATTACGAATTGAAAGATACTGTTGATGTAGATGGAGTAGAATCTTATCGAATCAAATATTATCCGCGTCGTGAAGGAGAGTTGACATTTAAAGGAGAATTATATATTTCGAAAGATGCTTATGCGGTGAAAGAAGTTGTGATGGAGACAACGAAAGAAATGAACGTGAATTTTGTGCGTAATATTTTCATGAATCTAGAATATGATATTCCAAACGATTCTATTTTTTATCCAAAGAAAGAATACGCGATGTTGGATATGTCGTTGTTGAGTAAAAAGGAAAGTGCGAAAGGAATTTTTGCGCATAAAACGGTGAATTATTACAATTACGATTTCGATACAACACATCCCGAAGCTTTTTATTACGAGAAATTAGATCCAGCAAAAGCTGCGCTTAACGAAAAAGATAATCAGTTTTGGGCAGAAAATCGTCCTGAAGCTTTAACGAAAGATCAAGAAGGTATTTACGAAACATTAGAGCAATTAAATAAAGTACCAAAATTCAATAATATTGTGAAAGCAATCGAGATTTTTGGTTCTGGATATTACAATGTTGGAAATGCAATTGATATCGGGAATTTATATTCATCTTTTGGATACAACCAAATCGAAGGATTCCGTTTGAGAGCTGGAGCTCGTACATATTTTTCGCAAAATGATATGTGGCGTGCGCAAGGTTTCTTGGCATATGGTTTTCGAGATGATAAATTCAAATATGGAGCAGATTTTCGTTACATGTTCAATAAATATAATCGTTTTCAAGTCGGTATCGGAACAAAACGTGATGTAGAACAATTGGCTGCAACGTTAACGGCTTCTGACGGAATTATGACCCGTAGTTTTGCTTCGTCATCAATCATCAATCAAGGAGATAATACATTTTTGAGTAATAATAATTTGACAAATGTGTATGCGTCGATCGAACCTTGGAAAAATGTAACATTTCGTGTTGATGGAAATTATCAATTAATTAAACCAGCTGATGCAGAACATTTCTCGATTGGATATGAAAAAAATGGTCAGATTAAAGAAACTTTAACAAATTCAAGTGTAAGTGTTTCGGTAATTGCTCGTCCAGGTGCAAAATATTCGCAATATGGAATTGATCGTTACGAAATGACAACACTTGCACCAACGTTAATGTTGCGCTATACAAAAGGATTGAAAGGTGTAATTAATTCAGATTTTGAATATGATAAATTACAATTTTTATATACACAACCAATTTTGATTGGATCTTTTGGTAAATCATTAGTGACAGTTGAAGCTGGAAAAACATTTCAAGGTGTTCCTTTATCATTAATGAGTGCGTTACCTGGAAATGAGAGTTACGGACAAGTTTATGGTACATTTTCACAATTAGATTATTATGAATTTGTAACAGACGAATATGTAACGATGAACTGGGAACATCATTTTAACGGTTGGATTTTGAATAAAGTTCCATTAATCAAAAAATTAAAATTAAGAGAAGTTGGATTCTTGAGAGCGGCTTACGGAGATATTTCGGAAAAAAGTAAAGCAATCAATCATTCGACAATAGAATATTTTGCACCGAATCAACAAATCTACTACGAATATGGGTTTGGAATCGAAAACATTGGTTTTGGAAACATTAGACCAATACGAGTTGATTTTAATTGGCGCGGAAATTATAATAATTTGCCAGATGTTCGTAAATTTGGCATCACAATCGGTTTAGATTGGAATTTTTAGAAAATAAATAATAAAAAAAAGAATATTACAATGACTTTTGATGCAATCATTGAAATCCCAAGAGGATCTCGCAACAAATACGAAATGGATCACGAAACAGGAAGAATCCGTTTTGATCGTGTTTTATACTCTCCAATGTTCTACCCAGCTGATTACGGTTTCGTAGAAAATACATTAGGATTAGACGGAGATCCAATTGACGTATTAGTTTTCTTAACAGAACCTACTGTTCCTGGATGTGTAATCGAAGTAAAAACAATCGGTGTTCTTAAAATGTCTGATGACAAAGGACAAGATGAAAAATTAATTTGTGTACCAGTTGCTGATCCAACATGGAACCAATTAGAAAACATCACTGATATGAATCCTCATACATTGAAAGAAGTTGAGCACTTTTTCAGAGTTTATAAAGACTTAGAAAATAAAACAACAACAATTGAAGGGTACGGTGATAAAGCAGAAGCAGAACAATTATTGCAAGATGCAAGAGAGCGTTTCGTACCAGCTCACTAAGAAATAATTTATAATTTCATATAAATAGTCCTCATTTTTTGAGGACTATTTTTTTTGATTAAATTTTCCTCCCATTCTATCAACTATTTCCAAAAACATTTTTAAGTTTATAGAAATACTCACACATGAAATCGAAATTTTTATTAACACTAGGTTTAATCTCTACAACCATGAGTTTATCTGCTCAAACTAATCAACAAGTTTTAGACTTGATTAACAAAGAAGTACAACAAAATTCTGAAGCTTATCAACAATTAAAAAAAGCAACCGAAACAATCGGACATCGTGCAACAGGAACAGAAAATGGACGAATAGCAGAAGAATATGCAGCAAATTTGTTGCGTTCGTATGGTTATGATGTGTCTTTTCAAGAGTTTACATTTAGCGGTTGGAATCGTAAAAGTTTAGATTTAAAAATCAATAATCAACCTATAAAAGCCGTTGCTTTGGCGCATTCGCCAGCAAATGTTAGTGTTTCGGGAGAATTGATTGATTTGGGAAATGGACTTGAAGAAGATTACAAAAAGATTGGTGATAAAGTGAAAGGAAAGATTGTTTTTGCTGCGCTTGGTTTGTTGGATGGAACGCCAAAAGAAATAGAAAATCTACATCGTTCAGAAAAAACAGCTTTAGCAGAAAAGTACGGAGCGAAAGGAATTATTTTGTTTAATCGTCCTGCTGGAGGAATTCTATTGACAGGAACGGCTTCTGTAACGGGAGAAATTATTAAAATTCCTGCGATTAACATCAGTTTAGAAGATGGATTGAAAATCAAAGAAGATCTATCAAAAGGAAAAGAAATCGCTAAAATCGAAATGAAAAATGATGTTGGACAAATGAAAGGTCGCAACATTATTGCAAAGAAAATCGGTTCTAAATTTCCAAATGAGAAAATAGTTCTTGGAGGACATTTAGATAGTTGGGATTTGGCTACAGGAGCAATTGATAACGGCGTTGGAAGTTTTTCTGTAATGGATATTGCGAGAACATACAAGAAGTTAAATCTTCAAAATGATCGAACAATAGAATTTGTTTTATTTATGGGCGAAGAAGTTGGTTTGATAGGTTCTAAATATTATGTCAATCAAGCGTTGAAAGATGGTTCTATCAATCAAATTAAAGCAATGTCGAACATGGATATGACAACAAATCCAAAGTCGTATTATTCGACAATGGAAAGTAATTTGCCCATTTTAACTGATTATGCGAATGATGTGCAAAAAGTGATTCCAGATTTTAAATTGAAAACATTTGCGAGTGTAGATTTACATTCAGATCATCAACCGTTTATGTTGCAAGGCGTGCCTATTATTGGGCTTTCGGATAGTCAATTTACAAAAGGTGCTTTAAATTGTTATCACGCAAATTGCGATACATTTGATTATGTCGAAGAAATTGGTTTGAAAAATAATGTGATTTTGGAAACCTATTTATTGTATCGTTTGAGTAATTTGAAAGAAATCCCTTCAAAACGTTGGAACGAGCAAGAAATAAAAGAAGCCTTAATCAAAGGAAATTTAGAAACTCCACTTCGTATTTCGGGCGATTGGAGATGGTAATATCAAAAAAATCCTTCAGAATTTCTGAAGGATTTTTTATTTATTTCTTTTTCAATTTTACAGTGAAATGTCTTAAAATTTCAGATTCCCACGAAATTTCATAACCTGAATTAATTTCGTTTCGTCGATCAAAAATATTTTTCAACGCAACCGCGATATAATCCATATGACTTTGGAAATAAGTTCTTCTTGGAATTGCTAAACGCAATAATTCTAATTTTGGATAACGATTTTCTCGTGTTTCAGGATCACGATCTGCCAAAATAGTTCCGATTTCTACACCACGAATTCCAGCTTCTTTGTACAATTCGATTCCCAATGTTTGTGCAGGAAATTCTTCGCGCGTTACATTTGGTAAAAACTTTACAGCATCAACAAAAATAGCGTGTCCACCAATTGGTTGCTGAATTGGAATTCCAAACTCAATTAATTTATTCCCTAAATATTCAATTTGTTTGATGCGCGATTGTAAATAAGAATATTCTGTCGATTCTTGTAAACCTTGTGCTAAAGCTGCTAAATCACGTCCAGCTAAACCGCCATAACTTAAATATCCTTCGTAAATAATTCCAAAATTACCACATATTTTATATAGCTCTTCGTTATTCAGTGCAATAAATCCACCAATATTTACCAAACCATCTTTTTTCGCAGACATTGTCATTCCATCACCGTAAGAAAACATTTCTAAAACAATTTCTTTAATAGTTTTTGTCTTAAATTCTTCTTCTCTTTCTTTGATGAAATAAGCATTTTCCGCAAAACGAGCGCCATCAAAAAAGACTGGAATTCCATATTGATTAGACAATTCACGAACTTGACGAATATTTTCGATTGACACAGGTTGACCACCAGAAGAATTGCATGTAACAGTGATTAATGTAAATGGAATTTGTTCTTTTCCGTATTCTTTGTAGACATTTTCTAACTTTTGTAAATCGATATTTCCTTTGAAAGGATGAATCAATTCGCTGTCAAAAGCCTCATCAATAGTACAATCAATTGCGTGCGCTTTTCTAAATTCGATGTGACCTTTTGTCGTATCAAAATGCGAATTTCCAGGAACAACATGACCTTCTTTTACAAGAGCTGAAAATAATACATTTTCCGCTGCACGACCTTGATGCGTAGGTAGAAGAAACTCAAATCCCGTGATGGTATTAATGGTTTCTTTCAGTTTTAAGAAAGATTGAGAACCAGCATAGCTTTCGTCTCCAGTCATCATTGCAGACCACTGTTTGTCGGACATTGCTCCAGTTCCAGAATCAGTTAATAAATCAATAAATACTTTGTGGCTTTCTAGGTTAAATAGGTTGTAATCTTTTTCTTCGATCCACTTTTCGCGTTCTTCTCGAGTAGATTGATAAATTTCTTCGACCATTTTTATGCGAAATGGTTCGGCAAAAGGTAATTCCATTTTTCTTGTGTTTAATGTAAAACTAAGAAACCTTTAGAATATTATCAATTATTAATTGAAAATCATAAAAAAATCCTCTATCAAAAAGATAAAGGATTAAAAATTTTCTATAGCTCGTGTTAGTCAATAACAGGAACTGGTCGTTTGTTTTCGTTAATTGCAACTAATGTAAACGTTCCAGAAATCGCTTTATCACGTCCGTCACGATACATACTTTCGATAAAAACGTCAATTTGTACATCCAAACTTGAGCGTCCTACACGTACCACTTTTCCTACCATTTCCACGATAGTTCCTGCGGGAATTGAGTGTTTAAAATCAATTTTGTCACTACTTACTGTAACAATAGGTTTGCGACAAAAACGAGTTGCTGTCATAAAAGCAATTTCATCCATCAAATACATTACCGATCCTCCAAACATTGTGTTGTGGTGGTTTGTATCTCCAGGAAAAACAGCTTTGAAAATGCGAGTTTCAGAATTGATGATACGTTGTTCAATCAACTCTTCTCTTGGTGTTTTTTCCACTTCCATTATCATATATTTACACGTTACTTTTCTTTATTAATTTTTGAGTTGATAATGTTTTTTTGTGGTGGTTTGATGATTTGATAGAACATAATTTTTACTTTTTTCGCGAAAGTTTTTGGTTAATTATTAACTCAATTTAGTGGCATTCTGACTTGTCAAAAATATTGATTTACAGTTGCGCGACAGTTCATGATTTGCACACGATTCCCCATTAAGTTGAGCACGAATTTGATGCAAATATAAATTAGAAAAATGAAAATTTGCAGATTTATTGTACCGAATTCGTTGGTTTGGAATAATTCGTGTAAATTCATTTTCCGAATTTTTAATGAAGTAAGAAAAAAGAATGAAAATAAAACCAATCAAAGATTTAGTTCATAACCTAAAAGAATGGAATGAATTAGTTTCTCAAACCAAAGATTTAACCGATAAAGTAGTTCAAGATGTTAATTTTTTGCGTCAAGAAATCAATTGGGAAGAATATAATTTATGCAATACATCGTTTTTAGGTTGTAAGTTTAAACAACATGAAGCGATCTATTTAATCGAAAAAGGTGCGTTTGTTTATCCAAAATTTGAATCAGTTCCCTATAATCCATATCGTGGAAAATTGTACACTTGGCAAGAGTTGATGGATGGTTATGATCCAAATAATGACCAAAGTATCGATCTTAAAATTTATAAACATTTCAAAAAACATAAATATAATCCGTCTGTTTCAGAAGCTTTGGCGCAACGTTTACACGATTTGTCTATTGATGATGGTTTGCGTCGAATTTTGGAATATGATGATAATGGAATGACGAAGAAAAAAGTGGTTGGCTTTATGGGCGGGCATTCTACTGCACGAAATTCGGAGTTTTATAATGAAACCGCAAAAGCGGCGAAATTAGCAACTGAAAAAGGTTATTTTGTTGTTTCTGGTGGAGGTCCTGGAATTATGGAAGCTGCTAATTTAGGTGCGTATATGGCAAATTATTCGGATGAAGATTTGATGAATGCGATTAGTATTTTGGCTGATTTAGATTTTATTGATGAAGATAAAACTGAATATTTGGCGAAGAATTTTATGACGAATGCTAAAAAAGTTTTAGAAATCTATCCAAATGGTGCTGAAAGTTTAGCAATTCCAACATGGTTTTATGGTCACGAACCGAGTAATTTATTTGCCACGAATATTGCGAAATATTTTTCTAATAGTATTCGAGAAGATATGTTGTTAACAATTAGTTTGTTCGGTTTGGTTTATGCGCCTGGAAGTGCTGGAACAACACAAGAAATTTTTCAGGAAGCAGCGCAAAATCATTATGGAACTTCAGGATATTACAGTCCAATGATTTTTTTGAGTAAGAAAAGATATGTAGAAGATACAGCGATTTATTCCGTTTTGCATCAATTGGCAACAGGAAAACCATATAAGGAGTTACTATTTTTAACAGATAGTTCTGATTTAGCAATCGATTTTATCGAAAATCATCCACCAATTAAAGTTAATTAAAAAATAATTTCAAAATATTCAAAACCACATAAGCTCTTTAAATAAAGTAATTTATGTGGTTTTTATTTGTTTTCTGTCCGAATAAAATAAAATAATTTCGAATAATGTTTGGTATTTTAAATAATGAACGTATATTTGCAGTCCAATAACGCGAGATGGAGCAGTAGGTAGCTCGTCGGGCTCATAACCCGAAGGTCACAGGTTCGAGTCCTGTTCTCGCTACTAAATCGCGAGGTGGAGCAGTAGGTAGCTCGTCGGGCTCATAACCCGAAGGTCATCGGTTCGAGTCCGGTCCTCGCTACTACAAAGAGAGTTTCTAACAAGAAACTCTCTTTTTTTTATGTCTTTAACTGAGAATTAAGATTGGATAAACTATTTTTGCATCATGAATTTAGAAGAATACAAAAAACAATATAAATCAGATCAAGCGGTTGGTGCAATTGCGATCGAAAATCGCTTAAAAGAAGTTTATGGGACTTTAGAGCCTCGTTTTTATTCGCCTCAAGTGATGTCTTTTCAAGGAGGTGATGATCCAATTGATGGAGTTGCGGTTTTTGATGTCAATGGTTATTATCATTTGGTGAGTTACGGAATGTCACATTTATACTATTCGGAAGAGAGTGTAGGAGCGGATTTTAGTAAGTGGGGATTTGAGTTTTCTTTCCGTGTGAAACCTGTTAAAGATGATAATGGTGAAGATCCTTTTTGGGTGGTTCAATTAATGAATAATTTGGGACGATTCGTGAACGAAACAAAAGTTTGGTTTGATGAATACCAATTTTTACCATTAGGAGGTCCAATTCGTACAGATTCGGAAACGGACATTGTTGGTTTGGCTTTTATCAAGGATGATGATTTAGATGAAATTGATACGCCGCATGGAAAAGTTACATTTATACAAATGATTGGTTTGAATTCGGAACAATTGAAAAGGTTGGAAGATAATTCAACCAAAGAAGAAATAATGTCAGTGATAGCTGAAATAAAGTCAGTTAATCCAAAATTTGTGTGTGAATTATAGTAGAATTTCTAAAATAAAACATATTTACGTTAACCTATTTCTTAAATTATGTTAAATGTAAAAAACAGATTGTCAGTATTTTAAACTTGGTATTTGTTTTGATTATATCTAAATGTTAGTAGCACTAACAGTAGAATAAATTTTTCATAGGTTAGGTTAATAATTAGTAAAGCTAATTATGAAGCACTTCTTCGGAAGTGCTTTTTTTAGTATATTTAAGAAGAAAAAATAAAGATGTTTAAAAATTTATTCAACCGAAATAAAAATCAATCAAATAACAAAGAAGAATCAAAAACAATGACTTTCGAAGAAATTATTAATTCAGATAAACCAGTTTTGTTAGATTTTTTTGCAACTTGGTGTGGTCCTTGTCAAATGATGGGTCCAGTTTTGCAACAAGTGAAAGAAGAATTGGGAGATGATGTCAAAATCCTAAAAGTGGATGTTGATAAATATCAAGATTTAGCTGCACGATATCAAGTGCAAGGAGTTCCGACTTTTGCCATTTTCAAAAATGGTGAATTATTATGGAAACAAAGTGGAGCACGACCAAAAGAACAATTGGTTACAGAAATCAAAAAATATATTTAAAAAAAGGTTTGCTTTGCAACCAAAGTCGATTAAAAAATCCGCTCATTGAGCGGATTTTTTGTTTCTTTTTATAAAGAATTTTTCTTTTTATTTTCTTTTACAATTCGATAAGCGATGTAAAGGAAGATCAACCAAACTGGAATTAATTCTACTGAAATTTTAAGTCCTGTAAACCACATAATTACTAAAATTCCAAATAAGAAAATTAGACAAATGTAGTTACTGATAGGATACAAGAAAGATGGAAATAATGTTTTTGTATTCTCTAAATTCTTTTGTTTACGGTATTTAAGATGGGTTATCGAAATCATAATCCAGTTAATTACCAATGAAGAAACCACTAAAGACATTAATACATGGAAGGCGTTTTCTGGAATTATTTTATTAATCAAAATACAAATCGCAGCGAAAAAAGATGAAACTAAAATCGCCATAACAGGCACGTGATTTTTGTTTAATTTTTTCAAGAATTTAGGTGCGTTTCCTTGTTCTGCCAAACCATATAGCATTCTACTATTACTGTAAACAGAGCTGTTGTAAACAGATAAAGCTGCCGTCAAGACAATAATATTTAGTGCGTTGGCAATCAATCTTGAAAAATCAACTGTGCTGCCAAAAATATTTAGTTTCAAATGATTCAAATTCTCAAAAACCATTACAAAAGGACTACTTTTATCCGTGATCGTTTCCCAAGGAGCTAACGAAAATAAGATAATCAATGCGCCAACATAGAAGATTAAAATTCTATAAATTACTTGATTAGTTGCTTTAGGGATTGTTTTTTCAGGATTTTTAGCTTCAGCAGCTGTGATTCCAATCAATTCTAAACCTCCAAAAGAGAACATAATAAGAGCCATTGCGGCAAATAATCCGCTAAAACCGCCTTCACTATTACCAGATAACCAACCTTTCGGGAAAAAACCTCCATTGTTCCAAAGGTTTTGTATTGTTGCTTGTTCACCTCCAGTTCCGCTTATTAAAAGGTAAGCTCCAAAAATAATCATCGCAATAATCGCAATAACTTTGATGATAGAAAACCAAAATTCAGCTTCACCAAACATTTTTACAGAGCCTAAATTCAATGCATTAATCACGATAAAAAAGAACAAACTTGACGCCCATAATGGAATTTCTGGCCACCAAAATTGCACATAAATTCCAATCGCAGTCAACTCGGACATACTTACCAAAACATAAAGGATCCAATAATTCCAACCAGAAGCAAATCCAGCAAAAGATCCCCAATATTTGTATGCAAAATGACTAAAACTTCCTGAAACAGGTTCGTTAACAACCATTTCTCCTAATTGACGCATGATGAAGAAGGCTATAATTCCTGCAATTGCATAACCTAAAATAACAGATGGTCCAGCTAAAACAGCGGCAGGTCCAATTCCTAAAAACAAACCAGTTCCAATCGCGCCACCTAAAGCAATCAATTGAATATGTCGGTTTGTAAGACCTCTTTGCAATTCTTTTTCCTCGGTATTTTTTATTTGACTCACGTGTGATGTATTAATTTGTTAAATATATGTAAAAACTATTTTTAAAAAGAACAATTTGAAGAATTGTCTTGTTTGAATTAATATTAAGAAAATGATTTCTAACGCTTTTTTATTCATGTTAAATCATCTAAAACTTGAAAAAATATTCAATAAAATTTCTAATTTTATAAAAATCAACCTTATGAAAAAACTACTTTTTACTTTTCTATTGACTCTATTTACCTCTGTTCAACTTTTTGCAGATGGTCCTTTTTTGTATTCTTTGCCTTTTGGTTCGAGAGCTTATCCTGATGATACGATTTTAGAAAAAACGAAAGAAAAAGGAATTGATTATTCTACTTTCGAAAAATATTTGTTGGATAATAATATCGAATTAGGTAAGAAAGTTGGACTTCTTTCTGAACTCGAAGTTTATTTTGTGTTGAATGATAATCAAAAATCATATTTTGTTGATTATAAAGAGAAATTAAAAAAATCTGTTGGAAAGAAATTTGGAACGAAAACTCCAATCAACGAACGATTTTTAATTGCGTTGATGGATGATTATGATACAGAATCACCTAAAGTAGAAGTGTATCAAAAATTTGTTGATGAAAATCCTCAAAGTAAAACGATGCAATTTGTGAATGTTTTTGCTTTTAATTTTAATCTCATTTGGGATATTGAGAAAAAAGATTATTCTTCTATGAATGATTTTAAAGAGAAATACCAAGATAATAGTTTGCAAAATTTTGAGAGTTTCAACAGTGATACTTCTGCCGATATTTTTTCTGAACTTGAGGAGATAATTACGTTAGGATATAATTGCGATTATGCTTTGAAATGTCTTGCTCCAGCAAATAATCGATTGGATGTTTTGAATCAAAAAACAGAATTTATTTTAAATAAAATTGCAAATGCAGAACCAATTCCAAGAATGGTTGTGACGCCAAATGCTTCTCAAATTGGATTGTCGGCTTATGAATGGTTGGGTGAGGAAATGAAGTTAATTTCGAGCTTGAAAATTTCGGATGAAGAGAAAATTCTTCTGAATTATTTTGCTGTAAACGAAACATACAATTATATCAATCATGTCAATAATTTATATGTTTTATTTGATGCGATTCAGAAAACGCCTTCACAATTAGCAAAATCGGCGAACAATAAATCTGTTGAAAAAACTGCTGCAAAAGATAATTGGAAGAAAATAAATCAATTGTATGATGTTTTTAAAAAGAATTTTCAAAAAGACAATGAAATAGCTGTAGATTCTAGCTCAAATCTTGATGATTTGCGTAATTTGATTTATTCTTTGTATCTCAATCCAAAAGAATTGTCAAAAGTTTATCAAAACTAATTATAACCGAAATTATTACTTTTTTCAAAGACTTAAATTCGTAAATGTTGCTGATTTTATTTTAAATTTATCTTCTAAATAACAAAAAAATGAAATCAATTTATTTTCTTGGATTGGGAGCTTTAGGAGCAAAATATGCAGCGAGTTTTTATGAATATAATCCAGAAATTGTAAGTGTAATTGTAGATGAGGAGCGAAAAAATCGATACGAAAAATCTCAAATTTTTGTGAATGATAAAGCGTATGATTTTAATTATGTCACAAAAATCGAGGATAATAATTATCCAGATTATATATTTTTAGTCGTTAAAAGTTCGCATTTACAGCAAGCGATAGAAGATATGAAGCCTTTTGTTGGTGAAAACACAATGATTGTAAGTTTGATGAACGGAATTTCTTCTGAACGTGTTTTGGCAGATCATTTTGGATGGGATCGTGTGGTGAATGCGGTTGCGTATATGGATGCAGTAAAAGTTGATAATCGCGTGACGTTTTCGAGTATAGGAAAAATTATTTTTGGGAAAATGGATTCAATTAATCATGATAAATTAATCGATTTACATGAATTGATGAATGTTGCTGAAATTCCAAATCAATTATCGGATGATATTCAGAAAGCACAATGGGCGAAATATTTGGTAAATGTTGTCGGAAATCAATTGACGTTTTTGTTGGAGTTTCCATATGGACAATTTCGTACCAATCAACATCTCGAGGTTTTAATGGATATGATTTCTAATGAGGTTCTTGCAGTTGGGAATGCACATGGAGTTGCAATTGGTCAAGAAGAAGTGGATCGAATGAAATCTACGATGAAAATTGTGGATGAATTTGGTAAAACTTCGATGTTACAAGATCGCGAAGCAAAACGATATTCGGAAGTGGATGAATTTGCAGGCGAAATTATCAGTTTAGGAAAACAATATAATATTCCGACACCTTACAACGAGTTCATTTATAATATGGTAAAATCAATCGAAGAAACATATTAAAAATAGTCATAAAGTCATTCAATTTTGGATTACTTTTTTATTTGAAATTTCTTTAGGAAATATTATCGTTGTTATAGGAATGAGTGTTTTTTTGAGTTTGGTTATTTTTGGGATGATAGATAAAAAATTAAAAGAAATCGTTGTCAATCTGAACTTGTTTCAGATTCTCATAAAATATGCGATGTTGAAATGAATTCAACATGACAAAAATAGTCAAACTAAAAAAGCAAGCTCTTGTAGCTTGCTTTTTTGTTTTAGAAGCGATTAAAAACTCACTTTATCTTTTATATAATTTCCGTTTTGACAGAATTGTTTCAGTTCATTTTCGATGAAGATTTCAATGGCTTCCGCATCTTGCGCAGGATATAATAAATGTACATTTGCACCAGCATCTAAAGTGAAATACAAATGATTTCCTGTTTCACGACGGAATTCCCACAATTTTTCTAAAGCTGCAACTGTGTTTGGTTTCATCAAAATAAATGCAGGATTCGACATCATCATCATCGCGTGTAATGTCAACGCTTCGTGTTCTACCAATTCTCCAAATGTTTTGATATTGCCAGATTTTAAAATTGGCAATAATGCTTTCAAGTTTTCGTTTGCTTCCACAAAACGACATTCTGCGTATGGATGTCCATTCATCAAATTGTGTCCAACAGTAGAAGAAACCGATTTTTGACCTTCGTGAATCAATAAAATGGTATCATGAAAAGTTTTGAAAACATCATGAATTTCAGCATCAGGATATTTTGTTCCAAATAAATCTGAACTCCCTTCAATAAAATCATTTTCGCCCCATTCAACCAAACCTTTGTAAACCGAACGACAAGCACTTCCAGAGCCTAAACGAGCCAAGAAAGAAGCTTTTTTCAAAGCATCCTTTTCAGATAAATTAGCGCCAAGAATATTCTCAATTTGAACTAAACACAAAGCCATTGCCGACATTCCCGAAGCTGAAGAAGCAATTCCAGAACTATGTGGAAAAGAATTATGTGTGTGAACTTCAAATTTGAATTGATTCAAAAATGGAATATATGTTGTAATTCTTTCGAAAAAAGTAATGATTTTTGGAGCAAAACTTTCTTTCAATTCACCTTCCAAATAAACTTCAACTTCGAAAGTATCTGACGTTTTTGGCGAAAATTTTAATTCAGTTTCTGTGTAGCTATTTGTTAATGTGTAGCTGATAGAGCTATTTGTAGGGATTTGATTTTTCTTTTTTCCCCAATATTTTACCAACGCAATATTTGATGGACTTTTAGCAGAAACGCTTCCTGATTTTAATTCTGAAGCAGTTATTGAAAGTGTTGAAATGAATTGTTGTTCCATAAAACAAAAGTAAACTATTTTGTAGAATTCAGCTTTTGAAAGCGTTTATAATGATAATCAATTGCTTCTTTGATTGGAATAAATTCGTATTGAAGCAAGTTTTTAACTTTAGAATTGTCGTATTTGGTATAACTTGTTAACGAATAATAATTCGCTTTTGTCATATATTTTCCACCAAAAATTCGACTAAAAATAGATAGATTTTTAATGATTTTCAAGGTTGTATTCGAAACATTTTTAACTGAACGTTTGCTATTAATCGAAACAAAATCAAAAACTTCTCGGTAACTTTTATTTTCAGAAATTACCACAAATTTTTGATTGTAAACTTGTTGATTAATTAATTCTAAAAAAATCTTCACGACATCGCGAACATCAACAAAACCAGTTCCGCCCGAAGGAGCATAATCGCTTTTTGACGAATTTTGTTGAAACAAACTTTCGCTTGCACGTTTAGTATCCAATGTTCCGATGATTACACCAGGATTAACAATAATAACTTTAATCCCTTCTTGTGAAGCACGCCAAACTTCCATTTCTGCTCTAAATTTTGATATAGAATAAGAAGAATGTGTCAAGCTATTGTTCCAACCAGAACGTTCGTCAATCATTTTAGTTGAAGGATTCAAATCATCCATCGAAGCAATAGAACTGATGAAGAAAAATTCTTTCACGCCAGAATCAATCGCTTCATTTACCAAAGTCTCAGTTCCTAAAATATTCGTATTGAAAATTTCTTCTTCTTGACGTTCATCAAATGAAACAAAAGCCGCAGCGTGATAAATTGTCTCGATTCCGTCTAATAAATTCGGAAGTTCAGTAACATCCAACAAATCACCATCAATCCAATGAATAAATTGATAAAATTGCGAAGCATTTTGTTCCGCAAAGAAATTTTGGACGGTTGCTGTGTTCGATGTTTTTCGTTTTAAAGCACGAATAGGTTGTTGCTTTTTTGCCAATTCTACCAACAAATGCGCGCCAACCAAACCTGTTCCTCCCGTTACGAAAATCATACTGAATTATAAATATTTTTTTTTCCTGAACCAAAAGTAAATAAAAATTACCACTAATAACATGACAAGTAAACAAATTGGATAGCCTAATTTGTAATTTAATTCAGGCATGAAATCGAAATTCATTCCATAAATTCCAGCGATAAAAGTTAAGGGTAAGAAAAATGCCGAAAAAACGGTAAGCGTTTGCATGATTTCGTTAGATTTCTGTCCATTTAAGGAAAGATAAATTGTTAACAAACTTTGTACGTCATCTACAATTTGTGAATGCAAGTGTAACATTTTTACGTTTTCTTCGTACAAATCCTGTGATGAACTTGTCTTTTTGTTATCCGCTCGATATTCTTTCAGTGCTTCAAGCGTATAATCTAATATTTTTTTGCAAGCTGTGGCTTCTCGTTTGATTTTATATAAGGTAGGAAGTTTGATTTTTCTAAAATCATCCGTAAAAATCAAATGCTCGAGTTGATTGACTTCTTCGTCCATTTGATATGCTGGTTCTTCATACGTTTTGATGGTTTCGGAAATAATACGATACAAAATTCCTTTGATAATGATTTTAGAAGGATCAGTATTCGCTAAATATTTTTTCTGAATTTTCTCGAAAATATCCGTTTCCTTTTGATGAACAGTCACAATAAAATCTGCTCCGATGTAAATACTGACTTTATGACTAAATTCTCGAACAGTGTTTTTCAACATACGGTGTTCTTTATCAAAAAAACGAATTAACAAAAACGAAACTTTTGAATCATCTGATTCATATTTAGGTAAATGCCCAGGCTCCAAACTATCTTCAATCGTTAATTTCTGAAAACAATATTTTGTAGCAATTTCATTCAACTCAATTTTTGTAGGATTTTGTAAATTAATCCATTTGAATTTTTCGTTCTCGAAAAGTGTTTGCATGTATTCCTTTTATTCAAATTTTAAATAAATATATCAAATAAGTTTTATTTTGACAGATCATTTATAATCTACTGAAAAATCATAACTTTGTATCTTGTAAAAATTAGATAAAAAATATATTAAAATACTATGAATCCATTAATTGAAGAATTGACTTGGAGAGGACTGGTTCACAATATTATGCCAGGGACAGAAGAACAACTAAATAAAGAAATGACTTCTGGTTATGTAGGTTTCGATCCTACAGCAGATTCTCTTCACGTGGGAAGTTTGGTTCCTATTTTCTTATTGGTTCATTTGCAACGTCACGGTCATCGTCCAATCGCCTTGGTTGGTGGTGCAACTGGTTTTATCGGTGATCCTACTGGTAAAGCGGCAGAGAGAAGTTTATTAGACGAAGAAACATTGAATAAATATGTTGCTGGAATTAAAGCACAATTGTCTCGTTTCTTAGATTTTGATACAAATAATGGAAATTCAGCTTTATTGGTGAATAACTATGATTGGATGAAAGATTTTTCGTTCATCGATTTTGCGCGTAATGTCGGAAAACACATTACTGTAAATTATATGATGGCGAAAGATTCTGTAAAATCTAGACTTTCTTCTGAATCGAATGTTGGAATGTCTTTCACAGAATTTACATATCAATTGATTCAAGGATATGATTATTTACATTTGTACAAAGAATTAGGTGCAAAATTGCAAATGGGAGGTTCTGATCAATGGGGAAATATCACAACAGGAACAGAATTAATTCGTCGTACAGTACAAGGTGAAGCTTTTGCTTTTACTTGTCCATTAACAACTAAAGCGGACGGAACTAAATTTGGAAAATCGGAAGGAGGCGAAAATATTTGGCTAGATAAAAACCGTACTTCTCCTTATAAATTCTACCAATTTTGGTTAAATCAAGCGGATGCTGATGCAGAACGTTACATCAAAATTTATACGTTCTTAGAAAAAGAAGCGATTGATGATTTAATCGAGCGTCATCGTCAAGAACCACATTTACGTGAATTACAACGTAAATTAGCAACTGAAATTACTATTTTAGTTCATGGTGTTGAAGAATTACGCAAAGCAGAAAAAGCATCTCAAGTTTTATTCGGAAAATCAACTTCAGAAGATTTAAAAGAATTAGACGGAGATACTTTCTTATCAGTTTTCGAAGGTGTGCCTCAAGCAACTATTGCAAAAATTGATATCGAAGCGGGATTGGATATTGTTACTGCTTTAGCAGAAAAATCAGGCTTCTTAAAATCAAATTCAGAAGCGCGTCGTGAATTAAAAGCAAACGCAATTTCTGTAAACAAAGAAAAAGTAGCGGAAGAATTTGTGTTAACAACAGAAAATTTAATCGCAGATAAATATGTTTTATTACAAAAAGGTAAAAAGAATTATTTCATCTTAATTGTTGAATAATTTTTTAGATAAAACATTTCCAAAATAGAAAGCAAGCTGAATTCAGCTTGCTTTTTTATTTTGATTGTTTTTTGCTCGTTGCGTCGTTGTTATTTGATAAAACAAGTTTATCTTAGTCATTATCAAAAATTAACACATGAAACAACTTCCGTTTTTCTCTCTATTGGCTGCGTTTGTGGTTTCCTCTTTTACTTTTGCTCAAAATAGTTTTATTCCTCAACCTAAACAATTAGAATTGAAGAAAGGAACTTTTGTTTTAGGAAATAAAATCACGATTAATCCAGATCCAAATTTTCCTGAAATAGATTATTTGATGAAACAATTCAAATCAATTACGGGAAAAAATCTAACGAAAACTACTTCTAACAATTTCGATAATACAATTAATATAATTTACTTGGCTGCTCCAGAAAATAGTAATGAAGAATATTATGAGTTGGATATCAATCAAAATGGAATTTCGATTGCTGCGCCTACAAATCGAGGAATTTTTCTTGGAATACAAACACTTTTACAATTAATTGAAGAACATAAAAAGGATCTCAAATTACCTTATCTCAAAATAAAAGATGAACCAAAATTTGCGTATCGTGGAATGCATTTAGATCTTTTTTCGTCATTTTTTTACGTTAGATGTGGTCTAAAATTATTTGAATTATTTGGCGGCTTACAAATATAATAAATTTCATTGGCATTTGACTGATGATCAAGGTTGTATAATCGAGATTAAGAAATATCCAAAGTTAACAGAAGTTGGTGCTTGGCGAAATGGATCGCAGGTTGGTGCGTATTCGGATATGAAATTTGATGATAAAAAATATGGTGGATTTTACACGCAAGAACAGATAAAAGAGGTAGTGGCTTATGCAGCGAAATTGCATATAGATGTTATTCCAGAAATCGAAATGCCAGGTCATGCGCAGGCTGCGTTGGCGGCATATCCTAATTTTGGTTGTACGAATGAGAAGTTGGAAGTGTGGAAAACGTGGGGAGTTTCGGAAGATATTTTTTGTCCAAAAGAAGAAACGTTTCAATTTTTGCAAGATGTCATGGATGAGGTAATTGCGCTTTTTCCATATATAAATGTACATATTAGGGATGATGAGGTGTCAAAGAAACGCTTGAAAGAAAGTGCTTTTGTGCAAGATTTGATGAAAAAACTGAATATCAAAGATGAGTTGCATATGCAAAGTTATTTCATCACACGAATGGAAAAATACATCAATAGTAAAGGGAAGCAAATTATTGGTTGGGATGAAATCCTTGAAGGAGGTTTAGCACCAAATGCAACGGTGATGAGTTGGACAGGAATTGAAGGGGGAATTCATGCAGCGAAAACAAAACACAAGGCAATTATGACGCCAACTTCTACCAATTATTTTGATTATTATCAAGGAAATCCGGAAACTGAAACTTTGTCTATTGGTGGAAATTTACGCTTGCAAAAAGTGTATGCCTATAATCCTATTCCGAAAGAACTGACTAAAGAAGAAGCGAAGTATATTTGGGGAACACAGGGGAATTTGTGGACAGAATATATTTTAGATTGTCCGCATGTTCAACATATGATTTTTCCTCGAATGATGGCACTTTCAGAAGTTGCTTGGGGAACTTCAAAACCTGATGAATACAAGAATTTTGAGAATCGTGTAATTCGTCATTTTGCGATTTTAGATGAAAAAGGAATCAAACATAGTACGGCAATTTATGAAGTGGATGGAAAGGCTTCTGTTGAGCAAAATGGAAAGATAAAATATGAGTTGAGTTCGGCGAATGAACCTTCAAGAATTCGTTTTACAACAGATGGTTCAGAGCCAACGATTAATTCGAATGTGTATCAAAAACCGTTAGAAATTACGAAATCTCAAACGGTAAAATCAGCTTATTTTGAAGATGGAAAAAAAGTAAGCGCAACAACTTCTCAGGATTTTGTTATTACGAAATCAACAGCCAAAAAAATCACATTAGAACATCAACCTGCCGAAGCGTATTCGGTTGGAGGAGCGTCTACTTTGGTGGATGGAATAAAAGGTAGTCTTAAAAATCATGGGAGATCTTGGTTAGGTTTTTCTGGAAAAGATGTGATTGTAACAATAGATTTCGGAACTAAAATGGAGTTTTCTACTATTCAATTTTCTACCTTAGATCGCAAAGGAAGTTGGATTTATCTTCCGAAATCTGTTAAAGTGTTGATTTCGGATAATGGAAAAGATTTTAAAGAAATTAAAACTATTTCATCTTCTGAAATCGAAAAATCAAATGGAATAATGAAGATTGATTTACAAAAGCAACAAGCGAAATATCTTAAATTAGTGATTGAGAATTTAGGAATAATTCCAGATGGACAAGCTGGTGCAGGAAATAAAGCGTGGTTATTTATTGATGAAATTTCGGTTGAATAAAAACAAAATAGTCAAACCAAAAAAGCAAGCTACAAGAGCTTGCTTTTTGTTTTGAAAACTATTTTTTTATCTTAATTCTGAAAGATAATTTTTTATGGCTTCAGAAAGATTTCCGTTCGAATTTTCTAAAACACGTAAAAAAGCACTTCCGATAATTGCACCATTTGCGTAATTCCAAGCTTTTTCTACATCAGCTTTTGTCGAAATTCCAAATCCAATTTGATGTGGTTTTGTTAAACCTAAATTTTTAACATTTGACAAAAAATATTCATTATAATTAGATTGTGTTGCGCCAGTTGTAGCTGAACTCGAAACGATATAAACAAATCCAGAAGTTGCATCATTAATCTCTTTAATGCGTTTTTCTGTTGTTAAAGGTGTAATTAGAAAAGTAACTTTTTGATCGTATTTCTCAAATAATTCTTTGTGTTGTGCCAAGTAAATTTCGTACGGCATATCAGGTAAAATCAAGCCTGAAACTCCACTTTCTTGACAATTTTGTAAGAATTTTTCTAATCCAAATGTCATCACTTGGTTGTAATAACCCATCAAAACAATTGGTGCAGAAATTTCATTTTGAACCGATTTTAATTGTTCAAACAAAATATCCAATGTCATTCCATTTGCTAACGCTTTTTCACTTGTAGCTTGTATTGTTGGACCATCAGCTAAAGGATCAGAATATGGAATACCGACTTCGATAATGTCAACATTGTTTTGATCTAATTCTTTTAAAATAACAGGGGTATCCGATAAATTCGGATACCCAGCTGTTGTGTATATTGTAATGAGGTTTTTATTTTTTTGACTAAATAATTGCTCTAATTTGTTCATTTTTATTTTGCTTGTTTTAATAAGATTGTATAGACTGGAAAGTGGTCAGAATAACCATTTGCACGATAAGTATCACCGCTCCACATACGGTTAGGGAATCCTTTATATGCACCTTCTGTCGCTTTTAAATAATCTTTGTTGTAAATTTCAGTTTTGAAGATTTTATACGTTGAATAATCTTTATTTTTTGTTACCAATGACGAAGTCGAGATAAATTGATCAAATAGATTCCAAGCATCACGATAAGCTAAAGTGCCAACACCTTTTTTGTATAAAGGTAACATAGGGTCATAATATCCGTTATCCGAAACTTTAGCAATTTCTCCAGCTGGATCAAATGTGTTTTTAATACTTGGAGAAATAGGATCATCATTAAAATCACCCATTGCAATTACTTTTGCATTTGGATTTTTAGATTTTAACTCATCAAAAATTCCTTTCATCACCTTTGCTGCTTCCATACGAGCTGGCATCGAAACTTTTTCTCCACCACTACGAGAAGGCCAGTGATTCACTAAAAAAGTGATTTCTTCACCGTCTAATAAACCTGTAACTTGTAGAATATCACGCGTATATTTGCGTTTACCTTCAGCATCATAATTGAAAATTGGATGAGGTCTTGCATCAATTACTTTGAAACGAGATTTTTGATACAATAAACCTGTATCAACTCCACGAGCATCAAACGAATTGAAATGAACAACACCATAATCGTATTTTTTCAAAGCAGAGCTTTTTGCTAAATCTTCTAAAGTTTCTCTTGTCTCAATCTCGCAAATACCAACTATTACTGGAGCAGAACCTGTAACATCTGCACCTAATTCGCTAATAACTTTTGAAATATTATTGACTTTCTGGAAATATTTTTCTGTATTCCATCTTTTATTTCCGTTTGGTAAAAATTCTTCTTGAAGAATTAATGGGCGGATAATTTTCTTTCCTTTTATATTTTCGTACGTATAACTTTGTTTGAATTCTTCTGTTTCGTACTTCGATATGTCAGATTCTGCAATCTGAATGTGATAATTTTTGTCATTAAAAGGTAAAGTTCCATTTACATATCCAACTGATTTTATGGTGTCAAAAAGATTCTCGACATTGTAAAACGCTACAGTTGCACTTGAATATTTGCTTTGAGCTTTAACATTTAACGTTAAGAATAAATTAAAAATTATTAATAAAGTTAAAGATTTATTAATTTTAAACATATGTTATTAATTATGAATTTACTAAATTTGTTGTCCTATTTTTTCTGATGAAGGAAATAAATAGCTAATTTATAAATAAAAATTCGTTTGAATGAACAAATTATTGTTAAGTCTTTCAGTCTTTGCAGCAACTGTCGCTATGGCGCAGGCGCAAACAAAGGTTACTGGGGTAGCAAAAAATGCTGCTACAGGTGAAGAGGTTTATAACCTCACTGTACGTTTGGACGGAGGAGCAGTAAGCGATGCTGCTATCACCGATCGTATAGGTTATTTTCAGTTTGTAGATATTCCGGATGGAACATACAAATTACAAGTTTATGGCGTGGGCTATGACCCATATGAAAAAGAAATCACTGTAGCAGGGCAAAAAGAGCTTGACTTAGGTGATATTAAATTAACATTTAATCCAAATACAGCAGAAGTTGGAATTATTACATTAACAGATGATGAATTATCTGATGATGAAAGTTCGACAGCTTCAAATTCAGGACTTTTACAATCTTCACGTGATGTTTTTGCTCGCGTTTCTGCGTACGAATTAGGTTCGTATTGGTTTAAACCAAGAGGTTTAGACAACAAATATAATGATGTATTATTCAATGGAGTTCGTATGAACAAAATGGATAATGGTCGTGCAACTTTTAACAACTGGGGAGGTTTGAATGATGTAACTCGTCGTCCAGATGAGTTAACATACGGAATTGAACCTTCTAATTATGCTTTTGGTGATTTAGGTGGAGTTACAAATTTTGATACTCGACCTTCAACAATGCGTAAGGGAGTAAGTTTGGCTTATTCTAGTACAAATCGTTCATACAGAAACCGTGTAATGGCTACATATAATACGGGATTGATGGATAACGGTTGGGCGTTTATGGTTTCTGGAAGTAGACGTTGGGCAGAAGAAGGTATTATAGAAGGTACTTTCTATGATGCATACGCTTACTACTTAGGAGTTGAGAAAAAGTTTAATGAAAAACATACCTTAAACTTTACAAGTTTTGGTGCGCCAACTCGTCGTTCTACAGGTTCACCTAATACACAAGAAGTTGTGGATATGATGGGGATTTATTACAATTCTTATTGGGGATGGCAAGATGGTGAAAAACGTAATGAGCGTGTAAAGAAAACATTCGAGCCTATTAATATGTTGACGCATCATTGGAATATTAACAATAAATCAAAATTAACAACAACAGTTTCTTATCAATTTGGTAAAGAAAGTAGTTCTCGTTTAGATTGGTTTGCAGGAAATAATCCTTCTCCAGTTTACTATCGTAATTTACCATCTTATTTTGCATATAGTGGAGCAAGTCAAAGTGCTATAAACAATCAAACTGAATTATGGAGAAGTGGCCAAATTTCTCAAATAGATTGGACAAGTTTATATGAAGCTAATATTAACAATGCTGGGAGATCTGTTTATTGGTTGACTGCTGATGTTAACGAAGATAAAACAGCAACTGCTTATACGAATTTTCAGACAGAGTTAGCGCCTAACATAGATTTAACAATTGCAGCATCTTATCAAAATACGAAATCTCAACTATATCGTGAAATACAAGATTTATTAGGTGGACAATATGTTGAGAATAAAGATAACTTTACTCATAAAATGTTTAATATTTTAGATCCTGATTATCAGCCAACAAAAGGACAGCGTCAAGGATATAATTATGAAATTAATCGTGATTATGCAGATTTATTCATGCAATCTAAAATAAAAGGAAAATTTTTAGACGTAACAATTGGTATGAAAGCTGCTTTGACTAAGTTTTATCGTGAAGGTAAATGGATGCACGAATCTTATCAGACTACTTCTTATGGAAAAAGTAAAACTTACGATTTCTTAGATTTTGGAGTGAAATCTAATTTCTTAGTAAAATTAGATGGTCGTAATTTTATTCAGGCAAATGTTATGTATCAAACAGAAGCACCAACTTCTGATGAGATTTTTCCAAATGCTCGTGTAACGAATGTAACTGTTGATGGTGTTGAGAGTGCAAAAATATTCTCAAGTGATTTATCATATATTTTAAGAGCTCCACGTATTAAAGCGCGTGCTACGGCATTTTATACAAGAACAAAAGACGAAATTGAAAAAGCTTTTGGTTATATCGACGGAGCAAATGATCAAGTATTCGTTTCAGAAGTAATGACAGGTGTTGGAAAAGAATATTTAGGAACAGAATTAGCAATTGAAGCTCAGGTTTTTCCTGTTTTAACTCTTTCAGCTGTAGCTTCTATCGGTCAATATTTATATAAAGATAATCCAAACTATAATTTATATTCAGATGATTACAGTAATGATGCTTTACCTTATAGAAATTTTGGGACTGCATATCTTAAAAACTATAAAGTAGGAAGTGGACCTCAGTCTGGTTTTACTTTAAGTGCAGAATACCGTGATCCTAAATTTTGGTGGATTGGAGCTTCAGGAAACTTATTAGCTAACAATTATATTGATCCAGCCGCATATAGAAGAACTGTAAACTTTTTTACAAAAAGTGAGGCTGAAGGAGGAGAATTATTAGACGTAAACAATGAAGATTTAAAAAAGATTTTAAAACAAGAAAAGTTAAGTAACGAAATCATGTTAAATATTAACATGGGAAAAACATTTCGTATAGGGAAATATTCTGCAGGTATTTCAGGAACTATTAATAACGTGTTGAATAATAAAAACTACGTTACTGGAGGTTTTGAGCAATTAAGAATTGGTAACTACGAGAAAGCGATCGATACAAATTATAGAACTTTATTTGGTCCAAAGATGTTTTATGGAATGGGAACAACTTATTTCGCAAACATTTATTTCAGATTTTAATTTATTAACAACGAATACAATTTAAAATGAATACAATATCAAAATTAACAATAGCAAGTCTTTTGAGCTTAGGCTTATTTATAACTCAATCTTGTGTACAAGATGATGATTATGCAACTCCGCCAATCGATTGTGCTGATAAATTAACAGCAAATATTACAATAACTGATTTAACAACTAAAGTAACTTCTGGGCAGATAAAACTTGATTCAAATGGAGCAATAGCAGAGGATCTTGTAATGGACGCTTATGTAATTTCAAGTGACGAAACAGGAAATTTTTATAAAACAATTTCATTACAAGATAAAGTAGAAAACCCAACTTCAGGTATCCAGATTGAAATTGATGGATCTAATCTATACACAAGCTATCCTTTAGGAGCGAGAATCCAAATTAGATTGAAAGGTTTAGTTGTAGCGAAAGATAGAGGAATTATGAAAATAGGATCTGTTGACCCGCAATATGCAGTTGGTCGTATACCTTCTATAAATATGAAGAAATATATGATCAAAACATGTGACCCTGTAAAAACAATTACTCCAAAAGTATTTAATAGTTTGTCGGAAGCTTTAAATGCAGGGAATTTGAATACATTAGTAACAATAAAAAATATTCAGTTTCAATCTCCAGATACAGATAAAACTTATGGAGTGGAAGCTACAACTGTTAATCGTGTATTAGTAGATAAAACAGGTAAAACAGTTGACTTACGTAATTCTGGATATGCTAAATGGTACAATGAAGAATTACCTAAAGGTAGTGGAGAGATTACTGTAGTTGTTAGTATTTACAATTCAACTTACCAAGTTTATATCCGCGATACAAAAGATGTAAAATTCGATCAACCTCGTTTTGATGTAGGTGGAGGCCAAAATCCAGGTGGAGGAAATAATACAGAAGCAACTAATTTATTGTTCAAAGGTTCTGATTTCAATGTTTGGGCTGACTTTTTATCTTCAATTAACTCTTTTGGCTTAGTGAAAGATACCTATGCAACTAGCGGAGTTGGTGTTGGTAGAGATAACACAAATGCATTACTTTTAAAAGGAACACCAAAAGCTAATGATTACGTATTTACAACTATTGTAAATAATACAATTCCTGCAACTCCAAAGAAAATTACATTTTATGTAAAAGGAACATCTGGGAAATCATTGTCACTAAATGTGTATAAATCTGATAAAAAATACGTAGTATATAATGTAGGAGATTTATCGAATGCAAATGTATCTTTATCACCAATTGATGCAAATCAATATACAGGTAAAATTGATACTAAAGGCGAATGGGTTCTTGTTACTCTAAATATTGAAGGAGTAGATATTCAAAAAACTGCTGGTGAAAATATTTTTGCACTAAAAGTAGGAAAAGATGAAGCTTATGATTTAGTTATCGATAATATCAAAATTGACTAATTAATCAGTTTAAATATTATAATAATTAAGGCAACCAATTGGTTGCCTTTTTTTGTTTTTATTAGGTTAATAAACTCCTAAATATTCTTCATTTTTTAACGTGATTTCACATTCTGAAATGTATAAAATTCAAATAAAAATTATCTGTTAATGAGTATTGATTTTATTTAATTCAAAAAATATTAACATAAAATCGATTTTAATTTTATTAAAAAAAGTTAAAAAAAGATTTATTAATCATTTAATAAGTATTTAATAATGGATAATTGATAAAAAAAAGCAATTTATGTCTTATTTGGATAAAATGTTAATTATATATCATTTTGCTTTTTTCTCTAAAAAATAATGTTCAGATTTGTTCCCCTATTTTATAAAAATAAGACTATGAGGAGAAGAATCACATCTTTGAGTTTGTTAGCTTTCTTAGGTTTAGGAACGGCTGCATTTGCTCAAGTAACAGGTGTTGTAAATGATGCAGATAATTTTCCGGAAGCGGATGTAGAAGTATCTGTAAAAGGTACATACAAAGTTGTCTATACTGACCAAGACGGAAAATTTGACATTGATGCTAAAATTGGAGATATTTTAGTTGTTAATGGAAAGGAATTTAGTGTTACAAGTAACGCTTTAGGTACATTAAAGTACGCTGCTGCTACAAGTTCTACGGTTGATTTAAGTGAAGTTGTTGTGAAATCTATTTTCAACGCTCCATCTAAATCAGGTGTTACAACTGTAAAAGCAAAAGATTTAGAACAGATGAATCCATCTGTATCTATTGACCAAATGTTAGGAGGTAAAGTTGCAGGTCTATCATCTCAAGCGATGAGTGGAGCTCCTGGTGCAACTGCTAATGTTACAATTCGTGGTGCAATTGGTTTGAATGGTGGTGTAAAATCTCCATTATATGTTGTTGATGGTACATATATGACAGCAACAGATGTTGTTGCTATTAATCCGGCTGATATTGAAGAAGTAAGGGTGTTAAAAGATGCTTCTCAATTAGCAATCTTTGGTTCTCGTGGAGCGAATGGTGTAATCATCATGAAAACAAAATCAGCGAAAAAAGGTGAAGCTACAGTAAGTTATTCATCTCGTATTGGAGTGAACCAAATGGTTGATTTGCCAAATATCAACTTGATGAATGCCGAGCAATTGTTAAATTATCAAAATGGTTTAAGTACTATTGGTAATTTAGGTTTAGGGCAAGCTCGTACATCTGAAGAGATTGCAACTTTATCAAAAAATAACCATAAATGGTCTGATGATCTATACAAAAATGGACTTACTTCATCACATTTTATTACGATTAATAAAAATGATGGTGATACATCAAATAATTTTTCTGTAGGTTATGATAAAAATGAAGGAGCTGTTCGATATTATAATGGTATGGAAAGAATTACAGCTACTTTCAATAATACAACCAAAGTAAAAGATTGGTTACGTTACGGAATTAATTTAAACGGGTCTTATACCACGTTAGATTCTCCACGTGATCGTGTTAATGCACAATCTCCATTTTATAATACATTGTTAAATCGTCCTTACGAGACTTTTTATTCAATGGACGCGAATGGAAATGTAGTTTTAGATGCAGATGGAAATAAAGTTTACAATCCTAATGCGAACTATATGGGATATCCTGTTGCAGATGAAATGGAAAAAACGGATGCTCAAACAAGATATTTACGTATTTATGGAACTGGTTTCGTTGAAGCAGATCTTGCTAAAAATGTAACAGCTCGTACAACTTTAGGTGCTACTTATAATCGTACACAGTACGAAAACTTCTTAAAACCATCTTCAGTTTTATCTCAATTATTAGGAGACGGAGGTTCTAAAACAGATAGAAGTACAGACCGTTTTGATTACAACTGGCGTAATGAGGTTTCTTACGAAAATACTTTTGCAGGTAAACATCATCTACGTGTAACAGCAGCATCAGAATATATCAATCAAAGTTTATATTCTATGACAATGTACGGAATTGGTTTCCCTAATGATTATTTACAAACACAAGGGTTAGCTACTTTAATTGAACAAGATTCAAAAACAAACAGATGGAGAATTTCTAAGTTTGGATATTTAGGAGCGGCTTCTTATGATTTTGCAAATAAATATTTTGTTGATGCATATATTCGTCGTGACGGAACTTCTTTAGCAGGTGTTGATAATAAATATGGAACATTCTGGGGAGTGTCTCTAGGATGGAATATAGCAAAAGAAGGATTCTTAAGAGATTCTAAAGCTGTCAATAATTTAACACTTAAAGCTTCGTATGGGGAAGTAGGAGATGATTCAGGTTTAGCTGCTTATGCAAATATGAATCTGATGAATATTTTAAATACATATAATGGTAATCCAGCAAGTTTTCCTATAACAGTTTTAGCAGATAACAATGCTACTTGGGAAGCAAATAAGAAATTTAACATTGGGTTGGATTTTGGCTTCTTTGGAAATCGTTTAACTGGTGCTATGGCATATTTCCACGATTTGAGATCTGATTTCTTATTTAACAAACAATTACCTTTAGAGGCTGGAGGATATACTACAACTATTAATGCAGGAGAAATTAAAACAGAAGGTTTTGAATTAGAATTAAACTATGATGTGATTCGTTCTAAAAACTTCGATTTATCTCTATATGGTAACGTAACCAGCTTAAAGTATAAAGTAAATCAATTAGCAGATGGAGATAATTTAATAATGCCAGATTCATACGAAAGCATGATTCACGTAGAAGGAGGGAAACCTTATCAATTCTATATGGTTCGTTATGCAGGTGTTGATACAAATACAGGTAAAGATTTATACTTGGACAGAGATGGAAATATAACTGACGTTTATGATGGTGGAGATGCAGTCGCAACAAACAAATCTTCTCTCCCAACTTTAATGGGTGGTTTTGGTTTGAATGCTAAATTCTATGGATTTGATATCAACGCTGACTTTACTTATTCTGCAGGAGGATACATGTACAACAATACATATGCTTATTTAACAGATCCGACATCTTTAGATAACCATGTTGTTGAAGCTGCTGATTATTGGAAGCAAGCTGGTGATAATGCGTCATTCGCTCTACCAAATACAACAGGGCCAGAATATTCTACAAAATATTTAGAAAAATCTGATTACATCGCATTCCGTAGTTTGTCATTAGGATACAACTTTACAGATTTAGTAAAAGGAACGTTTATCAAAAACTTAAGAATGTTTGCTCAAGTTCAAAACTTAGCATTATGGACAAATTACCATGGGAATCCAATTGCAGGAACAGGAACAAGTGAAAGTAGTGCAGTAGGTTCGTCAGGATATGTGTCAAACTCTTTTACCGCATTCTCTTACCCATTAGTTCGTTCATATTCTATCGGATTTAATGTGTCATTCTAAAAATTGTAACAAAATGAAAAAAAATATTTTAGTCTTATCGTTGTTAGCTTGTGCATTAAGTTTTACATCTTGTAGTGATGACGATATCAATCAAAAACCATATGATGCGATCGAAGTTGGCGATTACTTTAAAACAGAAGCTGATTTTACAAACGCGTTAAATGGGGCTTATAAAGGTTTCGCGCAATCAGGTTATTATGCTGGTTTGAGTAATGCTAGCGATTTAGTTTCTGTTGGAGATATCATGGCAGACAACTTAATTCTAGATCCTAACGGACGTCGTGCAGGTCAAAGAGCACATACTTGGTCATATAATTCGAATTCTGTTCCTACAGATATTTACTCAACTTCTTATAATATTATCTCAAGAGCTAATATGATCTTGTCTAATGTTGATAATTTACAAGACGGTGATTTCAAAAATAATGTAATTGCGCAAGCAAAAGCGCTTCGTGCATTAGCCCATTTCGAGGTGGCTCGTACATATGCTGAGATTCCAACTCAAGCTGCAAATGCTGCATCTACTGTAGGTATTGCTTATGTAGATAAATATGATCCTCAGGCAGCTCCAAAACGTGATGCAACAATTGCTGAATCTTATGATAAAATTATTGCTGATTTAGAAGATGCGATTCCAAATTTAGAAGCTTCTTCAGAAAGTTCTGTTATGGGGAAATCTGCAGCACAAGCTTTATTAGGAAAAGTATATTTATATAAAGGAGATTATAAAAAATCGATCGAATTTTCTCAACCTGCTGTAGATGCAGTTGCTCCAGCATCACAAGAACAATTAGCTGGATTATGGACTTCTAAAAATAGTGATGGTGTATTATTTGAAATTGCATTTATCAATTCAAGCGATCCGACAATTGGTACAAACTATAGCCAAGGGGCAACGAACGAAAATATTGTAATTGAATATGCAGTAGATAAAGATTTCTATGCTTTGTATAATCAAAAAACAGAATCTGAGCGTATAAATGCGTATTTCAAAATTTTCAACCCTAGTAACCACGATAGTCAAGCTGTTATCGCAGTTAATAAATATATCAATGGTAAAGTAAAATTAGGATTGAATAACGGACGTTATTTACGTGTGGAAGAAGCAATTCTTAATTTAGCTGAAGCTCAATATTTATCTGGAGATCAAGGTGCCGCTTTGATTACTTTAAATAAATTAAGAGATGTACGTTACTCTAATTATACAGGTGGAGAAACTGGAACTGCAATTTTTGATGCAATTCAATTAGAGCGTCGTAAAGAATTAGCTTTCGAAAACGGAGATCGTTGGTTTACATTAAAACGTTTACAAGGAGTTGCTGGTATCTCTCCTGTTTACACAAGCGGTATTCAACGTAGTGGAAACGGTTATTTAGCAAATGGTACAGGAACTGCTTCTTCAGAACAAACATTAAAAGCTGGAGACCACAAATGGCAATTACCTATTCCTCAATCCGTTTTAAACTTAAATAAAAATATGACTCAGACTCCTGGGTACTAATTATAATTTTTTATAGCTTTTAATAAAAAGAGAGAGACTACCGTTTTCGGTAGTCTTTTTTTTTACAGTTGATGTTAAAATTTTAACTTTTATTTTTATTTTATTAATATGAATAAGCTTTTTTTATATAGGTAGATTTGTTATTATTTTATTCTAATTATCGGTTTTATCAATGTTAATATTGAGTTTTTGTGCTAAATATAATAATGTATAGCTATTTTGTTAAGATGTTGATAAATAAAAAAATATAGATAACTTTTTGGAAATCTTAAAAAAAAGTTAGAGTTTTGTCCAAAATGTTATAAAATATAAAACTATGAGGAGAAGATTAACATCTTTGGGCTTATTAGCTTTCCTAGGATTAGGAACAATGGCTTTTGCTCAAGTTACGGGTGTAGTTAACGATGGTAACAATTTCCCAGAGTCAGACGTTGAGGTTACTGTAAAAGGTACAGATAAAGTTGCGTATACTGACGAAAACGGAAATTTTAATATTGATGCTAAAGTTGGAGATACTTTAATTATCAATGGAAAAGAATTTAAAGTAACATCTACTAATTTAGGAGCTTTAAAATATGCAACTGAATCGAAAGATATTTCATTAGGAGAAGTAACAATTCTTGGAGGTATTAAATTAGATGAAGCTCAAAAAATTGGAGCTTTTCAGACTGTAAAAAAAGAGGATTTTGAAAACACGCCAGTAGCTTCTGTAGATGAGGTATTAAATGGTCGTGTTGCTGGGTTAAATTTTTCAACAGGAGGAGGTCAACCAGGTTCAGCTAATATAATTGCAATTCGTGGAGCGGCATCTTTTGTAGGGACAACAAATCCTTTGTATGTTATTGATGGTGTAATTGTTGGTAAAGGAGCCGATAATGCAGGCTTAATGACTTCATTTAATCCGTTGTCTTCAATTGATCCTAACCAAATAGAGTCTGTAACAGTTCTTAAAGACGCTTCTTCAACAGCTCTTTATGGAGCACGTGGAGCAAATGGTGTTATTGTTGTGACAACAAAAAGAGGAAAATATAATCAGCCAACTAGATTTAATGTTTCGACAGATATGGCGGTTCAGAAAGTTGCTTATGATAAAGCAAATTATATGGATGCTGATGAATTTGTGAAATGGGGAGGATTAACAGTTTATAATAGCCCAACTAAAATGGCTCAGGAAGGTCTTACTACTATGGAAGACGCTATTAATTGGTTTAAAGGTCCTAAATATTTAGAATGGGATGGAGTTACTAATGAAAACTGGAGAAAAGGTATTCAAAGAAATAATTCTACTGTCAAAACATATAATTTCTCTATGATGGGAGGAGGAGAAAATACTTCTTTTAGAGCAGGGATTTCTTACTATGATAACCTTCCTTTGATAATAAACTCTAAGTTTGATCGTTTAAGTGGATCGTTAGCTGTTGATCATAAAGCTTCAGAAAAATTTAAAATGGGAGCTAATATTAACTTTACAACAGTTAAAAATAGAACTTATTTAGATGGAGGAGCATTTTCTAATCCATGGTTAACACAATGGACTACAATTCCAACAACACCTATTTATAATGCAGATGGTTCTTATAATACAGATTTAATAGGTGCTGGAGCTCATAATCCAGTAGCTGTTCAAAAAAATAATTTTATTAAAGGAGCTATCTCTACATTTTTAGCATCAGTTTACGGAACTTATAATTTTACTAAAGAGTTAGCTTTCGATACGCAATTTGGTACTCAATATCAATTACTAGATGAAAAACAATGGTATAGCCCCTATTATGGAGATGGAGTATCTGTTGGAGGTAGATTATATGACTCAAAAAGACAATATTTAGACTGGAACTGGGTAAATACAGCATCTTATAAAAAAGTTTTTGCTGATAGACATGACTTACAACTATACGTAGGAATGGAGTATCAAGAGCATAAAGGTATTTTTAATTTTGCTCATGGAACGACTTTCTTGATTCCTAATCCAATGATGTCTAATGCTGGTAGTATTATAGCAGCTACAGGTTCTAATGTTAAATGGACTCAATATTCATATTTTACACGTTTGAATTATGTATTAGATGGTAAGTATTCATTATCTGGGCAATTTAGACGAGATTCAAACTCTACGTTAGGAATTAATGAGAGACATGGAAATTTCTGGTCTGTTGGTGGTTCTTGGAATATTGCAAGAGAATTTGCAATGACAGGAACAACATTGATGTTAAGAGCAAACTATGGACAATTAGGAAATATCCCTTATGCTGATTCTTGGGGAAATATTTATAATAGTATGACACTTGTTGGAATGGATTCTAGTTTGTATGGTGACACAGCTGGTTTTACTTTAGCAACTGTTGGTAATCAAGATTTGAAATGGGAGGTTACAAAACAATGGAATATTGGATTAGATTATGGGTTTGCTAATAATTTAATTTCTGGTTCTATTGATGTGTATAATAGAAAAACTTCTGATGCAATTTTTCCATTAGCTCTTCCTTCTGACACTCCTTCAACTGTAGGTTCTATAATGACAAATGTTGGGGAAATTACTAATAAAGGTATCGAATTAACATTAACTGCACGTCCTATAAACAATGAGTTTAAATGGTCATTAACAGGTAATTTATCATACAATAAAAGTGAAGTAACAAAGTTACAAGATCCAGAAGGGTTGTATATGGTAGGAGCTTTAAAAGCAGTACAACAAGGTAGACAGTTTGGTGAATATTATACATATGGTTGGGCAGGAGTAGATCCTACAAATGGTAATGCTTTATGGTACACAGACGAAACGAAAACAGCTACTACTAATGATAGATCACAAGCTAAACAATTTTTCCAAGGAAAATCTCCATTCCCATCATTTATGGCAGGGTTAAGATCTGATATGTCTTGGAAAGGTATTACTTTATCTGCATTCTTCTCAGGAGCATTTGATTATTCTGTATTTGATGCATGGCAATCATATTCTATTAATGATGGAGCTTATGGTTACTATAATCAGAATGCAAATTCTTTGTATGATTCGTGGACACCTGAAAATCCTAATGCAAGTAATCCGAAACAAGTATGGGGTAATGCTTCAGCGTCTAGTAGCCCTTCTACAAGATGGTTAAAAGATGGAGATTTTATTCGCTTAAAAGAATTGAAATTAGCATATAGTTTTGGTGATTTGTTAAAAGAATCTAATATTAAGAATTTAACAGTTTATGTAAAAGGACAAAACTTAGTAACTTGGGTATTTGACAAAACTTTGACATTTGATCCAGAATCAAATTCAAATGCTTATGCTTATTCATGGCAAGGGAAAGGTGTTTATGACTATACATCGCCTATTATGAAAAGTTATTCTCTAGGTGTTTCAATTGATTTTTAATAGGTAAATTGATATAAAATGAAAAAAATAAAATATATATTACTAGTTGCTTTTGCAATATCACTTTCGTCTTGTGGAGAAGATTATTTAGACGAAAAGCCTGGGACAGGAATTGAAGTTCCTGCTGGTCAAAATCCAATAAAGGATGAGGCTACGATGAAAAATCTTGTTACAGGTATGTACAATCAATTTAAAAGTGCTGATGCATTTGGTTCAACCATATTAAATGTAGGAAATTTAGTTTCGGACGATGTGTTTGTAAGTGTATCAAATAGTGGGTATTATAGAACTACTGACATGATGACTTGGACTCCATCAGGTTCTGATTTCACTCAATACAATAAATTATATGACGCAATAGGTTTAAGTAATTTTGTTTTGAATGCTAAAATAGAAGAAACTGCTAATGTAAAGAATTATAAAGCACAAGCATATACAGCTCGAGCTTTAGCTTTATTCTATTTAGTTAACTTTTATTCTGCTAATCCAACATCTGGTTTGAATCAAAATTTAGGAATTCCTGTTTATACAGGAGAATTCGATCAATTTGGAAAATATCCAAGAAAAACGGTTAATGAAGTTTATGATCAAATTATTTCAGATTTAAATGCTGCAACAGCTAGTACTTTTGCAGGTGCAAATAAAGGTTACTTTTCTACAACTGCTGCTCAGTTAATTTTAGCTAAAGTTTATTTAACAAGAGGTCAATCTGGTGATTACCAAAAAGCAATAGAGCATGCTGATAAAGCTTTAGCAGCTGGTGGAGCAACAAACCTAATTAAGAAAGATAAACTTGTTAATTATTTTTATCCAACATTAAAAACAGATAATGATAATCAAGGAGAAACAGTTTGGGAACTTAATATGTCAGAGAAATCAAACTTAGGAGTTAATGTTTCAATGGGTGTATTGTATGATCCTTCAAGCTCAAGAAGATCTCAATATGTGAGAGCTAGTTTATATGATAAATATGACGCAACAGACATACGTAAATCATTATTTACTAAAAGTACTGTAACTGCAGATAGTCCTACTGGATATGCAATTAAAAAGTATAAGTGGACTGTTTCAGATCAAGGAGTTAATAAACCTAACGTTGCTAACATTAGAATATTCAGATTAACTGATGCATTGTTTGTAAAATGGGAAGCAATGGCTAAATCTGGTCAAGGAGCAGCAGTATTGACTGAAGTTAATGCTTTTGCTGCTGAAAGAGGGGCTACTACAACATATACGGGGGATGCTTTAACTGCAGTGTTGAATGAAAAACGTAAAGAGTTCGTTGGTGAAGGACAACGTTATTTCGATTTAAAACGTAATAATTTAGATTTAGTAAAAGGAACTAATTGCTCTGGGGCAAATTGTACAGTTTCTGCAACAAATAAATTATTTGTTTTACCGATTCCAACTTCTTCAACTAATATCAATACAGAAATGGTTCAATATCCAGGTTGGGGAAATTAATTTTGATATAATTAAATTTATCATAAACAAAAACCTCGAAGCTTGCTTCGAGGTTTTTTTTATGTCAATCTTTTAATTAATATTTCCAATAAACTTCCAAGCTCTAATTTCCGCCCAAGAATGTTTATTGTTTTCTAACGGAAAGCCACAATGTCCACCGTATTTTGGCATTTCAAACGTGCAGAATTCATGTTTTTTAAAACGTTCGATAGGATAACAATCATCCCCTAAAAAAGGATCATTAGCAGCGTTAACAATCAAACAGGGTGTTTTTATATGGTCCAAAACAGTTGCAGGAGAAGCTTTGTGGTAATAATCTTCTTTACTGCTATAACCATGCATTGGCGCAGTAAAATAAGCATCAATTTCATCAAAAGTTTTGATTTTATCAATCATTTCCTCATTTAACTTTCCAGGGAATTGTTTAGCTTTTGCTTTAAATTTTGGAACAAGTGTTCGCTTAAAATTTTTAAAATAGACTGTATTTGGAAACTTTTTTAAAGTATCTGAACTTGATTTTAAAGAAATTGGTGCAGAAAAAACTACAGCAGATTTTATCTTGTTCGAAACTTCATAACTTCCAAGATAATTCAAAATTAATGCGCCGCCCATCGAGTAACCAATCAAAGAAATTTCTTGATAATTTTCTTTCAACGCTTTTTCTACAACTCTGTGTACATCGTCAATCGAACCATGATGATAAAGTCTGCAAGTTTTGTTCATTTCGCCTCCACAAGAACGATGATTCCAAGCTAGAATATTAAATCCTTTATCATAAAAATAATCTGAACACGAATTAAGATACGTTCGTTTCGAATCGCCTTCTAATCCGTGAAAAAGTATAACTAATTTGTCTTTATTATTTTGAAATCGCCAATCCAAATTCAGAAAATCACCATCATCGGTTTCCATTTTTTCTCTTGTGTAATCTGGAACAGGGTATTTCTTGAATTTCGCCGGAAAAATGGTAGAAAGATGTGCATTTCTGTTGATGAAATTAGGTGTAAGGTAAGTAGAATGTTCGATGTAAGGCATTTAAAATATTTTTACGTCAACTAAAAAATCCTTTTTAATTTCTTCATTTATATTAGCTAAAATCTTCGATTTTCCCATCAATAATTCTTGTCGCATGGCAGGAGAATTAATTTTTACATACAAAACTCTTTGTCTTACTTCAACTCGGTCCGTATATTTCTCGAAAAACTTTCCCATCACCGTTTGCCAAGCCTCTTCTGCTTTCACTTCCCAAATCAATTCTTCCTTTCCACTTTGTTTAATAAAATGCTCCAAAGCTTGACCAAGCGTTTGCTGATTACTTCTTTTTTCGTACTTTTTCATAAACGGAAAACTTTACTTTCAGAATTAATTTGTTTAATGATTTGCTCTGTTCTTTCGGGATGTGTATCGGTGATAAAAATTTGACCAAATCGTTCTTCGTTCACTAATTTAATCAATTGTGTTACACGATGTTCGTCCAATTTATCAAAAATATCGTCTAATAATAATAAAGGAGTAATATTTAAGGATGATTTGATAACTTCTAATTGTGCTAATTTCAAAGCAATTAAGTACGATTTTTGTTGACCTTGCGAACCAAATTTCTTGATTGGATAATTGGTAATCGTAAACAATAAATCATCTTTATGAATTCCAACAGTCGAGTATTGTGCCGAACGATCTTTGTACAAAGCTTCTTTCAGAACCGTTTCAAAAGGTGCGTCATTAAGCTGAGAAACATATTCGATGTTCACTTTTTCTCGACCTTCCGAAATTTCATTGTAATATTTTAGGAAAGCATCCAAAAAAGTTTGAATAAATTCTTTTCTAACTTCATATATTTTTTTTCCTAAATGAATCAATTCTTCATCATAAATTTCCAAAGAAGTTGAATCAAATGTATTATTTGCAGCAAAGTATTTTAGTAACGCATTTCGTTGGACTAAAACTTTATTGTATCGCATCAAATCAGCTAAATATTGCTTATTCGACTGCGAAATAATATTGTCCAAAAATTTGCGTCGAACTTCGCTTCCTTCTTTGATTAAATCGTTGTCATAAGGCGAAATCATCACCAGAGGATATTGCCCAATGTGATCAGAAATACGATCATACGATTTCGAATTTCGTTTTAGTTGTTTGGGCTGACCAGAACGAACCAAGCAAAAAATCACATCATCAGATTCGTTTCGATCAAAAGTTCCTTCTAAGGTAAAAAAATCGCAATCGAATTGAATATTCATCGCATCCGAATGATTCAGATACGATTTACTTAAAGCCAAATAGTGAATAGCGTCCAAAACATTGGTTTTGCCCTTTCCATTTTGTCCTACAAATGCATTAATTTTTGGTGAAAATTCGAAATTATTTTCATCAAAATTCTTGAATTGTCGCGCTTTAAGTTCTTTCAAATACATAAAAGCAAAATTACGATATTAATTAAGATTTACGTTTGAAGAAGTTTGATTTATGATTTTTTATAATGATTTTCAATCCTAAAACAATGATTTTGAAACAAAATGTCGAGTTAAAAATCAAAATGATGTATTTTTGCATCTTTAAAAGAAAGATTTAGAAAAATGGCAATTCAAAAACCATCGATTCCAAAAGGGACAAGAGATTTCTCGCCTTTAGAAGTGAATCGTCGTCAATATATTATCAACACGATTAAAAAACAATTCGTGTTATTCGGATTCTCTCCAATCGAAACTCCATCATTCGAAAATTTATCAACTTTAACAGGTAAATACGGAGAAGAAGGAGATCGATTAATTTTCAAGATTTTGAATTCTGGAGATTATTTAGCAAAAGTTGATGAGCAATTGTTAACAGATAGAAATAGTCAAAAAGTAATTGCGCAAATCTCTGAAAAAGCATTGCGTTATGATTTAACCGTGCCTTTTGCGCGTTATGTGGTACAACATCAGAATGAGATTACATTTCCTTTCAAACGTTACCAAATTCAACCAGTTTGGCGTGCCGATCGTCCTCAAAAAGGTCGTTTTCGTGAATTTTTTCAATGTGATGCAGATGTTGTAGGTTCGGATTCGTTGTTACAAGAGGTTGATTTTGTACAATTATATGATTCGGTTTTTACAGAATTAAAAACACCAGTTGAGATTCATATTAATAACCGTAAAATTTTATCAGGTTTAGCAGAAGTAGCAGATATTTCGGTTCAATTGATTGATTTTACTGTGGCTTTAGATAAGTTGGACAAAATTGGTGAAGAAGCGGTGAAAGAAGAAATGCGTGGAAAAGGAATTTCTGATTCTGCGATCGAAATTTTATCACCTTTGTTCTCAATGAATGGAGATTATAAAACACAATTTGCTCAATTAAAAGAAATTTTAAAATCGTCGGAAACAGGATTAAAAGGAATCGAAGAATTAGAATTTGTTTTTGAAAACACAACAACTATTGGTTTACAATCTGCTGAATTAGTTTTGAACTTAACTTTAGCGCGTGGTTTAGATTATTATACAGGAGCTATTTTCGAAGTGAAAGCGAAAATCGGAGAATTCTCTTCATCAATTGGTGGAGGAGGTCGCTACGATGATTTGACAGGAATTTTCGGATTGAAAGATATTTCTGGAGTTGGAATTTCTTTTGGATTAGATCGTACGTATTTAGTTTTAGAAGAAAATAATTTATTCCCAGCTTTAGAAGATTCAACAAATATTCAAGCGTTGTTCATTAATTTCGGAACGAAAGAAGCTACTGAAGCAATGAAATTGGTGAAACAATTACGCCTAAGCGGAATTAATACAGAGGTTTATCCTGATGATTCAAAAATGAAAAAACAAATGGGATATGCTGATAAAAAAGGAATTAAGAAAGTAATTCTTTTGGGTGAGAAAGAAATTGCAGAGCAAAAAGCGACTGTAAAAGATATGATTTCGGGAGAACAAACTGAAGTTGCTTTTGCTGATTTGGCTAATGCGTTATAGATTTTGGAAAGAATCTAATTGTATTTGTTTAATATATAACAAGTTAAATAAGGTTTAGATACAAAATAATAAATAGGCATTATGCCTTAATTCAAATCTATTCAATATATTTGCAAACTATTTAATCAAGAATATAAAATGAGTTTATTAACAGTTGGTACAGTTGCCTTTGATAAATTAGAATCTCCTTTTGGGAAAACAGATAAAATCTTAGGTGGTGCCGCTACATATATCGGTATGGCGTCTTCTTTATTGGGCGTGGATACAGCAATCGTTTCAGTTGTTGGTGGAGATTTTCCACAAGAATACATCGATTTATTAATTTCAAAAGGAATTAATTTAGATGGTTTAGAAATCGTAAAAGAAGGAAAAACATTCTTTTGGGAAGGTAAATACCACAACGATTTGAACACACGTGATACGTTAGCAACAGAATTGAATGTTTTAGAAACTTTCAATCCAGTTGTTCCTCAAGATCGCAAATCTCCAGACGTTTTGATGTTAGGAAACTTACATCCATTGGTACAAAAAGGAGTGTTGACACAATTAGAAAAGCGTCCAGGTTTGGTTGTTTTAGATACAATGAACTTTTGGATGGATTGTGCTTGGAACGAGTTGATGGATGTGATCAAAGATGTTGATGTAATTTCTATTAATGACGAAGAAGCGCGTCAAATGTCAGGTGAATATAGTTTAGTGAAAGCGGCTAAAAAAATTATGACATTCGGACCAAAAACTGTTATCATCAAAAAAGGTGAACACGGAGCTTTATTATTCCAAGAAGAACAAGTTTTCTTTGCACCAGCTTTACCATTAGAAGATGTTTTCGATCCAACAGGAGCAGGAGATACATTTGCAGGTGGTTTCTCTGGATACTTAGCAAAAACAAACGATTTCTCTTTCGATAATATGAAACGTGCAATTGTTTATGGATCTGCGTTAGCATCTGTAACATGTGAAAAATTCGGTACTGAATCATTAGGTGATTTAACACGTGATGGTTTAGCTGAACGCTTGAAAGCATTCAAAAAATTAATGGATTTCTCAATTAATTTATAAGAGAATTATTCATCAAAATATTTAACCTCGAGAACTTCTCGAGGTTTTTTTATGGATTAATTTTTGTGTAAATTGAATTAATAAATTTTAATCATGAAAAACAAAATTATACATCTTCTCATATTAGCATTTTCCTCTTTACTTTCTGGAATAATGATTTCGAAAATGTCATTTATCGGAAAAGTTGGAATCACAATTATTTACAACGAATATACGATCCTGAAATCGTGGTGGAAAACAGCCTTGTTATTATTTGTCATACAAGCTGTTATTTTTATTGTATTATCCATTTGGAATGAGAAAACAACGAAACGTTTTAAACGTTTGTTATTGCCTCTCATTTTCCTTTTTATGGGAATTATTGGATTAATTTATTGCTATTACGATTTTACTGAAACCTCACATCGTTTATTGAAAAAGACGTTCCATTTCGGATTTTATATTTTTTGGTTTACATGGTTTGGGAATTGTATATTCTTTATGACAAAAAAATCTCAAAAAGTAGAAGAAATTCCACAAGAAACAGAAGTGTATTAAAATAAAAAAGCTCATCAAATTTTGATGAGCTTTTGCTTTTGTGACCGAGACAGGATTCAAACCTGTAACCTCTTGAGCCGTAATCAAGTGCGCTATTCAGTTGCGCCACTCGGCCATTCCTGATAAGAAACTATTGTTCTTATTTTGGACTGCAAATATAAAGACTATTTTTGAATCTGCAAATATTTTTCAAATAAAATTATCCTCGATCTCTGTCTGTAATTAACATCAAGATAAAACTTAATACAAAAAGTGTATCATTTTCAGATGATTGATATTGATTTAATTTAAATTTTCGTCCAAAGAATGAAGGTTCTTTTGACACTTCCATCATTTCTCCTCCTTGTAAATCAGTTAAAACATATTTTGGATTGAAAATATAACCAGAGAAAAATCCTACAACGGGAATTTCGCCAACAAATCCGTCCATCATGCGCGTAAAACCACTACGTTCGTTGATTGTAAATAAATGATTATTATTTGCGTCGTAAATATGAAAAGTCGCTTTCCAAAAGGATTTGAAAGTTTTTCGTTTTGCTTTACCAACAATATTTCCGTTCGCATCTGTAATGGTAAAAGTTTGTTGAAAATCGATGATTTTATTCGAACGAAGTTGAAAAAGTTCTTCTTTTTTCGATGAATCACGGTAGATTTTAATCACGTCTCGCCACGAAAGAATTTTTTCGCGTACATAAAACACAGGTTGATTATTAGCGTCCGTTACAGAAAAATCATTGGAAAAAGTTGCAATATGAAACTTTATATCAAGCGGAAATTTTAGGTTGTTTAAATTCATAAGTGTTGAGTAATTTTTATCAAAAATAGATTTTTTTTCGACATAAAAAAAGGTTCAGAATTTCTGAACCTTAAGTTTATAAATATTCTCTTACTTCATCTAAATGTGTAATAGTAGGAACATCATCCATCGAAAAATTATCATCTAATCGATCAAAGAAAATAGCCGACATTCCGAAAGCTTTTGCACCAACAGCATCTGCAATCCAATCATCTCCAATATAAATAGATTCATCCTTTTTTGCACCAGATTTTTCCATTGCCAAAGAAAAAATACGAGGATCAGGTTTCAAGATTTTGATTTCGTCTGCATAAGTCACCGTATCAAAATAACCATTTAATTCTGATGTTTCAATTTTACGTTTCGAAACTTCGATAAAACCATTTGTGATAATATGTAGTTTATATTTTGGCTTCAAATAATCCAATAATTCCATCGCGCCATCCACGACTTCATTATAATTGGTAATCGTTTCCATGTATTCTTCTTCAAAAATCTTTGCTAAAGCATCATTATCAATTCCAAGATTATCGAAAGCTTCTTTGAAACGACGTGCACGTAATTCTTCTTTTGTAATTTTTTTGTCACGAATCAAAGCCCAAAGTCCTTCATTGCTATCGTGATAGAATGGATGAAATTCCTCGAATGTAAAACCATATCTATTTTCTACATCATACTTTTTGTAAAGCTCATCTAGCGCGAATTTTGCATTTTTTCTGAAATCCCAAAGTGTGTTATCAAGATCGAAAAAAACGTGTTTTATTGTGTTCATAAATGCAAAGCTAAGGATTTTATGTAGATTTGCTGATGAAGAAAATATCAATTGAAAGCGAAGTTAGAAAAATTTAAAACGAAGAATGCCAAAGGTGTTTTGTCTTTGTTGGCAGGTAACACAATTGCGCAAGTGATTATGTTTATTGGCGGAATTATTTTGGCTCGAATTTATGGTCCAGAAGCGTCGGGAACGTATAATGCTTTTTTGAGTTTTGTGGCGATTCTAGCTATTTTGACAACATTTCGTTTAGAGAATATTTTCGTGATTTCGAAATCATCAAAAGCGATTCGAAATTTGTTCACAACCTTATTATTAGTGAGTAGTATTGTAACGATTTTATTCTTTTTGGGTTATGCTATTTTAGAAGAAATTTTCACATTCAAAACTTCCTTATTTATTGTTTTCTTAAGTTGTATTGCAGGATTATTTACAGCTTGGAATAATGTTCAAAATACATTGTTTACGAAGTATAAATTATTCAAAAGTATTTCGACAGGATTTGTGATTAATGCGCTGTTTTCGGTTTTTTTTCAGTTCATTTTTTATTGGATGGGTTACAAAGAAACAGGATTGATTTATGGAACAATTTTCGGAACAGTTTTGTCTTGTGCATACTATTTTTCAATTACAAAAGGACGATTTTCTTCGATTGATTTTGGTTTGGCTAAACGAACAATTTCTAAGAACAAAGAAATCATAAAATATACATTACCCTCAGAATCGTTGAATGCAATTGCGAACAATTTGCTCCCCATTATGATCGCGATTTATTTTATGAAAGAAGATGTAGCTTTTGTAGGAAATTCAGCTAAAATTTTGGTTGTTCCTTTGACATTACTTTCCAATTCGATGTCGAAAGTTTTCTTTCAGAAATCTGCTGCAATGATTGATCATCGTTCGCATCAATTATATGATTTATCGAAAAAAGTGGTGCTGTACAACGTTGGAGCAATTGCTGTTTTTCTTTTGTTGATGAATTGTATCGGAATTTTTATTCTCGAGTGGATGCTTGGACCAGAATGGAGAGGTTTACATATTATGACATGGATACTTTCATTTTGGATTTTGTGTCGTTCTGCAATGAATCCTATTCAGCAAATTGTTGTGGTGATTAAGAAAAATCATTACGCACTATACTTCAATATTTATTTGGTTTTCGTCACATTGATTACTTGTGTGATTGGCGGACTAAATAAAAACATACTTTTGACGTTATCCCTATATTCTTTCTTTGCGGGAATGGGCTATTTGGTTCAACTTTACTTTGTAATGAAAGAGCTGAAACGTTATAAAAAGTAGCAAATGTGCGGAATTTCTGGTATTTTTTCTAAAAATAAGTTAAGCGGTTCATCGATTCTAAATTCTTTAAAATCGATCAAACATCGTGGTCCGAATAATACCATTCATACCAGTTTTTTTGATAAAGAAATTCATTTTTATTCAAGTCAATTATCTGATAAACGAACACAATTTGATTTAAGAAATTCGGATGGAATACAAGCAAATAATTGGATAGGTTTTAATCGTCTATCTATTATTGATTTGTCAAATAATGGGATGCAACCATTTTACGATAACGACGCGAAAATTTCGTTTATGATGAATGGAGAAGTTTATAATTTTAAAGAACTTCGAAATGAATTTTTAAGCGATGTGGATTTTATTTCCGATTCAGATTCTGAAGTTGCTTTTCAATTGTATCTAAAGCTTGGAATCGATTTTGTGCAATATTTGCGTGGAATGTTTGTAATTGTAATCGTTGATTATCAAAAAAATGAAGTAAATATTTGGCGAGATCGTTTTGGAATTAAGCCTTTTTATTATTTTTTAGATGAAGAAAATTTTATTTTCTCTTCAGAAATAGAAGGGATTTTTGCGACAGATTTGGTTCAAAAGGAAATCAATTTTAAACATTTAGCATATACATTTTATCTCAATTCGAGTTTCGCTCCAAATACAATTTATAACAATATTTATTCCTTAGAAGCTGCTACTCAATTAAAAGTTGATTTATCAAATTTTAAATCTGAGAAAAACCAATATTGGCAATTAAATTATCAACCGAATCATCAATTAATTTCTTCAGAAGAATTTTTAAACGATGTAGATAAAGTTGTTAACCTTAGTTCTGTTTCAGATGTGAAGCAAGCAATAATGCTGAGTGGAGGATTAGATTCAGGATTATTGGCGTATATGATAGGGCAGAAAAATTCTGATATTGATGCATTGACAATTTATAACGAATCTGTTCCAGAACAAAATGAGTTAGCTTTTGCAAAAAGTAATGCACTAAATGCAAATTTGAATATCAAAGCGTTTGAGATCGAAAATCAAGTTGATTTACAAACGATAAAAGAATGTTGTTTTGCAGAGGAAGAGCCTAATTCTTCTCCAGAACCGGCTTATTTTTTAACGAAAAAAGCGAAACAAAATAATTATACCGTTTTGCATAATGCACTTGGATTGGACGAATTATTTTATGGTTACGGTTATTACAATCAAGCCAAAAAATTAGAAAAATATCAAGCGTTTTTATGGAAATCATTTCGATATTTTCTTACAGGATCGAAGAGAAATAAATACGAAGAAATCTCTACGTTTGGCTTAGAAGCTACACCTTTTATTATGAGAAGTTTTTCTTCTTGGAAAGCTATTCAACAATTATTTTCGATGCATGGAAGTGCTGATTGGGAACATCCAATTTCGGTTTTGATGAATAAGGTAAAATCTACAAATATCAATTTTGAGAAAATGCCTTTGTTAAAGAAAATCTCTTATTTGGATTTTTATTATTATATCAGTTCTCATCATTCGTTGCGAACAGATTCACCAGCGATGAAAAACGAAATCGAAATGCGTTTTCCGTATTTGGATCATTTATTTGTTCAGAAATATTTTAATTGTTCATTTTTAGATCAAGATTTATCAAAAGAAAACAATAAGTCTTTTCTACGAAAAAATGTGCAAACTATTTTACCAAAAGATGTGCTTTCTATGAAAAAAAAAGGATTTTCTATGCCTACTTCAAAATGGTTAGAAAGTGTTAATTTAGAACAAGATTTTCCTGAATTAAAGACTTATTTTGGAGAAAATTATAAAAATTGGATAGATCATCCTTCAAAAAAATGGTTTTTAATTTCTACGAGCTTATTAATGAAAAAGAAATGAAACAGACATATACAATCGTTTTTTTAGCAGATTTACATACTTTATACGATGACAGAATATATTGGAAACAGGCTATATCTTTAGTTAAAAATGGGTATAATGTTCATTATATTACGATTGGAGATGTTAGTGGAAAAGGAATCACAAAGGAAGGAATTCATTATCTACAATTGAAACGTAAAAAGTATTTACCAACTTTATTGTTGAATTATTTTTTCAAAAGGCTTTCGTTTGTGAAAACAGAATATGATGAAGCTTTAGAATATTGTCAGTCAATAAAAGCAGATCTCTATCATATTCATGATGCAAGAATAAATAGGATTTTAGGGGATTTAAAAAAAATAGGAAATAATCCTAAATTTATCTACGATGGACGGGAGCCTTTGGATAAAAATATGAAAGATTATCGTTTTAAGGATTCAAAAATACCTAAAATAATCACAAATACTTATGCAGATTATATTCAAAATTGGGAATATAAAAAGGTAAAAGATTATGATTATATTTTTACAGTAGATGATGGATTATATAATCGTTTTAAGAAGAATGTCCCGAATGTTCCGATAAAAATAATGTATAACTTTACAAATCTTAAGGATCAACGTAAACATTTAACTTACGAAGATAAAATATATGATGCAGCATATGTAGGAGGTTTATCTGAAATGAGAGGAGCTTTGGTTGCTTTGAAATCTACTAAATATATCGTTGAGAAATTGCCAGATTATAAATTGCTTTTTCTTGGGCAAGTGTATGATAAAAAATTTGAATTTGAGATAAAGCAATTTATCCAACAAAATAATTTAGAAAAAAATGTAATTTTAAAAGATTTTGTTCCTCATCAAGAAGTTTCAGATTATTTTAATCAAATAAAAATAGGTTTAAATCCTCTGCTTTTTGCTAAAACCCATGAAGAAATTATTCAGATTAAATTATTTGAATACATGAATTTTGGAATTCCGATTATTACAAGCAATTTTGGTTATATGAAAAAATATGTGCTGGAAAATAATGTTGGAATTGCGATTGAACCAAATGATGAAAAATTATTAGCCAATACAATTTTAGATTTGTTAAATGATCGAAAAGCTTTTGATGAATTTGCAAAGAATGGAATAAAGGCTGTTGATGAAAGATATAATTGGGATATTATGGAAGAAATGTTATTAGAAACATATCAATTTTTGTTAAATGAAAAGCAATAGTTCCTTTCTTTAATTGAATTTTTAATTATCATTTATTTTAAAAAAATATGAATAATTCTAAAAACGTTTTTTTTCGGGATACGTTTTGGTATTTATTAGGAATGATAATACCAATGGGAATTAATGTCATAAAAACACCAATTTTTACACGACATTATTCTGCTGAAGATTACGGATATTTAGGATTAGTTATGGGGATATTTTTATATATATCTACTGTTTCCTATTCATGGTTATCAAGCTGTATTTGGCGGTTTTATAATTCATTTGAAAGAAAGAAAATTTTAAATAAATTCTATTCAAATCTTCTTTTTTTATATCTGATTTCGAGCGTGGTGATGCTTCTATGTTCTTTAATGTTTATTGCATTTTATCACTCACCTTCTTTGGTTTATAAGTTAATCATACTTAGCTTTTTTCATTTTGTTTTGAAAGAATTGTTAGGATTATTTTATGTGATTTTGAGAATAAAAGGCTATGCAAAGCTCAATAATATTTTGTTGATAACGCAAGTTGTATTCAGTTTTATAGTTTTATTATTTTCTGCATTTATTTTAGATTTTGATATCACTTCATTGATTAGTAGTTCTATTATTATAGATTTAATCTTTGTTGTTGGAATTGGATTTTATCTGATCTATCATAAAAAAATACAAAGTCTGAACCTTAATTTAGTTAGAATGCGATATTTAAAAATATTTCTAAATTTTGGTTCGTTTGTTCTTATTTCAAGTATAATAACTTTATTGTTAGTTTCAAGCGATCGATATATTTTGGCCATGTATGATAATATGCGAAATGTAGGTATTTACACCAAAGTTTATGATATTGCACAAATCTCTATTACAGCGTTTGTTTTTGTATTTTTTAGTGTTATTAATCCTAAAATGAACAAAGAATTATCTCATAATATAAATGAAGCAGACAATTTACTTCAAAAGTATTTATTTGGTTATATTTTTACTTTATTGCCGATTACGTTTTTAATTTCTATTTTTTCTAAAGAAATCTCAGAAATTCTTTTAGGAGAAGAGTTTAGAAACGGCTACATTATCATGCCTTATGTTTTTTTTAGTGCGTTTATTTATGGAATAATTACGATTAACCAAAACAAATTAAAATTCAGAAATAAATTAAAAACAATCGTTCAAATATTAATTATTTGTTTAATTATTAATGTTATATTAAACTTTCTTGTTGTTCCGACTTATGGATACATTGGAGCTGCAATTACAACATTAATAAGTTATGTTGTGATGCTATGTTTGTTCTTTTATAAGGAATCAATAGGCTTTTTTAAACAAAAAAAATATATTAAATCTATTGCAGAGCAGTTGATAGTTTTAATTTTAATGTTCGGTATTGATCAAGTTTTTAGAAGAATAATTGATTTTAATATATGGATTGCAATTTTAGAAGGAATTGTTTTTGTTGTCTTAATAGGTTTAATTTTCCGTAAAAAATATCAATCATTAGATATGCCTATTTGATTTTTACGATAGAACTATTTTTCTTGTTGATATACTCATTAAATTCTTTTCCATTTGGATAAATTAATTTTCCATTTTTTTCGAAAATTAACTTTGAATTATTTCCGAAGATTACTTTTGCTTTTGGAGCTAAAATTACTGGTTCTGAAATTGTTAAGATTACATTGTTCTCAATTTTTAAATTTGAATAAAAACGTAGTGTTTTATCCCAATTTGTATTTTCATTGATTAAAAATGTATTTCCTAAAAAAGAATCTTCTGTTACAAATTGAATTAAATTAGTCTCTCTAAGATTTTTATGAGCCTTTAAAATTTCTGTTGGTTGAAGATAATTTTTAGGATCCGAACCAACTTGAGACATTATAGAAAATTTGCACGCATTTGTATTGTGGTATTCATTACTATGATTTAAACCAAGGCTATGTCCAATTTCGTGAGCTAATCCTCGAGCATCTCCTAAATCCCATGACATTGTTTCTTCAACCGTTTTATTAAAACGAATGGGATCTTGAAATCGATGAGAAAGATATTTTAAATATCGGTTAGGGATATGAATGCTAATACTTTGTGATAAGTTACTACTTGGGGATTCTGCTGCTGCAACTTCTTTTAAATCAAAATCTTTGCTTTTTACTTTATATAAACGATCATAATTATCTGCATCCATTGTTAGATATACATTTATTCCTTTAGGCATTGTAGCGTCTTGAGAAATTTTATCATCTATATAAGTTAAATACCAACCTCTATACGGTGTAAATCCGTTGTATTTCATATTTTGTAAATCAGCACCACTATTTTTATAATTCCAAGCATAGTTATCTTTAATTTCAATGTAATTATATTTAAAACGAATTTTAGCATCTTGATAAAAATCTTTTCCAGTATAACAGCCATTTAAGTCATTTGGTTGAGTAAATTTGCTCCAAACGTCATTGCTTGCATTCATGAAATTTTCTAAAGCCTGTTTCTCTTCTGGATTTTTTAAATCATAATTTCCCGTTCCATCATCTCGTTTCAGAACAATTACATTTACTTGTAAAGTGATTGGCTGTAAATCATCTGTGATAATAAAATTTTTGATTGTAGATTGGTTTGTAGAACTTACCGAATTTGAAGTTGTTGATTGATTTGGAAAAACTAAACCACCTTGTTGACTACTGCACGAAAAAATAGAAAAACAAAAAATAATATAAAATAACGTTCTCATAAACAATTGATTTGTACGTTAATTTACAACTTTTTTATTTCTTCTTTTGTCATTGTTTTGGATTTTAGATCAATTAATTTTTGACCTGTTTCTTTCATCCATTCAATATCTTCATTTGTTTCTTCATTATTCAAAATAACTTCTAAAATACCTTTATTGTTATTCATCCAAGGAAGCAAATAATAATTTAATCCGTCTTTGTATGCTTTTTGTTGATGAAATTCTTTCCCTTTTGTTGTTTGCATAGCAAGTTGTTTGGCCGAATAATAATAAAGCGGTGTTGAGAAAATAAGAATAGAAATTAATGAAGTGTTCTTCGGAAATTTTGTAATAAAATTGTTTAAACCAATACTTAAAATAATCAAATAGGCTAAATTAAAATTTAAGAAAAAGACATAATTATCGCTAACAGCATAAATAGTAGAAAAACAAAAAACAGGTAAACCGAAAATAATTAAAAAAAGTAATGATTTGTCTTTAATAAAATTTCTAATTGGAATAAAGAATATGGCAAAATTAAGAAACCAAAAATTATAAATAATATAACCTAATGCTTTCATTAAATCTTTTGAATAGCTTACTAAATCTTTCTTTAATGAGTCAGAAACCCATGATTTTTCCGAAGATGATAAAACATTTTTCAGAGATTCGTTATTAATAATTGGATAAATATAAAGCAATGCTAAAAATAGAAAAGGAATAAAAAAATAACTGAAAATTAGTCTGTTTTTAACATTATTTCTAAAAGCCAAGTAGCATAAATAAAAATAAGAAGGAATTAATAGAACACCTTGTACATGAGAAAACAAGCTGACTCCAAGCATTATTCCTGCAAATAAAAGCGTTTTAGATTGTTTATTTTGAACAAATTTTATCGCAAATAAAACGTAAAGTGAAATCCAAATTAAACAAAAAGTGTAAACCTCTATATTTTCAGTGTTTTTCCAAAAAGTAAAGCTAAATCCAAATGCAACTGTACCTAAAAGAGAAATCCAAAGTTTTTTATTTAAGAGTTGAAGAATAGAAAATAAAATATTTAAAACTATTACAGCAGAAATAATATTTACCCAACGTCCAATCTCAATGGTATCTATAAAAGGAAATAATTTGTGAATTAGAATATTGAAGTTGAAATACAAAAAATGAGTTAATGAATATGTTTCATACGTAAATTGATTTCGTTCTATATCCAATATTTTTCCAGCAGCATCACCAAAAGTTATTTTACTAAAACTTCCTAAACGATAAATGATTAAGAAAAATAATGTAAGAAATAAATGGTAAAATTTTTTCACTCTTTTTGTGTTAATGAGATACAATATGTTTTTGTAGTAACTTTTGAATATAGAATTTATAACGATTTTTTTGGACAAAAATTGCAGGATTAGAAATACAATTATCCATCGGAAGTCGCTGAATATTTGTTGAAAATTCATCATCTTTTATTCCAGCTGTACCAAATGTAAAATCGGATTTTATAGTATTAAAAAAGTTTTTAGAAACGCCGTCATCTGTAAAAGGAAAAGAAAAAACTCGATAATCTAAATTAAACTTTTGTTGGATAAAATCTAAACTTTCGTTCGTTTCTAAAAGTTGTTGTGCGAAAGAAATATCGCGATAATAAGGATGATTCATCGAGTGTGCACCAATTGTAAATCCTTGATGAATTAAGGCTTTAATTTCAGCTTCATTCAAATAGATTTCAGCTTCATTTAGTTTTATTTCTTGTTCATTAATTAATTCATCAATTTTTTTAAGATCATGAATAGAATAATTTAAAAGTTCTTTTTTAAGGTTATTGTCTGTAATATTTTCTAAAATGAAAGCAACTTTATACCGATAAAATATTTCTTGATTGTCTATAAAATTCGGATTGATAAAAAAAGTTGCATCTAAATTTCGTTCTTTTAATATTGGTGAAATTATAGAGTAACATTGTTTCAAACCGTCATCAAAACTAAGATGAAAGTAATTTTCTTGAGGAATAGAACCATTTTTTTTGTACAAATCAATTAATTCAATCATAGAAATATTGACATAATTTTTCTGAAAAAAATCTAATTCACGCTGAAATTGATCAATGGATTTTAATGGATATAATTGATCGATATGAATTAATCGTTTATCTGAAACTGTGTGGTAAAAAGGAAATATATTTTTTTTGAATAAATTTAATATCATAAAATAGCAGTCTTAACGTTTGTAAGTAATGAATGCAATTAAAACATTTTATAAAAAATTATTTTCTGAAAAGATAAGGATTAATAATAGAAAAAATTTGAAGAAATTGAATGGATTATTTCTGAAAGGAAATAATTTTTATTGCAATTGTTGCGAACAATCTTTTTCTAAGTTTTTGGATAAATCAAACGGTATAGATAACCGAGAGAATGCTGAATGTCCAAATTGCGGTTCATTAGAAAGGACAAGAGTTTTGTTAGAATTTATAAAAAACGAAACAGATTTATTGGCTAGACCTAATAAATTATTGCATATTGCTCCAGAAGATGCTTTGAAAAATATTTTTAAACAGACCGATAATTTACGTTATGTCAATGCAGATATTAACATCAATCTTGCTGATGAAGAAATGGATATTACTTCAATAAATTATCCTGATAAGACATTTGATTATATTATTTGTTGTCATGTTTTAGGTCATATTCCTGATGAAAAAAAGGCAATTGATGAATTGTTTCGAGTTCTAAAAAAAGGAGGGAAAGCATTGATTCAAACTCCTATTCATCCAATAAATAATACGTTTGAAAATGCTGAGCTTAAGACGGAAGAAGAACGATTAAAAAATTATGGTGAAAAAGATTTATTACGATTACATGGTCAAGATTTTCAAGAACGATTAAAACGTGATAATATGCTAATCGAAAAAATTGATTATCGTAATAACATTGAAAATGATTTAGCAAAGAAACTTTCTGTTGGAAATGGTTACCGTGAATTAATTTTTCTTTGTCAAAAAATCTAAGTTAGAATAGTTTGTATAATGCTTTTCTATAGGACCAAAGTCTTGCATAAATTTGGCTATAGAAGGAACCATAGAACCTTCGAAATCAAGTGTTAACTCTGAATTAGAAAAGTTTTTGATAATGTAATCTATCATAAAGTCTGATCCAAAATTACTTTTCGAATTCTTATTTCTTGCGAAAGCAAAATTATAAATTCTATTTTTAGAAATCATGATTAATTGACAACCAAGTAAGTTCTTTTCATTGTCAAAAATTTCATAAACATTAATGATTTTTTTACTTAATAACTGCTCAAGTTTATCTTTTGAATAGTTAATTAAGTTATTTGAAGTCATATACTCGTAAGAAGAATTTATTTTATGAAAGTTATTTAATTGATTAGTTTTGTTTAAGTTATAATCAAATTTTATTGCTTGTCTAACTTTGTTTCTTCGATTTCTGCTATAATTTGAAAATAAATTTTCATAATCTTGACCCAAATCTAAGATATAATTAACCTTTTTCTGTCCCTTCGGCTCAAACATCTCTGTATTTTCTTCATTAAAAGCATAAGCTCTCACTAAATTTCGATGTAGTTTTTTTTCAAAACGTTTGAAAGTTTCTTTCGAAAAATTTGCTTGATGAAAAACTCCTAATTGTTGACAATAAATTGGTTGTACAATGAATTTAAACCCAAATTTCTTCACAAAAGGTAAAGGCATTATGGCTTCATAGTCATTTAAAACGTAACAATCCCAATTGTTTTCAACTAAAGCATCTAAATAAAAAACTTCTGCATAAATGCGGTAATTCACCGATCTGTTGAGACATTCGGTGTATTTATTAACATCTAATTTTTTTCGAGAAACTCTTTTTATCATTCAAAAATACTTTCGTAAACTTTTAGCCATTCAGCCCAATCTTCGTTCAAATTTGATTGGTGGAATAATGTTATAAACGTTCCGTTTATCGCTTTAATTGTTTGTTTCAATCTTTTTATTTCCTCTAGAGCTTGTTGCGGTGTTAATTTTAAATAGTTTTTCAACGTAACATCCATGGCAACAAAAGGATATATTGTTAACAATGTTTGTTGATTTGTTGATAAGTTAAACCATTTGAATGGAGTAGAAGTGCCAGCTCTAAAGCCTAATTGATGAGGGAATCCCATGGTATAATCTTCCGAAATTTCGTTTATTAACAATTGTTGATAAGTGTGAGGGAAGCTTAATTTAATGAAATGTTGACGTGATTTTTTTATCGGTTGATTGATGATTTTTTCTAATCGATTAATTTCAGTTGTTAATTTATTTTCCTCAAAATTAGATTGATAAGAAGGATGAATTCCAATTTTTGCCCAAGTTGAAATGTTATTTATTAAATCTTTTTGTGCTTTATTTTTCCAATGATGATTTTTATCGAAAGTAGAATAATCACCCAATAACCAAAAGAAAATTGTCTCGACTTGATGTTTTTCAGCTAAATCTTTCAAATAATCAAATGTATCATAAGGATCTTTTTTTTGCTGATTTAAAACTTTGATTTGATTTTGAAATTCTTTGAAATCACCTTTTAAAAGTTTTTTCGAAAGTGAACCAAATTTTATTTTAGACGAATGATGCAAATATTTCCATGCATAATCTACGTCATGTGTATTAATCTGCTTGTAAACTCTTTGTTTAAAAGATATTTTAGGAAATTTAGCTTTTATTTTTTGTTGAATTTCAATACAAATTTCATCTACAATTGGCTTAGAATAATCTAAATCCGAACCTAAAAAACGATTGTGTTGATCAAATTGTTCTGGTTTTGCAATGTATTCTTCATAACGAGAAAGAAAATAAAAACATTTTCCTATTTCATTTAATGTATAATAATTTATATTTTTATTAATGTCAATTTCTAACAAAATTTCATCAACTTTATAATTGATTTCATTTTCTAAAAATTGATTTGAAAAGTTGATTTTTGGTAAAATTGATTGTGAAAATTCTTCAAAATCTGTAGTCGTTTTGTAGTCAATTCCAGAAAAATCATGAAAAATAAAATCAAAAATATATTCAATTCGATTTGTAATTTTTTCTGTAAATATGATGATTTCTTGACTCAAAATAGTTTTCAATAAAGCTTAAAGATATCAAATTAGACCATCATCCGCAAACGAATAAAAATCTTTTTGAGAAACAATTACATGATCTAAAACTTGAATATCCAAAAGCGTAGCACCTTCTTTAATTTTTCGAGTAATATGTATGTCAGACTGACTTGGAGTAAGATTTCCAGACGGATGGTTGTGAGAAAGTATCATTCCAGTTGTCATTAATTCTAAGGCGCGCTTAAAAATTACTCGAATATCGACGGCGGTTTGATTAATTCCACCTCGCGAAATTTGCTCAGTTTTGATGATTCGATTTCCTTGATTGAGGAACATTACCCAAAATTCTTCGTTTGGTAAATCGCCAATTTGTTGCTGTAAAATGATCGCTGCGTCCTTGCTCGAAGTAATTTTATCACGCTCCAAAACCTCTTGCGAATTTCTTCTTCTACCAATTTCCATTGCAGTGATTATCGAAATTGCTTTTGCTTCTCCAACTCCTTTGAATTTGCATAAATCTACAATTGAATATTTAGCTAATTCATTCCAATTATTGTTCGCAGAATTTAAGATTCGTTTTGCCAATTCTACAGCCGATTCTTCACGATTTCCGCTTCCCATGATAATCGCTAACAATTCTGCGTCAGAAAGCGATGAACGTCCTTTTAAAGCTAATTTTTCGCGAGGACGATCATCTTCATTCCAGTTTTTTATCGAATTTTTATTCTCTAAGTAATCCGTCATCGTCGTTCGCAATTTTTATATAGGTATAATAAAAACCGTCATGAAACTCCTCACTAATTCCAAGAGTATTTCCTTCAATACGAAAACTTTTTCCCATCGATGTAATTCCGTTGGTATAAATCATTGGAACAGGTTCTGTTTTGTGAATACTTTTCCCTTTTGCTATATTATAAGTTACTCGATTTGTTTCCTTACCATTAATAATTGTAATCATCTCGGTAGGCGTAAATTCTATAACTGTAACACGATCCGCAGGCGGTAGTTGTTCGCGTCCTACGATTCCACCTGAAAGTTTTATCAATTTCCATCTCCCTATAAGTGTTGGTTCTTGCGTTCTTTCGATTTTATCAGTAGAATCATTCGCTTTTTCTTCTGTTGTTGCTTTGGTTGATTTGCAACTTGATAAGGCAATAAATGCAGTAAATATGATATAAATGATTTTATTTTTCATGGTTAAAATTTGGATTAAATATAATAAAAAAAGCTCGAACAAATTTGTTCGAGCTTGATATTTAATAAAATAGATTTTTTATTTATTGACTTTTGCCCAAGTATCTTTAAGCGTAACTGTTCTATTAAAAATTAATTTTTCTGTAGAAGAATCACGGTCTAAAGCAAAATATCCAATGCGTTGAAATTGGAATTTATCCTCGACTTTAGCTTCTTTCAAAGCAGGCTCAGCAAAACCTTCTTTTACAGTTAAAGAGTTTGGATTGACAAATTGTAAAAAGTCAACATCTTTCTCTGCATCAGGAGATTCAACTGTAAATAAACGGTCATATTCGCGCACTTCGATTGGAATATTTTCTGTTGCAGAAACCCAATGCAATGTACCTTTTACTTTACGTTTAGAAGCTTCTGTTCCGCTTCCAGACTTCGTTTCAGGATCGTAAGTTGCATAGATTGTTGTGATATTTCCTTCAGCATCTTTTTCTATTCTTTCCGCTTTAATGAAATATGCACCTTTCAAACGAACTTCATTTCCTAATGATAAACGGAAGAATTTTTTAGGCGCTTCTTCCATAAAATCTTCACGTTCGATATAGATTTCACGAGTAAAAGGAACGATACGAGTTCCAGCAGTTTCATCTTCTGGATTATTCTCAATTTCTAATTCCTCCACTTGTCCTTCTGGATAATTCTCGATAATCACTTTTACAGGATCAATGACAGCAAAAACACGAGGCGCAATTTTATTTAAATGATCACGAACAGAAAATTCTAATAACGAAATATCTAAAACATTATCACGTTTTGCAACTCCGGCTGTATTCCAGAAATTCTTAATCGATTCTGGCGTATAACCGCGACGACGCAAACCTGAAATTGTAGGCATACGTGGATCGTCCCAACCTGTTACAACTCCTTCTTGTACCAATTTCATCAACTTACGTTTACTTGTAATCATGTAGGAAACATTACCACGAGCAAATTCGCGTTGTTTTGGTTTTTGAGGTTGATTTGGCAACTCAACATTATTCGCATACCATTCATATAAATCGCGATGATTTTTGAATTCTAACGAACATAATGAGTGAGAAATTCCTTCGATATAATCAGATTCTCCATGTGTCCAATCGTACATTGGGTACATTTTCCATGTATCTCCAGTGCGGTGATGAGGACGTTTCAAAATACGATACATAACAGGGTCGCGCATGTTCATATTAGGAGAAGTCATGTCAATTTTTGCACGTAAAACATGTGTACCTTCTTCAAATTCTCCCGCTTTCATTCGTTCGAAAAGATCTAAATTTTCTTCAACAGAACGATTTCTGAAAGGAGACTCGATTCCAGGTTCAAAAGGTGTTTTACGTTGTTCATTAATTACTTCCGAAGATTGGTCGTCGATGTACGCTTTTCCTTCTTTAATTAATTGAACAGCCCAATCGTAAAGCTGCTGGAAATAATCAGAAGCATAGCGTTCTTCTGCCCACTCGAAACCTAACCATTTCACATCTTCGCGGATAGAATCTACGAATTCTTGCTCTTCTTTGTCAGGATTAGTGTCATCAAAACGTAAGTTTACAGGCGCATTGTAACGCTGTCCTAAACCGAAGTTTAAGCAGATTGCTTTTGCATGCCCGATATGCAAATAACCATTTGGTTCTGGTGGGAAACGAAAACGTAAATTTTCTTTTGGCATCCCGTTGGCTAAATCATCTTCAATGATTTGCTCAATAAAATTCAATGATTTTTTTTCTTCTTCCATTTTTTAATTACGATTGAGTTTGCAAAGGTACGAAATTGACAATAAATATAATGTCGAAAATTTCGGATTTTACAATTAGAAAAATTCAATCAAAAAATAGAAGTAAATAAGTGATTTATAATGGATAAGTTATCCCAAATAAATTTCTAATAATCCGTCAGGAATTTGGATAAGCATTGCTTTTTCTTCGCGATTAACCTCAAGAATCCATTCGTCAATCATCGGAATTAAGATTTCTTTTCCATTCGCATTAACTTCGAAATAAGCTTGCGCTGCAGAATCATTCACAGATTTTATAGTACCAACTTCTGTATTTGTTTGATCATAAATAGTGAAACCAACTATTTCGTGGTAATAAAAATCTGTTCCAGAAAGTTCTGGTAATGATTTTAGAGGTAAATAAAGTTCGCGATTGATCAATTTATCGACATCTTCGTCTTCAACATCTTCAAACTTTACTAATAATTTTGTGCCTTGATAAGGCTGAGAAGTTTCGAAAAAAAATGGAACCAGTGCGCCATCTTGCTCGATGAACACTGCTTCCAAAGTATCGTATAATTCTGGTTCATCTGTATCCAAGTGAATGATTAAATTACCTTTGAAACCATGTCTCTTAGTAACTTTACCTAAATAATAGCAATCATTTTTTGTCATTTGGACCTTCTCTGAACTTAAAAATTATTCTTCTGTAGCAACTTCTTCAGTTGTACCTTCTGCTTCTTCAGCAGGAGTTTCTTCAACTTGTGCAGCAGCTTCAGCTTCCTGAGCAGCTTTTACACGAGCTTCATTAACAGCTTTTTCAGCTTCTAATGCAGCAGCTTTAGCAGCAGCAGCACCTGAAGTTAAACCGTCTTTTTTAGCTTGAACTTTTTCACCTTTAGCTTCTAACCAAGCGTCGAAACGTTTGTCAGCTTCTTCTTGAGAAAACGCACCTTTAGCAACACCACCTAATAAGTGTTTTTTCATAAAAGCACCTTTGTAAGATAATAAAGCTTTAGCAGTATTTGTAGGCTCAGCACCAGTTTGTAACCATTTTACAGCAGAATCAACATTTAATTCAATTGTAGCTGGGTTAGTAATTGGGTTGTAAGTACCTAATTTTTCGATGAAACGACCATCACGTTTTGCTCTTGAGTCAGCAACTACGATGTGAAAGAATGGTTTTCCTTTACGACCATGTCTTTGTAATCTAATTCTTGTAGCCATAGTATAACTAATTATTTTGGGAACTCGTCCCGTTTTACAAATTTGAGGTGCAAATATACAATATTTTTGATAAATAATTATTTAAAAAGTGATTATTAAATTAATTCTAAAAAATCAAGTTTTTTGACAAGAGATTCTGATGTATTTTTAGAGCAAAAATATAATTAAAATGAACAAACAAGAAATACTTACTCAGACACAAGCATATATCAAAAAAACGTTTTTAGATGAAGGAACAGGTCACGATTATTTTCACATAGAACGTGTGGTGACAAATGCAAAGAAGATTTTAGAGACTGAAAATGCTGACTCTTTTTTGGTTGAATTAGCAGCTTGGACACACGATATTGGTGATTATAAATTGCATGATGGAGTTGATAAATCAGAAGAATTAATTAGAGAATTTTTAGAATCAATTCATGTTGAAGAAGAATCAATCCTGAAAGTATTGGAAATAGTTTCGCAAGTTTCATTTAGCAAAGGAAATAAACCAACAACTATCGAGGCGGAGATTGTGCAAGATGCTGATCGTTTGGACGCGATTGGAGCGGTTGGTATTGCGCGTTGTTTTGCATATGGCGGAAGTGTTGGTAATATTTTGTATAATCCATATGATAATTCGAAAGATGCATCGAGTGTGCAACATTTTTATGATAAATTATTCAAATTAAAAGAGTTGATGAATACCAAAACAGCAAAAGAAATCGCTTTAAAACGTCATCAGTATATGGAAAATTTTATCGAAGAATTTTATCAAGAAGTGAAATAATATTGTAACTTTTCATTAAACCAACCGTCTATTGTTTAAAACCTTGATTATGAATAAAATTTTTACGCTTTTAATCGTTACTTTTTTCAGTTCTTGTGTGTCTGTTCAGAAGTATAATGCACATATTGATAAGAAAATTGATGTAGACAAATTGCAATATGATGTTGATTATACAAAAGAGAAATTATTAACAAAACACGTTGATATCGATTTGTATCATTCAAAACAGATTATCGCAAATAGATTAGATAGTTTTAAAAATTCTATTCATCAACCTATGTTGCCAAATGATTTTTCGCGCGAATTTTCCAAAGTTATTTCCTCATTTGGACATGGACACACTACATTATCCATGTTAAGAAAAAGGACCGAAAAAGCTGAAGCAAAAAAATATAAGAAAACAAAATCACCTTTTAGTTTAATTGAATTGAAAACATTGGATGGTAGACTTTTTTTTGAGAAAAATAAAAATATTAAAGATTCTAGTTTAATCAAGCAGGGAGAAATTTTGGCTATTAATGGAATTTCTTATCAAGATTTTCGAAAAGATAATATAGGCGTAAGAAAAGGAGATGGTTTCATTACTTCTTTAGATGAATATTTGTTACCAGTTTATTACACAGCAAAGTTGAGAAATGTTATCGGAAATACGGATTCTATTACGCTATCGCTTGTAAAGAATGATTCGATTTTTACTGAAATAGTTAGAAGAGAATATCCTAAAAAGAAAGGTAAGAATTTAAGAGACGAAAAGAAAGTTGATGTTGTAAAACCAGAAGACAAAAAAACTGAGAAAAAGAAATTAACGAAAGAAGAAAAGTTACTTGCTAAAAAAAGATATAAACATAAAGAAGATATAAAGAAATACTTTGGCTACAATAAATCTAGAAATGATTATCAACGTGAATTAATTTTTCCAAACCCAGAAGATTCTACAACATTAGTCCTAAAAATAAAGTCTTTTTCTATTGGTCATGGGAAAGAAGCATATCCATTTATTTTTGATTCTATAGAAAGATTAAAAGTGAAAAATTTAGTTTTAGATATTCGAAATAATACTGGAGGTTATGTGTCTGATATTAACTATTTATATTCATTTTTGAAAGCCAATGATGAGGTTAAAATGGCAATTTCAAACGAAGTAAAAGTTGGATCTAAATTTACGATGATTAATAAATACTTCAACAAACCGAATGTTATTGGACATACATTTGGTTTACCATTGGTCTTATATGGTTCGGTAAAATCATTATTTGATATAAAGAAAGAGAACAATGATTATTTTTTGAACACTAAAAAGAAGAAATATGCAATAAACCCAGATAAAAAATATAAAGGAAACTTGTATGTTCTAACAAATGGAATGTCATATTCGGCATCGAGTATAATTTCTGCTTCTATACAAAATGATGGAAAAGCGATTTTTGTTGGTGAAGAAACAGGAGGAGATTATAATGGTACAGTAGCTGGTCAGTTTATTGATTACAAATTGTCAGAATCTAAATTAAAATTACATGTTGGATTGATGACTTATAGACCAAATACTTCTCGAGAGTTAAAAGGAAGAGGAATTATTCCAGATATTCCAATTAAAATGAGTTTTGAAGATTTAATAAATAAAAAAGATCCTCAACTAGATTGGGTATTAAATGATATAAAAACTAAGCAATAACCCTCTATGCAACTAAAATCTACTCTAATTTATTTGTCACTTTTGTTGATATGCAGCTGTGTTTCTGTAGAGAAATATAATGCACATATTGATACAGAGATTCCTGCGAATAAATTGAAAAAAGATGTAGATTTTGTTTATAAAAAACTAAAAAGATATCATCCAAAATTAGATTTATACACTTCTCAAGAACAAATTGATTATAAATTTGATAGTCTTAAAAAAACAATTAATCAATCGATGAAACCAAATGATTTTTATGTCAAATTTTTTCCGATTTTCGAAAGTTTAGAACATGGTCATACAGATATTTATCCGTTATTCAAACGATTAGATAAAAAACGAACAAAGAAGTTCAAAGAGTCAAAATCAGCGTTTAGTGATTATAGTTTTTTTTGGCAAAATGATTCAGTTTTTTTAGTGGCAGATTACAGTAAAATAAATCCAATTAATCAAGGTTCGGCTTTGCTTTTTATAGATAGTGTTTCTACAAAGTATTTATACGATAAATATAAAAGAAGTATATATGGTGATGGAGAAAATCAAACTTTTTCGGATAATGTGTTTAACCGAACTTTTCTCAATTATTTTACTTTAGAAAATGGAATTAAAGATTCGATTGAATTAACTTTTAAAATGGGGAATTCAATCATCCGAAAAAAAATATTTCGTACCTATCCAAAACTTAAAAGTGAAAAGGTTGCAGAAACGCCAAAAATTACAAAAGAGCAGAAAGAAGTTGAGCGAAAAGTTAGGATAAAACAAAAGAAATACGGCTATTCTAAAAGTTCCAAAACTTATTCCAAAGATTTGACTTTTCCTACGAACGACAGCACGATTGCGGTATTAAAAGTAACCGATTTTAGAAAAGGAAAAATACGCGAACTATATAAAGAAGTTTTTACGGATATCAAGAATCACAAAGTCCAAAATTTAGTTCTCGATCTTCGCAACAATGGTGGTGGTTACCTAAAAGATTCGCACTATTTATACGCTTATTTGGTCGATGATTCGAAGGTTTTTTTAGGTGAAAAAATCGTCGCGAACAAAACCTCTTTTGGCAAGTCGTTGTACAATCTTTTTCCCGTTTATTCTTATCCGTTGCTTTGGTTGGGTTCGGGTTATACATATTTTTCGACGTCCAAAAATACTAAAGATGAATATGAATTGCACGTGCCTTTTTCCCATGTCAAAATAGATAAAGACCTTGTGTATCATCACAATTTGTATGTCATTATAAACGGTGGTTCTTACTCTGCTTCGGCGTTGATTTCGGCTAATCTTCAATTAAAAAATCGAGCATTTTTTGTAGGTGAAGAAACGGGTGGAGATTTTAATGGAACGGTTGCTGGGTTGATGCCTAAATTTACGTTGCCCAATTCCAAACTCAAAATTTCGGTTGGTACAGTTTATCTTTCTCCTACCGAGAAACGAGATGAACAGGCGCATGGCGTTTATCCAAACCAAGTTATTCAGCCTAATTTGCAAGATAAAATTAAACGTACGGATGCTGAACTGAAATGGATTTTAAATGATATCAAAAAAGGAAATATCGAATACAATAAAGCTTTAAAAATAGAAAATCATCTCCCAAATTAAAGAGATGATTTTTGTATTTTGGTCGTTCGAGCGGGCTATCCGTTACAATCTTTTTTGTAGACACCACGTCTACAAAAAAGGATTTTCACTTCTATCCCTAACGCATTTTATTTTTTGTTGAAACTACAAAAAATAAAATTTTGTATTGTATCAAACGGCGTTTTATGATCAATTGTAAAACATTCAATTTTTTCAAAATTAGCTTCAAAATTAGAGGTTAAAGAAGTTTCATCATTTTGTTTAATTTCCAAACCACTACATTTTAATGGTCCGTTTGTGGAAAAAGTTCCAATAACCATTTTTTCTTTTACTGCTTTTGCGACCAAATCTTGGTATTTTTTGATATCATTTTCTTCGGTCAGGAAATGAAAAACTGCTCTATCGTGCCAAATATCGTATTGTTCTGTTGGTTCAAATTCGGTAATGTCAGCTACAATCCAAGTTACTTTTTCTGCCTTATTTCCTAAACGATTTTTCGCTCTTTCCAACGCATTTGCAGAAATATCCAAAACCGAAATATTTTCGTATCCTTCTTCCAATAAGAAATCAACCAATTTACTATCTCCACCTCCGATATCGATAATTTTAGCTGTTTTATCAGTTCCAAAAGAATGAATAAAATTCAAAGAAGTTTCTGGTTTTTCTTGTGTCCAACTCACTTCTCCTGGAGTTTTTACGTCGTATATATGTTCCCAATGAGATTTTTTATTGTCGTTCATTGTATTTTTGATTTTGATGCAATTTCGACTTTTTATTTAAAATGAAGTGTAACAATAATTACAGAACTGAGTCTATTTTTTCTATAAAAAAAAACACCTTTTACTTCAACATAAAAGGTGTTATAGATGTTTTATAATAGATTATATCCGAATTTAAATCCTAATGTAGGAGTTAGGTTTCCTTTACTTAAATCAAAATCTTGTAAGTATCCTATACCGACATGTGTTCGAAAGTAAAAATTAGAACCTATAGATCTCTGAATACCCCAATGTAAATCTGTTAATAAGGATTTGTTTAAATCTATATCATTTTTATTTCCAAAGGAATACTTTAATTGTATTTCTAAAAAATTTCCAGAATTATTTTTCAAAGACTTTCCTTTTGATATTCTTTTATCCTTATTATACATCATGGAGTAACCCGATTTAATGTATGGTGTAGGTTTTGAAAAATTGAAAACATATGAAACAGCATCATCATTTAAATTATATCCCCCTCCAATACCTGTTTCGAAATTTAAAAAAGATTTTTCACCAACGAGAATGTTATAACCAATATTAATACCATGTGTTCCGATTTCAATTACTCCTGAATTTTTATAAGAATTTGTATCCTGTTGAGCATTACCTAAAAAAGGGAGTAATAAAATAAATTTAGTTAAATTCATATTATTAAAATTAATTTTTTTGAACAATAAATTTAGTTCCACCCCAACGATTGTTATAATAAACACCACCTTCTATGTCCATTTTATATTGAGTTATTTTATTGAAACCTAATTTAAATTTAACTTCGAACTTTTTGTCGCCATTTTCGTTTGTTTTAAAACCAACTATAAACTCTTTTAGGTCAAAATCTTTTCTAATATCAAAATCTTTCAATACTTTATGTGTGTTATTAGCTTCTATAAGCTCATCTTTTGTCACAATATATAAAGGTTGAGCATCTATTCTATCTTGTGAAGCTTTAATTTCGTTCATAACAATTGCTATATCACTAGGTGTTCTTCCAGCCGTAGCATACTTTTTAAAAGCATCTGCAGCTACTTTTAGTATTTGCTCGTGTGTTATCTCTCGATCTTTATTAAATATATTTATATAAATAATAGATTTTTTAGATGTGTTTAATAAAGATTTAAAACTATCCATATTTACACTACTAGATATTTGTTTGTTTTGAGGAAAGATTAACATACCTGTAGTATTGTAATAACCTAAATCTCCAGTAGCTAAACTATAGTCGGTTTGAGTGTAATTACCAGAACTGTTCAATAAAAATTCACTAGTAACAACAGGGACAAAACTAGATTTAACAGTGATTAAATCATTAATAGCTTTTATTATCGGCTGAATTTGAGAATTATTAAATGTAGCTGTAAATGTTTTTCTTTCCACTTTAATTAAACCATCATTTATTTTAAGATACAATTTTCTAGCATCATCTGTTCTCCATCCGAAAGTACCTTTTCTTCGATACTTATTTTTAGCTCTTACACTATAGAATAAAAGAAAATCTTGTATTTCAAAGACAGTTTTAACTTGATGGTCTCCATCAAAAAAATATTCACAAACATATTGTTTTCCAAAAATATTACCTAAAAAAGGATTACTTATTCCATTATTACAATTTTTATAATGATTTGTTTCTCCTTTTGAAGGTATTGTAGGAGATGGGTTATATGTCCCTCCTCCACCTCCTCCTCCATCTTCAGGGTCTATAGGGGCAATTATTTCATATTCAGTTCCTAAGGTAGCTAAATCAGGTCTGTAAGAAGTTATATTATCTGTTACCTGATTAAGACCAGAAGGAATGCTTATATTTTGATTTTTTTCAATATAATATTCAAGTTCATCATAATCATCTTGATGAACAATGAAAAGACCATTAGGAGTGTACATGTATATAGAGTCATTCAACTGAACAGCACCTTTATCATTTAAAATAGAAGCAAAATCTTCATCTTCTAAAAATGTTTCATCAGAAGTATCATCAGAGCTTTTATTCATTAAAGTAGATTTATTACTTAAAATCAAATTGCTCATTTTGTTTATAACACCTTCGTCTTTAATATCAGGAGAAATACTTAAAGGGATAAATCCTTGATCGTAATATTTATTGAAAATTTTTTCTTTACTTATAGTATCTTCAATAAATATTTTAATATCATTTTTTCTTCCAGAAAATTTCAAGAGTTTTTTTCCAGAATCAAAGGATATTTTTGATTGTTTAACATTTTGATTTTCGTTCAAACTTGACGATGAATTATCATCGTTACAAGAGTAGGTAGTTAGAAAGCTACATGATATAGCTGACAAAAAGAGTAAGTTTTTTAATTTCATAAGATTTATAATTTATTATAATTAGTTAAATATAAATAAATTGTAATTATATTTAATAAAAAAATGAAATATTTGATTTATCTATCATTTGTTATATTCTCTTCATGTTTAGTTACGCCTAAATATTATTTACATACAGAAAAAAACTTAAATAATTTTTCTATAAAAGAAGAAGATAAATTTGTTTTAATAAAGAATAATTTTTATTCAGTAGGAGTTGATTTTTCTAATAAAGTAGATTCAGATTTTTCTAATATTATTAAAAATATTTTATTGAATCCAAGTTTTCTAGAATTTAGTAATGAGAAATTTATTTTTCATTTAAATGATGAACAATTGGATATAATTAGAAATGAAACAAAAAGTGAATATATATTACTAATTCAAACTATTTTAAAGCCTAGTATTTTAGCTCAAAAAAATTTCACATCTATAACTACATATGAAAAAAATAAAGAGAGAGAGTACCACGTTATTTTACAATTAATAGATATAGAAAAAAGAAAAGTATTATACTCTAAAGAGTCGATGTCTAGAATAAAAATATCATATGAATATTCAACATCATCGACAACACAAGATGAGCAATTATTAAAAACATATAACATTTTATATAAGGATTTTAAAGAAGAATTATTAAAAATGAAATAATACTTTTTCAATAAAAATAATCTACTAAACATTATTATACACCTAAATAATTTAGGCTAAATTATTGATATTTTGAGAGTGTTGTTTTGTATAAATGTTTTTGTAGTTAGGAATGCTTAGTAAGGCGCATTTTTACGTTGAAACTGCATATCCAAATACCATTTTTAAGTGTTATTACCCAAGTTTTCGTTTAATTTTTTTGTAGTTTTTTGAACGAATAATCTTCCCTTTATCTGTAATAAAAAGAGCAGCGTAATCTTTTTGTTGATTGATTAAATTCAATCCTTTTTCTTTTCCTAAAACCATGATAGAAGTGCTAAAACCATTACACATTTCAGCATCCGGACCAATAACTGTAACCCCTGTTAATCCTGTTGAAGGAATTCCAGTTTTGGGATTAATAATGTGTGAATAGCGAACTTCATCAATCAAAATAAATTTTTCGTAATCACCAGAAGTCGTAACAGCAGCATTTTTCATTGAGAGAATATCCAACATTTTATGTCGATTAAATGGATTTGTAATTCCAATTTTCCAAGGTTCTCCATTTGATTGATTTCCCCAAGTTGTCATATCTCCAGAAGCATCAATTATACCCGCTTGTATTCCTAAGTCTTGCATGAAAGTTCGTGCTTTTTGTGCTGCATAACCTTTTCCTGTTGATCCAAAACCGATTTTCATTCCAACTTTTTTTAAGAAAATAGTTGAATTTTCTTCATTCAAAATAATGTTTTTATAACCGATTTTTTCAATAGCTTTTGAAATTTCTTCCTGAGTTGGAATCTTTTCCATTGAACCATCAAATTTCCATATTTTATCCATTGCTGCAAAGCTAATGTCAAAAGCACCATCGGTTAGTTGCGAAAAATAAATCGCACGTCTTGTTAAGTCAAAAACCTCGCGATCAACTTTAATGGGTTTTATTCCTGCATTTTGATTGACAAAAGAAACTTGTGAAGTAGGTTTCCAATCAGAAATCAAATTCTCGATTCTGATCATTTCATCAATTGCTTTATTGATATTTTTTTCAACAGAAATAGAATCGGTGTCAACCAATGTAATTTTGAATTTACTTCCCATCAAAATTGTATCTCTAACTCCAACCGTTTGAGCATTTATCGGAGTTAGAACATACAATAGTATAAAAGTGAATATATTTTTTAGAATGAATTGCATGATGTTTTATTCATTTGTTATTGTGAGTTTATCGAAGAGTCTGAAACTTAAAGATACCTCGACAGGCCCGGTATGACAAGAAATTAGAGAATAAATAATAATGAGAAGCTGAAATGAATTCAGCTTGACAAGATTTTGTAATTCTTAACTCGTCTCAGGATTGTTTCAACAATTTTTCTAATAACAATCCGTCAAAAATTGTCCGTTTGTTTTAAATTCTTCGAATGATTTTTTCAAATGTTGTTGACAGATTTCTTCCAAAACTTTTTCCACATCATGTTGCATTTTCAGAGCGCCACAAATCATAAGAATTCCACCATTTTGTAATGTTTCAGCAAAGAATTTAGCATCACGATTGACTAAATCCATCACATATTGTTTATTTTCTTCACGTGAAAAAGCAATATGAAATTGACTCAAATGATTCGTAGAAATTTGTTTCGTTGCAAATTCTTGATAAGATTTTGTTGTTTCATTATCATGTCTAAAACCGCAATATAAATGCGTTTCAACATTTTTTGAATTCTCGTCAATCATTCCAAGGAAAGGCGCAATTCCCGTTCCGTTTGCAATCATCACAACTTTTGAAGTTTTTGGGAATCTAAAGGCTTTGTTTTTTACAATACGAGCTTTAATCGTCGAATTTTGAACTAAATTATATAAATATTGAGAACCTAATCCAAACTCATGCAATTTTACAATTAGTTGCAATTTATTATCAACTTTTCCGACTGAATATAAACGTTCTTTGTGATCGCTTTCTGGATAAATTGCTAATAAATCTCCAGATTTATATTTCTCTTTTACATCTAAAACAACTTTAAATGTTGCATCTTCTTCTGTTACTTTTGTGGTAGAAATTACCTTAACATTTTTCAGTTTTGGTGCTTTTCCAACATACATCGCAGGCGTTGTTGCTAAAGGAATATCTGTTGTTTCCTTGTAAGCAGTTACCCAATTTGTGAATTCTTCAGGCGATTTATCGTTGATGGTTTTTAAATCTAATAATCGCGTTGTCCATTTTTGATCATTCAACCATTTGTCAACTTTAATTGCATATCCACAATAATCTGAATAGGCTCTTGAGCCAAATCCTACAACCGAAAATTCGATAGATTGGTTTTGTGGAAATTGTGTGATTAATTGTTCAAATTTCTTAGCATTCGCAGGCGCATCACCAATTCCATAAGTGGAAGTAAAAATGATGAGTTGTTTTGCCTTTGGATAAATTTCATATTGATTCATCTGAGCGATGAATGATTTTTTCCCGTTTGCTAAAAATTGTTCTTGAATTTTTGAAGCAAAACCAACAGTCGATCCATTTTCAGAACCAACTAAAAGGATAATTTCAGCTTCGATAGCTTTATATTTATTTTTGCCGATTTTCGTTTTTGTACGTTTGAACGTAATTACAAATCCTGACCAAATAAAAAATAAAATATTAAGTGAAGCAATTCCTAAAATCGCTGCCCAAATCACATTGGTGCGACCCGTATGTAAATCGATATTAAATTTTTCTACAATTGCAGAATAAGGATTTAGCGATTCTGAAATAATCGCTCCATTTACTTGATTAACCGAAACCGATTTTTTTCTTAAATGAACGATAAATGGTTCAGCTTCATCATCTGGAATAAAAGGAAATTCAATCTTTTCTACACTACTTAATTTCGTGTTTTTGAAAAACTCAATGTCTTTTAAATCTTTTGGTTGTAAATTTTCTTTAGCTTGATGCTCGATTTCTTTTGGTTGACCAACTAAAGGTTCTAATCGTGCTAAGAAAATCAATGTTCCTGTTAATGCAATGATTAAAACTGGAATTAATAACCAACGTCCAGTTACAACGTGGAAATATTGTGAAAAAGAGTCTTTGTTAACTTTGATGAAGAAGTTTAAGATTCCTTGTTGACGTTTTACGATTAAGATTAATCCACTTATTGAAATTAACATCAATAAAAAAGAGACTACGCCAACGATTGCTCGACCAGTTTCTTTTAGAAATAATGAACGGTGCAAGGCTGTGACCCAATTGATGAAATCACTTTTTGGAACAATTTCACCAATCTTTTTTCCTGTTGTAGGATCAATGTAAGATTTGATCGAATTCCCATCTTCGTCCATAGCATCAATCGTCACAAAATCATTGTGATCAACTTTAACTTCTATTATTTCAAAATAATGCTCGCGCAAAGTTGGTAAAACTTGCGCGAGTGTTATGTTATCGAAATTTTCTACTTTGTATGCGGGCGATTTTTCGTTTATTGCATCAACAGCCAAAATTACTCCTGTGATAGATAGAATAACTAAAAATGCTGAAGATAAAATTGCAAGACTCAAATGCGCATATCTCCAAATAGATAATGTCATTTTTATTGAACTTTTATAAAACGTACGGCTTTAATATAAACTGAACCTTTGATACCTGCTTTGTTGTCTAAATCCGCAGAATTTAATGCAACTTCGGCGTCTTTTGCGACGTATTTTTGAGTTTCAACAGCAGATTCAAAACGTAATTTGTATCCTTTATTCAATTTTGCAGTATCAAACTCGATGACACGTGTAGCTCTCGCTCCTCCAGCAACTGAAGCACCTGTAATTCCGTTTAATTTTTCTTTCTTTTTACTATTGAATTTGTGCCATTCTTTTAACGTGTTGTACCACTCGTTATCCGTTCCCAAAACACCTAAAGTTTTTTCGTATTGTCCTTTTGGATTGATTAATGAAATCACTACATAGGCTTCTTTTCCTGTGTAATTATTCATCTGAATCATTGTTTTGTATTTTGTTGTTTGTGCAAAAGTGGCAGTTGCCATTAAGATTACAACTAATCCAACTAATTTTTTGATTAAGTTAAATTTCATCTCCTTCATTATTTTAAAAAGTCAATAGACACATTATTTTTCTTTAAGAATTCGTTTTCTCCAGCCAAATCATAAGCCGTTTCGTCAAATTCTGTTTTAATATCTTTTTTCGCTCCAGCAGCAACCAAAGTTTTCAAGATTGCATCATCTTTCGCAATCAAAGCTGCTTTGTGTAACGCTGTATTTCCGTCTTCATCTTGTGTATTAATATTTACACCTAATTCAATCGCTTTCTTTACCAAATTTACATTTCCTTTATCAACAGCGATGTGTAACAAAGTTGCACCTTTGCTTTGAGTAGCTTTAAAATCAACTTTTGCATTTGTTAATAAAGCTTGTTTTTCAGCGAATGATTCATCATTTGGTTTGAAAGAATTGAACCAATAATAAGCCAAATTATTTCCATCTTTATCAACAATATTAGCTTTAGCGCCTTTTTCTAATAATAAAGAAACGATTTGAGATGTTCCAGAAGCAACAGCTTTCGTTAAAGCTGACTCACCATTTTTATTAATCGCATTTACATTATTTGCTTTTGATAAAAATGTATTGATTAAATCTGTGTTTTTTCCTCCAGCAGCAACCATTAATGCAGTGTTTCCTTCTTTATCAGCAATTTTAGCATCAACACCTTTTGATAAGATAAAGTTGATTGTTTCTGAGTTTCCTCTGCGAGATAAAGCATGTAATAATGTTTGTCCGTCTGGATTTAACGCTTTTGGATTTAATTTATATTTTGTAATTAATTCTTGGAAAACTTCTACACCATTTTCTTTTGTTCTCGAACCTTGAGTGGCAAAAAATAAAGCTTGATCTGTAGGTTTTACACCTTTCGCGATTAATTTATCTATGATTGATAAGTTTCCTAATTTTGCAGCATAATCCGCTATAGTACGTCCGTTAGCGTCTTTTTCGCTTAATGATAAACCTTTCGAAATAAAGTATTCTGTTACTTTTAAATCATCATCATTTGCAATTGCTTCCATAATTAAGTTAGTCCCATTTTCTCCTTTAACTTTTGGATTGGCACCAGCTTTAATTAACGCATCGTAAACCGCTATATTTTGATTTCCAGCACTTGCAGCATACGTAATCACATCGTAACCATGGCTGTCTTTGTAGTGAACATCAGAACCTTTGGCTAATAAATAATTTACCAATTCTAAATTCCCCGCAGCCGCAGCCCATTGAAGATAAATTCTTGAGTGATGCGTTTTTTTATCAATAGAATTTCCTTCTTGTTCAATTAAAAATTTAGTCACATTAAAATCTGCTTTATTGTTAATCGCTATCACAACAGGATCAAAGAAACCACCATTTTGAAAAGAAGGACTATTTCCTTTCGAAATTTCAGTTTTTACAGTTTCTATTGTTGGATTATTTTTCCAAAAACCAGCGTCCATCAACGTATTCGTTTGAGCTTGAATAAATGAAGCAACAAGGATAGCAGCAGAAATGAATAATTTTTTCATATGAATAGAATATATTGTAATGATTATTTAGACTAATTTTAATTTGATTTCAAAAGTATTATTTTTATTTATATTAATTCTAATTAAATTAAATAAATTTGGCTAATTCTGCTAAACATCAGTTTTTTGAAAACAAAAAAGATTGCTAATCTGCAATCTTTTATATTTCTAAACTACTTTACTCAGCTCGTCTTGGACCATTTTCTCTTGATTTCAAAACATTTTCTACATCTTCTAATTTGAAACCTTTGGCTTTCAATAAAATTAAATAATGATACATTAAATCCGCGGCTTCATTAATAAATAAATCATCGTTGTTGTCTTTGGCTTCAATTACCAATTCAACTGCTTCTTCACCTACTTTTTGCGCAACCTTATTGATTCCTCTTTTGAATAATTTGTTGGTATACGAATCTGGATCATTGTCCAAATCAATTCTATCGTTAATGGTTTGTTCTAATTCATATACAAATCCGTGGTTGGTTTCTTCTTTAAAACAAGTCGTAGAACCCGTATGACAAGTTGGTCCAAAAGGTTTTGCTTTGATTAAAACTGTATCGTTGTCGCAATCAACCGCAATTGATTTAACCTCTAAGAAGTTTCCTGATTCTTCACCTTTTGTCCATAATCTATTTTTTGAACGAGAATAAAAGGTCACTTTTCCAATTTCTTGGGTTTTGTTAAAAGCTTCTTCGTTCATATAACCTAACATCAAAACTCTATTGTTAAGATAATTTTGAATAATAACGGGAACTAATCCGTCATTACTTTTATTGAAATCGATCTTCATCGTATCGGAATATTTTGTTCTTTTAAATAATTTTTAAGCGTCGGAATTGGAATTTCACCAAAGTGAAAAATACTTGCAGCCAATCCACCACTTGCTTTTGTTTGGGTAAAAACTTCTGTAAAATGCTCCATTTTTCCAGCTCCACCCGAAGCTATTACTGGAAGATTTACAGTATCAGCAACTGCTTTTGTGATATCAATTTTGAAACCAGCTTTTGTCCCATCTCCATCCATAGATGTTAACAGAATTTCGCCAGCGCCAAATTCTTCTACTTTTTTGACCCAATCTAAGGTTTCCCATTCGGTTTCAATTTTTCCACCGCTTACGAAAACTTTTTGTGTTCCATTTACATCGCGAGTATCTACAGCAACGACTACACATTGCGATCCAAATCGAGCAGCTAAATCTGCAATTAATTGAGGATTTTTAACCGCCGAAGAATTCACCGAAACTTTATCTGCGCCAGCTTTGATGACCGCCGAAGCATCTTCCACCGAATTGATTCCACCACCAACTGTAAACGGTATATTAATCGCCGAAGCAATTTTCTCCACCATTTCAGCTAAAGTTTTACGCTTTTCAATGGTAGCTGTGATATCCAAAAACACCAATTCATCAGCGCCTTCTTCTACATATTTTTTTGCCAATTCTACTGGATCTCCCGCATCGCGTAAACCCACGAAATTAACCCCTTTTACCGTTCTTCCATCTTTGATGTCCAGACACGGAATGATTCTTTTTTTTAACACTTTAGTTCTAAGTTCTAAGTTCTAAGACTTAAGGTTGGAATCCTACATCCTAAATTTAGAACTGTTTTTTTTATATTAATTTAAATACCTTAGAACATAAGACTTATGTCTAAGAACTAAATTTATCGTTTTTTATAAATTTTTCGTAACCATTTAAAAGTCTTCCTACTTCTTCAGTTAATGAGAAAATAGTATCATAAATTTCTTGATTTAAATAGCCTAAATCTTTAGATAATAGTAGAAAATATTTAACTTCTTCTAAGGATCCAATTGAATGAGATAAGAAACTTAATCTGTGCGGAACTGTACTTTTCTTTCGACCTTCTACAATATTTGAAGGTACAGAATATGAGGCACGTCTAATTTGACTTGTGATACCAAATATTTCTTCTTTTGGAAAACTTTTGGTAATCTCGTAAATTTTCAATGTTAATTCGTGAGATTTTTTCCATACTAACAAAGATTCAAATGTATTCATAGCTATAAGTTTAGTAAGTAAAATTTACGAAATATTTTCCTTAGAACTTAGAGCATACGACTAAGAACTTTCAAATCAATTCTCCCTTCATAAATCGCTTTCCCTAAAATTGCTCCTTCGCAACCTAATTCTTTGACTTTAATTAAATCGTCGATAGAAGATACTCCGCCAGAAGCAATTAATTTGACATCCGACGCTGCTAAAATTTCAGCGTACAATTCGTTTGAAGTTCCTTGTAACATCCCATCTTTCGCAATGTCTGTACAAATCACATACTCAATTCCTTTGGTTTTATATTCTTGAATAAAATCTATTACATCTAATTCTGAGGTTTCTAACCAACCATGTGTAGCAATTTTTCGATCTTTAGCATCTGCGCCTAAAATGATTTTATCGCTTCCATATTGTGAAATCCATTCTTGAAATAAAGTCGGATTTTGAACCGCAATACTTCCACCTGTAATTTGATTCGCACCACATTCAAAAGCAATTCTAATATCATCATTAGCCTTAATTCCACCTCCAAAATCAACTTTTAAATTGGTTTTAGAAGTTATTAATTCTAAGGTTTTATAATTGATGATTTGCTTTGATTTTGCGCCGTCTAAATCCACCAAGTGCAAATATTCGATACCGTAATCCTCGAATTCTTTTGCTACTTCCAACGGATTTTCGTTGTATATTTTTTTTGTATCGTAATCGCCTTGCGATAATCTGACGCATTTTCCGTCGATAATATCTATAGCTGGAATGATTCTCATAATTGTTATGTTAGATTTACGATCTTGGAATTACGAATTACGATTAAAAAAAATAATCGTAATTCGTTAATCTACCTTCGTAAATTATTTTAATTCTTTCATGACCTCTTGGATTGCACGTTCCAATTGTGGGTCTTTATTTTCTAGTCGATCTAAGAACGTGTTTTTAATATAAATGTCAGGTTTAACACCAGTTTTTTCTAAATTTTGTCCATCCAAAGTATAAGTTCCCCAACTTGGTAAACGATAAAATGAACCATCAACTAATCCTTTTCCAGAAGTAAAAATGATCCATCGATACGTTTCTTGACCGATGATTTTTCCTAATTTTAAAGCTTTGAATCCTGCGGCTGTCATTTCTGCATCGCTTAATGAGTATTCGTTAATTAATAAAACAATTGGTTTTCCTGAAGGTGCAAAGTTCGGTTGAACAGTTAATTGTCCTTCACGATATTTCCATTTCAAATAAGGTCTTTGCGATAAAAAGTTCAAGACTTTATCATGTACATTTCCACCTGTATTGAAACGTAAATCTAAAATGACACCATCTTTTCTATTCTCTTGCTCTACCATGTCCAATAAAAATACATCCAATTCAGAAGTAGACATATTTTTCATGTACGAATAAGCGATTCTATCGTTGCTTAATTTTTTTACACGCTGACGATTTTCATAAATCCATTCATCATATAAAAGCGATTTCAATTCGTTATTTGAAATTGGATGAATCTTCGTCGAAATTGTTTTTCCTTTTCGGTCAAATTCAAGAGTTAATTCTTCTAATTTTTTAGGCGTTGTAAAATAAGTTTCGCGATTTTGGTTTTGATCGATTTTTTGCCCATTTACGCTCACTAAAATATCACCTTCTTGAACATCAACATTTTTAAGAAAAGCAGGAGATTTTCGTAAGATTTTTTCAACTGTAAAAGGTTGATCTTTTTTGAAAATAATTCCTGTTTCGTTGGTGAAATAATTCAATCTTCGACTTTCTTCTTTTCCGAAAGATGAAAAACCTAAATGCGAAGAATTCAATTCACCTAGCATATCATTTAACAAAATTCTCAAATCATTTCGATTGTTGACATAAGGTAAAAACGTTGCGTATTGCTCTTTTTTAGCTTTCCAATCGATTCCATGAAAATTCTCATCATAGAAATTTTCTTCTACTCCAGCCCAAGCTTCCTCGTACATTTGATTGAATTCTGAAGCCAAGTTTTTATTGAAATTATATTTAATACTAACTTTTTCAGGATTTGTAGAACTAATGCCAAATTTGTAAACAGAATTATCGATTAAAGCATAAAGATTTTTCTCATTTTTTACGATAAAATCAGCGCCTTTGTTGAATATTTTATCTGTTTTATCTTCTTCAAAATCAGTGGTTGTTTTTCTGTATAACTGAAATTTACCATTTTCTTGATTGGTATTATAGAATAAAAATTGCTTTTTATCATCCGCAAAAACAAAAGGATTTGTTTGATATCCAAAACGGTCTGTTACCAATTCGATTCGTTCCAAGAATCCTTCAGGATTAATAGTTAATGCTTTAAAATCGTTCTTTTCTTCTTTTTTCTCTTTCTTTTCAACCTTTTTTTCTTCGACAAATAAATTATCAAATTTTTCTGATTTATAAGCTTGATCAAACCAATCTAAAGAAGCGCGATAAATACTTGATTCTTGCATTCCTAAAGGATAGGACGGATTTTTTCTATCGCTTGAAAAATAGATATATTTTCCGTCTGGAGACCAAGTAGGATCAGCTTCAGAAACACCAGTATTCGTTAAATTAACAGTTGTATTTTTTTTGATGTTGTGAATAAAAATATCTAACTCGAAATTGCGTTTTGCAGAGAATAACACATATTCATCATTTGGAGAAAAAGATGGTTTCGAATTTTGGAAAGCCCAAATTTCATCTTTAACAATTGTTGATGATTTAAGTGATTTCAAATCTAATAATCTTACTTCATCGCGTCCGCTTAAATAAACAGCTTGTGATAAATCATTGTTGAACGTAATGTCTCGATTATTTCTTAAATCAGAAGTTAATTGTTCAACTTTTCCTTTTCCGTCAGCCGAAATTTTGAACCAATTTTGATAACCTTTATAGGTTTGGTTGAAGATTAAATTTTTGTTGTCTTTTAACCATTTTACTTCTAAAACACGCTCTTTTCCATCAGAAATTTGATTGACAAATTTTCCTTCATTATCCGAAACAAAAATAATTCCTCTACTTACAAAAGCCATTTTCTTTCCGTCAGGAGAAATATCAAAATAGTCAATATTATTTTCAACTTCAAAATTTTGTTCTTTTTCTAAAGATTTATTCGAATTGACATTAATTGTAAGAGGCTTCGATGTTTTTGCTTTTACATCGTAAACAAATAATTGATAATCTTTTTCGAAAACAACTTTTGAACCATCAGCCGAAACAAAAGGTTTCTTGATGGAAGTTTCAAATTTTGTTAACGCTTCTTTTTTACCATTTGCTAATTGATATAAGTTGTATTCGCCATTATTTTCGTCCGAAATAAAATAAATAATTCCGTTTTTATCAACTGTTGGATTAAAATCTTTTCCGTTGTAATCGGTATATTGTTTATAACTTTTTGTGGTTGGATTATATCCTAATAAATCTGGATTATTTTCTCCTTTGTATCTTTTTCGTGTAACTTGACTTGCACTTTCAGATGAATTTGTGAAAATATATTCGCCTTGAGGAGTTTCTACTAAACCATTTGTTGTGTTGAAATAATTTGTAAAAAGCGCTTCTGGTGTTTTTCCATCTAAATTAATTTTAAAACTTCCAAATCCATTATTTTGGTTTGATGTAAAATAGATCGATTTACTATCCCAGCTCCAACTTTCGACTTCGTCTTTGGCTTGATGAAACGTCAATTGCTTGATTTTCCCACCATTTATAGGCATCACATAAATATCGTAATTCCCGTATTGATTAGAACTAAACGCTAACCATTTTCCGTCTGGTGAAACACGAGGATTAATTTCTTCGCCTTCTAAAGCTATGATTCTTGACGCATTTCCACCATTAATGTCAGTTGACCAAATGTCGCCATCGTAACTAAAATAAACCGTTTTAGCATCTGGACTTAAAGAAGGGGTAGAGGTAAAATACACTTTTTCCTGAGCAGAAACCTGCGAAATTGCAAAAGCACTAAGTAAAGTAAAAACTATTTTTTTCATGTGTGAGAATTTATAATTACTATAAACTTAGAAAGTTTTTTAGTATTTGTTCTCCTATTCCTGCAGATTTCTCTGGGTGAAATTGAGTTGCGTAAAAATTATCTTTATTTAAAGCTGCTGAATATTCTAAAATATAATCTGTTTTCGCGATCGTATATTCTGAATTTTCGCAATAAAAACTATGTACATAATAAATGTCGGAGTTTTCTTGAACATTATTAAATAAAGGTGTTTTTAAATCATAAATCGTGTTCCAGCCCATATGAGGAACAATTTCTGTTGAAGGAAATAATTTCACTTGAATAGGGAAAATTCCTAAACAATCGGTATTTCCTTCTTCCGAATAAGCGCACATCAATTGCTGACCCAAACAAATTCCCAAAGTCGGTTGTTTTAAGTTTTTGATGACTTTATCTAATCCTTTTTCTTTTAAATAAACCATCGCAGAACTTGCTTCGCCAACTCCAGGGAAAATTACTTTATCTGCATTTTGCAAGGTTTCAAAATCGTCCGTAACCACCGCTTCGTAACCCAAACGAGTCACCGCATTGTACACCGATTTTACATTTCCTGCGTTGTATTTTACTATTGCTATCATTTTTTTAGTTCTAAGTTCTAAGTCGTAAGGCATAAGGAAAAGAAAATCCTTAGAACTTATACCTTAAGACTTAAGTCTACAAAAGTCCTTTTGTTGATGGTAAAATCATTTTTTCTGGATCGCGTTTTACCGCTACTTTAATAGCTTTAGCAAAGGCTTTGAAGATTGCTTCGATTTTGTGATGCTCGTTTGTGCCTTCCGCTTTGATGTTTAAGTTGGCTTTTGCGCCATCTGTAAATGATTTGAAGAAATGATAAAACATTTCAGTTGGCATTTGACCAATCATCTCACGTTTAAAATCAGCTTCCCAAACCAACCAATTTCTTCCGCCAAAATCAATCGCTGCTTGTGCTAGACAATCGTCCATTGGCAAGGTGAAACCGTAGCGTTCGATGCCTAATTTGTTTCCTAAAGCTTGGGCAAAAACTTCGCCCAAAGCAATGGCAGTATCTTCAATTGTGTGATGTTCGTCAACTTCTAAATCGCCATCGACTTTAATCACCAAATCCATTTGTCCATGACGCGCAATTTGATCTAACATATGATCGAAAAAGTGAATTCCTGTCGATATATCCGATTTTCCAGTTCCATCAAGATTTAAATCGATTTTAATTTTCGTTTCATTCGTATTACGCACAATTGAAGCCGTACGATTTTGAAGTTTTAAAAACTCATAAATCTCTTTCCACGACGTTGTTTTTAAAGCAATCGTTTCATTTAAACCTTCGTTATCTTTAATTTCGTTCGCGCCTAAAGCTTCATCATTCGCGATAAAAATTCCTTTTCCACCAAGATTTTGAGCTAATTTTACATCCGTTATTCTATCACCAATCACAAACGAATTTTCTAAATCATATTCTGGATTATTGATATATTTTATCAACAAACCTGTTTCTGGTTTGCGCGTTGGCGCATTTTCGTGTGCAAAGGTTTTATCAATGTAAATATCCTCAAATTTCACCCCTTCATTTTCGAAAGCTTTCACCACGAAATTCTGTATTGGCCAAAATAATTCCTCAGGATTTGCAGGTGTTCCTAAACCATCTTGATTGGTTACCATCGCCAATTCGTAATCCAATTCTTTTGCAATTTTACCTAAATAAGTAAATGCTTCTGGATAGAATTCTAGTTTCGAAAAGCTGTCGACTTGGTAGTCTTCGGGTTCCAAAATCAAGGTTCCGTCGCGGTCGATGAATAGTACTTTTTTCATAATTTTATATTTACGATTTACAATTTTTGATTTACGAATGACAGAAATCGTCAATCGTAATTCAAGAATCATAAATTAAATTATTTTAAGTGTTTGTATTAATTTTTGGTTTTCCTCATCCGTTCCAACTGTGATTCTCAAACAGTTTTGACATAAATCATCGTTGTTTCGATTACGAATGACAATTCCTTTTTCGACCAATTGATTGTAACGTTCGTTTGCATTATCAACTTTGATCAAAATGAAATTCGCATCGCTTGGATAGATTTTTTCTACAAATGAAATCTCAATTAAAGCAGTTTCTAAAACTTCTTTTTGTTCGATAATTGTATTTGTAACAGCTATCACTTTATCGTAATCGCTTAAAATTTCAATCGCTTTTAATTGTGTTAATTGATTAATATTATAAGGCGGTTTAATCTTGTTTAAAACATCAACAATTTCTTGTGAAGCATACAAAATTCCTAAACGGATTCCTGCCAAACCAACCGCTTTCGATAAAGTTTGTGTAACAATTACATTAGGATAATTTTTGATTTCTTTTATCCAAGAAACTCCCGTAGCGAAATCGATATACGCTTCGTCGATAATTACTAAACCATTAAAACGAGTTACAATTTCTAAAATAAATTCTCTTTTGATGATTTCTCCAGTTGGATTATTAGGCGAACACAAGAAAATCATTTTCGTATTGTCATCAACTTTTGAGAAAATATCTTCGATATTTGGTTGAAAATCTTCTTCGTTTAATAATGATTTTCGGTATTCAATTGCATTCAGATTAGCTAAAACTCCATACATTCCATAGGAAGGAGAAATCGCAATGACATTATCTTGATTCGGTTCGCAAAATGCACGAAAAATTAAATCCAAAACTTCGTCACTTCCATTTCCTAATAAAATCTGATTGGCAGGAAAGTTTTTGATTTCACTTAAAATCGATTTTACATTGCGTTGCAAAGGATCGGGATAACGATTTAGCCCATTGTTGAATGGATTTTCGTTCGCATCTAAGAAAACGAAATCGTCATTTATTTCTTGAAATTCGTCACGCGCCGATGAATAGGCTTTCATCGCTTTTACGTTGGGACGAATGATGTTGTTTATGTTAAAAGAATTCATGTACGATTTTTGATTTACGATTTTAGATCATTTAGTCTTAAGGTAACTGCGTTTTTGTGGGCAAATAATTCTTCGGCTTCGGCCATTAATTCGATTGCTGGACCAATATTTTGAATTCCTTGTGCTGTTAATTTTTGAAAAGTAATTTTCTTGATAAAACTATCAAAAGACACACCTGAATAATTCTTTGCATATCCGTTTGTTGGTAATGTGTGATTGGTTCCAGACGCATAATCTCCAGCGGATTCGCACGAATAATTTCCTAAGAAAACTGAGCCTGCATTAATAATTTTTCCGATATAATTTTCAGCTGTTTCGCAAGCAAAAATTAGATGTTCTGGAGCATAAATGTTAGAAAAAGTTACACATTCTTCGATTGAATTTAAAAGAATTCCTCGTGAATTTTCTAGAGCTTTAGCTGCTAATTCTTTTCTTGGTAGAACTTCTAATTGAGCATTAATTTCAATAATTGTTTCGTTTAATGTTTGCTCGTTTGTTGTTAATAAAATCACTTGTGAATCTATTCCGTGTTCTGCTTGCGATAATAAATCGGCTGCGACATATTTAGGAACTGAAGTTTCATCAGTAATTACCAAAACTTCACTTGGACCTGCGGGCATATCAATAGCAACTCCAAAATTCTGAGCAACCTGTTTTGCAGCAGTTACGTATTGATTTCCTGGTCCAAAAATTTTATCAACTTTCTGAATCGTTTCTGTTCCAAAAGTTAACGCACCAATGGCTTGGATTCCTCCAACTTTATATATTTTTTCAATTCCAATTAAATTTGCTGTATATAAAATCGCTTGGTGAATTTTTCCTTCTTTGTTAGGAGGTGTACACAAAATAATATTTTGACAACCCGCTAATTTAGCAGGAATTCCTAACATTAATGTTGTAGAAAATAAGGGAGCTGTTCCGCCTGGAATATAAATTCCTACATTTTCTATACCGCGAGATTCTCTCCAACAATTTACACCTTTTGTTGTTTCAATAACTTTTATTTCTTCTCGTTGTTCAGTGTGAAATTTCTCAATATTAGAAGCTGCTAATTGAATTGCTTGTTTTAAATCTTCAGAAATTAAAGTTTTTGCTTCTTCAATTTCTTGAGTAGAAACTTCTAAAGAAGTTAACTTAACTTGATCAAATTTTTCTGTAAAATCAATTAATGCTTGATCTTTTTCTGTTTGAATTTTTCCAAAAACATCTAAAACGATTTTTTGTAAATCTTGAGCTTCTTTCGTTGGTCGAGCTGTTAACGTAGACCAATCTGAAAGTTGAGGTTTGATATATTTTTGCATTTTTTTAGTTTTAAGTTCTAGGACCTAAGATCTAAGGTTTTTATTGTCATCTTTATGACTTATACCTTAAGACTTATATCTTATAAAATCATTTTTTCAATTTCTAACACTAAAATTCCTTCCGCACCCAAAGCTTTCAATTGCTCGATGATGTCCCAAAAAGTATCCTCTTTAATAACAGTGTGGATTGATGACCAACCTTTTTCGGCCAATGGTAAGACTGTCGGAGATTTCATTCCGGGCAACAAAGCAATGATTTCTTCTAATTTTTCATTAGGTGCGTTTAATAAAATATATTTGTTTTCAGAAGATTGTTTTACTGCTTCGATTCTGAATAATAATCGATCAACAATGGCTTGTTTTTCAGCATTAAGATTTTTATTAGAAATTAAAACCGCTTGCGATTCAACCACTGTCTCCACCTGTTTTAAACCGTTTGTTAATAACGTTGAACCTGTAGAAACGATATCAAAAATCGCATTTGCCAAACCGATACTTGGTGCAATTTCTACGCTTCCTCCGATTTCTTCAATCTTAACATTAATTCCTTTTTCTTGGAAGAATTTTCCTAAAATTCGTGGATAAGAAGTAGCAATTTTTTTATCTTGAAAATAACTTAAATCCGTATAAATTTCATCTTTTGGTATCGCTAAACAAAGTTTGCATCCTGCAAAACCTAATTGACGAATTTGTGTAACATTTTTATTTTTTTCCCAAACTTCATTTTCGCCTAAAATGCCGATATCAGCAACGCCTTGTTCTACATATTGCGGAATATCATCATCGCGTAAGAATAAAACTTCGATAGGGAAATTTGGAGATTCGGTTCTTAATTTTCGATTACTTGTAGAGATTTTAATTCCGCAATCTTTCAATAATTCGAGTGATTTTTCACTTAATCGACCACTTTTCTGAATAGCTATTTTTAATTTACTCATTTTTAATATTTTATATTTTTAAGTTTGAGTAAATCGATGATTAAATCTTGAAGTAAAAAAAAATCCCGTTCGATTTACTCAAACGGGACTTAGATATTGTGATAAAATCATTACATACCACTATCTGCTCGCTTGAGTGCAAGTATGATGGTGATGATGATGTAATTGATTTGTGTACATTTTAATTTTTTTGTTGAAGCAAATGTAGAAAGGAAATTTTAATTGACAATAGTTTTTTTTAAAATTAGAGAAAAGAGTTCTTAAGTAGATATAAAAGAGTAAATTATTCTATTTTTTTGATGAATGAATAAGTTTTATTCAAAATAAAAGCGAAATATATATTTTATATTTCGCTTTAAAAATGATTATTTTTTTATGAATTTTTGAATTGATTCAGAATTATCAGTTTTTATTTTGATTAAATATAATCCTTTAGGTAAATGATTAACATCTATTTTATTCAAATTTGTACCTTCAAAAAGAGATTTCCCAGTTAAATCTGTAATACTTATTGCACTGATTTTTTTATCAGAATTTATATTAAGATAATCGTTTACAGGATTAGGATAAATAGAAATTTCTGTTTTGTTATTTTCATTTGTACCTAAATTCTCTAAATCTACAATTTTAACATTATCAACTATAAATCCAGAGCCATAATTATCAAAACTAAAATCTACTTCAGTAATTTCATTGTTCAAATTAGAAATATTTGTTTCTTTTACTTTTACATTGTCTAAGAAATAAATAACTTTTTTCGTTTTTAAATCGACTTCGGCTTTTACATTGTACCATTTTTTAGGAGTCCATGTTCCCAAGACCAAGCTGGTTTCAATGTCTTCGTAGGCGACTTCTCCGTCGTAATAAAAAAGTAAACCACCAACTAGATCATAATCATTATTTTCATTGTATAATGCTAACATTTCGTAATTAGAATTGTCAGTGTTGTCTAAATATACATCTGCAGAAATAGAATATTTACGATACTTAGTTACAGGATAAGCAATTCCTCCCCAATTACCTTCTTCAATTTCATTATTTATAACTTGTGCTGAATTTTTACCATCGCTTGCAAATGTGTTAATGACTTTAGAGTTGTTATCTGATACATATCCCCAATTAAACCAATTTTTTTGGTTATTAAGATTTCCTATTGTGAAACCTTCTGATTCTTCAAAAGATATTTTTTGATTTTGAGCATTAACACTCAATGATAATAAAGTTAAAACTCCAAATAGTAAATTTTTCTTCATAAAGTATATTGTTTAGTGAATCGACAAAGATGAAAATTTTATCTGATTTAATTTTAATAGAATGTGAAAATTATCGTTAAGATTTTAGACGAAGTAGTCTGACATCCAAAACTTTCTTTTATTTTTGCAGTAATATATGTTAGAAAAACAAGAAGCACAATACGAAAAAGTAGTTTTAGTTGGATTGATTACACGTGAACAATCCGAAGAGAAACTGACGGAATATATGGACGAATTGGAGTTCTTAGCTTATACAGCTGGAGCGACAGTTGGAGAACGTTTTACGCAAAGAATGGACAAACCTGATTCTAAATTCTTTGTAGGAAGCGGGAAATTAGATGAAATCACAGCTTTTGTCGAGGAATATGATATTGATACAGTTATTTTTGATGATGAATTAACGCCTTCTCAGTTGAAAAATATTGAGAAAGTTGTCAACAAAAAAATCATCGACCGTACACAATTGATTTTAGATATTTTTGCTCAACGAGCGCAAACTTCATATGCACGTACGCAAGTAGAATTGGCACAATATCAATATTTATTACCGCGATTAACACGAATGTGGACGCACTTAGAGCGTCAGCGTGGAGGAATTGGTATGCGTGGTCCTGGTGAAACTGAAATTGAAACGGATAGACGTATTATTCGTGATCGAATTACATTATTGAAAGAGAAACTGAAAGGAATCGATAAGCAAATGGCAACTCAGCGTAAAAATCGTGGTGCATTGGTGCGCGTTGCGTTGGTTGGGTACACAAATGTTGGGAAATCAACGTTGATGAATGTTTTATCGAAATCTGAAGTTTTTGCCGAAAATAAATTATTTGCAACATTAGATACAACGGTTCGTAAAGTGGTGATAGGTAATTTACCTTTCTTATTAACGGATACGGTTGGGTTTATTCGTAAGTTGCCTACACAATTAGTGGAATCGTTCAAATCTACATTAGATGAGGTTCGCGAAGCGGATTTATTGGTGCATGTTGTGGATATTTCGCATGCGAGTTTTGAGGATCATGTGAATTCGGTGAATCAAATTTTAGCTGAAATTGAATCGAAAGAGAAACCAACGATTATGGTTTTTAATAAAATTGATAATTTTTCTTATGTCAAACAAGATGAAGATGATTTGTCTGAAAAGAAATTTGAAAATTATTCGTTAGAAGATTGGAAACGTACGTGGATGGCGAAAACGGATTATCCGACATTGTTTATTTCGGCAACGGAAAAAGATAATTTAGAAGATTTGCGCAAAACAGTTTATGAAGAAGTGAAAGAAATTCATATGAAACGTTTTCCTTATAATAACTTTCTTTTTCAGTATTATGATGAAGAAGAAGAAAATGATACGGAAGAATAAAGATAGAAAGAGTTCAGTTTTTGGACTCTTTTTTTGTTAACTTCAACATCTTAATTGATAAAATATGATAGAGCAATTAAAATCAACTTTACAAGATTTATCGGACGAAGAAAAAGCGAAAATTATGATGCGTTTTTTCAAAACTGGAAAAGGAGAATATGGCGAAGGAGATATTTTTCTTGGGATTTCTGTTCCTAATCAGCGTTTGATTGCGAAAGAATTTTATCAACAAGTTTCATTAAATGACATCAAAAATTTATTGAATTCTAATATTCACGAATATAGATTAACTGCTTTGTTGATGTTGGTTTCGAAGTACGAAAAATCAAAAGACGAACTTGTAAGAAAAGAAATTATCGATTTTTATCTTGCTCAAACTTCTCAAATCAACAATTGGGATTTGGTTGACACAAGTTGTTATAAAATTTTGGGACATTATTGTTTTCATCAAAAGCGAGAGGAATTGCTTTTTGAATTAGCGAATTCTGAGGATTTGTGGGAAAAACGAATTGCAATTGTATCAACGATGTATTTTATCAAACAAAAATCATTTTCAATTGTTCCAGAAATTGTGTTGAAAAATCTTAATCATTCACACGATTTAATGCACAAAGCAAATGGTTGGATGTTGCGTGAAATGGGAAAAATGGACGAAGAAAAGTTGATTGAGTTTTTAGATGAATATACATTACAAATGCCAAGAACGACGTTGAGATATGCGCTCGAAAAAATTGATCCAATTCTCAAAGATTATTATATGAAATTGAAATAGTTTGCATAAAAAAAGTCGCTCACAGAGCGACTTTTTATTTTATATAAAGAATAAATTCTTACAAAATAACATGACCTAATTTTGTCAATTTTTGATGATCTAAAACTTTGATTTTTCGTCCTTCAACTTCGATTAATTCATCAGTTTTGAATTCAGAAATCAAACGAATTGCAGATTCTGTTGCTGTTCCAATCAAATTTGCCATTTCTTCGCGTGTCAACGAAATGTTGATAAATCCGTCTTTGTCTGTTCCTAATTTTCCTTCTAATAAAATTAAAACTTCAGCCAAACGTTCGCGAACTGTTTTTTGTGCTAAATAAGTAATTGTTCTTGCATATTCTCCCAAATCTTTTGCAATTCTTTGTAAAATATTGAAAGCTAATTTTGGATTAACTTCTAATAATTTTAAGAAGAATTTTTCTGGAATATAATATATTTCAACAGGGGTCATTGCAGTTGCAGATGCACCAAAAACTTCTTGACTTAAAATTGAGCGATAACCGATAATGTCACCTTCGTTGATAAAACGTAGAATTTGCTCTTTTCCATTAAAACCAATTTTGAACAACTTAGCAGTTCCTTTCATGACGCAATATATACCTTTTGGTGTGTGACCTTCCTGGATAATTTCGTCTCCTTTTTTTAGGTTGATGATTTTCTTTTCTTGCTCAAACTCCAATAATTCTTCCTTACTAAAAACCCCGAAAGACTCTGGGTTATCAAACATCGCTTTAATCGATACTACATTCTCATTAAACTCTGACATATCTTGTTGTTATGACTTAATTCATACAAAGTTAACGTTAATTCTGATAAAAGGAAAGTAATTTTGTAAAATAGTATGGAAGAGAATTGTTTTCACTGTGGTCAACGAATTGAAGAAGAGGTTATTCAGTTCGATGAAAAGGATTTTTGTTGTCAGGGTTGTAAAACGGTTTACGAGATTTTAAACGTAAATAATTTAAAAGATTATTACGACCTTAATCGTAATGCAGGTTTGCGTCCTGATGGAAAAAGTAATCATCAATTTGATTTCTTAAACACAAAAGAAATCTTTGATAAAGTTGTCGATTTTTCAGATGATGGCGTTACTGTTGTGTCCTTTTATGTGCCTGTAATGCATTGTACTTCGTGTGTTTGGTTGTTAGAAAGTTTGGATACAATTAATCCAAATATTATATCTTCTAATGTCAATTTTACGCAAAAAACTGTTCAGATTACGTATCGAGATGCGGATTTGAAATTGGGTGATTTGGCAAGATTTATTACAAATTTAGGCTACAAACCTTCGATTAATCTAAAAACATTAGACAAAAAGAAAAAAAGCAAAGTCGATCGTTCTTTGGTGAGCAAATTGGTAATTGCAGGATTCTGTTTTGGGAATATTATGCTTTTATCGTTTCCAGAATATGTCGAAGTTTTTGGTAATGTAAAAGAACAATGGTTAGATCAAAACAAAGGATATTTTCGTTGGACGATGTTCGCGTTGTCGTTGCCTGTTTTCTTTTATTCATCTACCGATTATTTTGTTTCGGCTTGGCAAGGTCTGAAAAATAAATATATCAATATCGATGTGCCAATTGCGTTAGGAATTATCGTAATTATGTTCAAATCGACTTATGATATCATTTTTGATATTTCGCCAGGTTACTTTGATACATTAGCGATGCTTTTATTTTTGATGTTGACAGGTAAATGGTTTCAGCAACAAACAATGCAAGCATTGGCATTTGATCGAGATTACAAATCGTTTTATCCAATTGCAGTTGCGAAATTAGAAAATGGTTATGAACAACCAATTTTGTTGGCTGACTTGAAAAAAGGTGATCGAATTTTAATTAGAAATGAAGAAATTATTCCAGCCGATGCTATTTTGATGAAAGGTGAAGCGATGATTGATAACTCGTTTGTGACGGGAGAATCTCGTTTGATTCAGAAAAAAGCTGGAGATAAAATATTTGCTGGTGGAAAACAATCTGGTCATGCAATTGAGTTGGAAATTATTTCGGATGTTAATCAAAGTTATTTAACGCAATTATGGAACAATGATGCTTTCCAGAAAGAAGAATCTGAGTTGAATGCTTTGACGAATAAAATCAGTCATTATTTTACATTAATCATCCTTATTATTACAGCAATTTCTGCTGTTTATTGGTATTTCCACGATTCTTCAAAAATATTAGAAGTTGTTACATCAATCTTAATTATCGCTTGTCCTTGTGCGTTAGGTTTATCGTCTCCGTTTATTTTGGGACACATGATGCGTATTTTCGGTAACAAAAAGTTTTATGTAAAAAACACATCGACTGTAGAAAGAATGGAAAAAATTACGGATGTAGTTTTTGACAAGACTGGAACAATTACAGAAAGTGACGAAGCGCAAGTACAATACGAAGGAAAAGAATTATCCGATTATCAGAAACAATTGGTAAAAGCATTAATCAGAAATTCAAATCACCCGCTTAGTCGTACGTTGTATAAAAAACTAAATGTTGACGATCATTTGCCGATTTCTAATTACGAAGAAATAGTTGGGAAAGGTCAACAAGCAGAAGTAGATGGGCATCAATTAAAAGTTGGGTCGAGAAGTTTTACCAATGCAATTTTTAATGAAAATAGATTAAATCAATCTCAAGTTTTTATATCAATTGATGGAGAAGTTTTTGGTAAATTTGTTTATACCAATCGATACCGAAAAGGATTGGATGGTATATTGAAAGAGTTGGATGCATATCAATTGCATGTGTTGTCAGGGGATAATGATTCTGAAAAAGAATATTTAGAAACGATTTTTCCATCAAATGCAAAATTGATTTTTAATCAATCACCAACAGATAAATTAGAATACATCAAGCAATTGGAAGAAGATGGAAAAAAAGTGATGATGCTTGGAGATGGATTAAATGATGCTGGAGCTTTGAAACAAAGTACAGTTGGGATTTCAATCTCTGAAGATATTAACAGTTTTTCACCTTCATGTGACGGAATTTTGGATGCGAGAAGTTTTTCGGCTATTCCAAACTTTTTGAAATTAGCAAAGACAACAATGAAATTTGTAAAAATTGCATTTTTTATTAGTTTCTTATACAATATAGTTGGGCTTAGTTTTGCCGTTTCTGGATATTTACAACCAGTCGTAGCAGCGATTTTAATGCCAATAAGTTCTATTTCAGTGTTAATTTTTGCTACGGCAAGCACACGAATTGCAGATAAAATAACGAAATGGAATTTAGACTGATTTTAAATTACGTATATACATACTGCTCTGACCAAAATCATTGTGATAAGAACTTAGGGCTTTGTAATTTTGTGGAGCTATGGGGATATTATTATTAATGATATTAGTTAGTGTCTCTTTGGGGGCAATTTTCCTTCTTTTATTCTTTTTAGGGTATAAGAAAGGACAATTTGATGAGGATGAATCCCCAGCAGTGAGAATGTTAAAAGATGATAAAAAAACACAAGATAAAATCGACTCATAATGCAAATGCAGACTTTTAGTTACGACAATAAGATCGTAAAGTATTTCCTTTATGCCACATTGTTTTGGGCAGTTATGGCATTTTTCTTTGGAGTATTGGTTGCAACTTTGTTGTTTTTTCCTACGTTACCAGAATACATCTTCGGATCGGATGATGGTACAATTGGAGGGAATATTCAAGGTTTAATCAACTCGCAAGGAACACTTGGTTTTGGTAGATTAAGAATGATACACACAACATTCGCGGTATTCGCCTTTGTTGGTAACTCGTTCTTTACCGGAGCTTATTATTCAATGCAAAGATTGTTGAAAACCAGAATGTACAGCGACGTTTTAAGCTGGATCGTTTTCTGGGGATGGCAATTATTTATTGTATTATCATTTGTTACATTTATCTTAGGATACAACACTTCTAAAGAGTATGCTGAGCACGAATGGCCAATTGATATTTTAATCGCGCTAGTTTGGGTGTTGTTCGGAGCACAAATGTTCTTAACAATTGCTAAACGTCGTGTACGTCACTTGTACGTAGCTATTTGGTTCTACATCGGAACTTGGGCAGCTATTACAATGCTACACGTATTTAATAACTTAGAAATTCCAGTGACTTTTAGCTTAACAGCTCCAAAGTCTTACTCATTATATTCTGGAGTTCAAGACGCGTTAGTGCAATGGTGGTACGGACACAATGCTGTAGCATTCTTCTTAACAACTCCTATTTTAGGATTAATGTATTACTTTGTACCAAAAGCAGCAAATAGACCTGTATTCTCATACAAGTTATCTATTGTTCACTTCTGGTCATTGATTTTCATTTATATCTGGGCTGGACCTCACCACTTGCTTTATACAGCATTACCAGGTTGGGCACAAGCTTTAGGAACAGGATTCTCTATCATGTTAATCGCTCCATCTTGGGGAGGTATGTTAAATGGTTTATTAACATTACGTGGTGCATGGGATAAAGTAAGAGAAAATCCAATCTTGAAATTCTTCGTAGTTGCTTTAACTTGTTATGGTATGGCTACCTTCGAAGGACCGTTATTAGCAACAAAAACTTTAAATAAAATTGGTCACTTTACAGACTGGGTTCCTGCTCATGTACACGTAGGTACTTTAGGATGGAATGGATTTATCGCTTTTGGTATGATCTATTACTTAGTACCAAAGTTATTTGGAACTAAATTAGCATCTGTTAAGATGGCAAACGCACACTTCTGGATTGGTACTTTCGGTATCTTATTCTGGGTAATTCCTATGTATGTTGCAGGTTGGACACAAGGTTTAATGTGGAAACAATTCGCAGCTGACGGAACATTAGAATATGGTAACTTCTTACAAACAGTTACAATTCTTAAACAATGGTTATATCCATTACGTGCATTTGGAGGAACATTATATTTGATTGGATCAATTTTAATGGTTATTAATGTTTGGAAAACTGTAAAATCAGGAAGCTTTATTGCGAATGAAGAAGCAGAAGCTCCTGCATTAGCACCAAAAACAGCTTCACGTACACAAGGAGAAGGAGTACACTCTTGGATGGAAAGAACTCCTATGGTTTTAACAATTGCTGCTGTATTAACTTTAGCTGTTGGTGGTTTAGTAGAGATTGTACCTACAATTGTAGTAAAATCTAACGTACCTACAATTTCAAGTGTAAAACCATATACACCTTTAGAGTTAGAAGGACGTGATTTATATATTAGAGAAGGTTGTAACGCTTGTCATACTCAGATGATTCGTCCGTTTAGAGACGAGGTAAAACGTTATGGAGAATACTCTAAAGCAGGAGAATTTGTTTACGATTATCCATTCTTATGGGGATCAAAAAGAACAGGTCCAGACTTGCACCGTGAAGGAGGTAAAAATCCAGATGCTTGGCATTACAAACACATGTGGAATCCACGTTCTACATCAGACGGATCTATCATGCCTCGTTACCCATGGTTAATTGAAAATAAATTAGACCGTGAGTTAACACGTGATAAAATGAAATCTATGGTTGCATTAGGAGTTCCTTATGAACAAGAAGATTTTGATAGTATGCAAGTTTCTATGAACAAACAAGCAGTAGCGATCGAAACAAGTATCTTTAAAGATGCTAATGATTTGAAAGACTTATATGCTAAAAAAGAAGCTGAAGCTAAAGCTGAAGGAAAAGAGTTTGTTCCGTTAAGAGACCGTGAGATTACTGCATTAATTGCGTATTTACAACGTTTAGGAACAGATATCAGTGCTGAACAAGTAGAGACAGCGAGTAACTAATGTTAAAATATTATAAAGAATTCCTTTCTCAGTATGAGTATGCATCTTTGTTGCAGACATTAATCCTAATAGGATTTATGGCAATCTTTATAACAGTATTTGTTAAGGTTATGAAAAAACCAAAAGATTTTTATAAAGATAACGAGTCTGCAGCTTTAGATTTAGAACCAGAAGAGAACGAAAAAAATAATACAAAATGAGACAACGTACCCCGGCCTATATATTTATCCCATTAACGCTATTAGCTATAATCTTAGCGTTTACAATGGTTACGCCAGTAGATGTGGTGCCAGAACCAGGTTTTCAAGGAATGGTAAACAATTTACTTGAACATTTAAAACATGTGTTCGCACAAGGAATTTTCTGGGCAGTATTAGCAATTGCAACGGTAATGCTTTTAATTATTAATGCTTTGAACAAAGTAATCGAAGCAGAAAGATTCAAAAGATTATCAGAAGTAGAACAAGCACAGTATTTAGAAGAAGGAAAAATAGGTTATTTCAAACGCTTATTTAGTTCAGCTGCTAAAAAACAATCAGACGAAGAAGAAGAATCTATTATCTTAGATCACGGTTTTGACGGAATCAAAGAGTTAGACAACGCTTTACCACAATGGTGGTTATCATTATTCTACTTTGGTGTAGTATTTATGGTAGTTTACGTAATGGCATATAGCTTCACAGACTTTGCTCACATGGACAAAGAATACGAAGAAGAAATGGTTTACAAAGATGCGCAAGATAGTATTTGGGCAGTTGCAAATGATATTGATATCACAGGAGCTGTAAACAAGTCTAACGATCCTGCAATCGTAGAACAAGGTAAAAAAATCTTTGAGCAAAACTGTACACAATGTCACATGGAAGGTGGTAAAGGAGGTATTGGACCAAACTTAACGGATGATTACTGGGTGAATCATGTAGAAGATAGTTTGTTCAAAAATATCTATCACATTGTTTACAATGGATCTCCTCACAATCCTCAAATGCGTGCATTTGGTCAACGTAAAGAGTTATCTGGATTAGCAATTGAGAAAGTAGCTTCTTATGTTTATTACATCAACCAAAAAGAACCTACGAAAACAGTTGCAGAAGGTGCAGCTGCTCCTCAAGGTGACTTAATGGAAGCATGGAAACAAAAGTAATTGATTAAATAATTACAACAAATATCATATTGAAAGAGAGCTTATTTATAAGCTCTCTTTTCTTTTTTAGTCGTAAATTTGTATATATTTAAAATTCACTAAAATGAGTGTTCAAAATTCTGACCCAAAAGATGAATTTAATTTAGACGATTATTTGGATGATAACAGCCAAATGAACGAAGATGTTCGTAGTTCCATTGGAACCATGGAGCGAACCGGAGAACGTAAATGGGTTTATCCTAAAAAACCAAAAGGTAAGTTTACAAACTATAGGACGTATGTAAGTTATGTATTGTTAGCAATATTAATCTTAACACCTTTCTTTAAATTACCTAATGGAAATCCATTGTTCAAATTTGATGTTTTGCACAGCCAATTCATCTTATTCGGATTTCCGTTCTTTACATCCGATTTCTTCCTTTTAGCTTTAGGAATGATTACGACAATTATTTTCATCGTATTATTCACCATGGCTTATGGTCGTTTGTTCTGTGGATGGGTATGTCCGCAAACAATTTTCTTGGAAATGGTTTTCCGAAAAATAGAATACGCCATAGAAGGAGATAGAGCAAAACAAATTAGATTAGATAAGCAAGATTGGGACGAAGAAAAAATTCGTAAAAAATTATTAAAATGGACCATCTTCGCGATCATTTCATTTATCATCGCCAATGTATTCTTAGCTTACATTATTGGAGCTGATGCGTTGTATGATGTGATAAAAGAAGGACCAGCAGAAAATATTGGAACATTGGTTGGATTAGTTTTCTTCTCAGCAATGTTTTATTTCGTATTCGCATGGTTTCGCGAACAAGCGTGTACATTGGTTTGTCCTTACGGACGTTTCCAAGGTGTATTAATTGATTCGCATACAATCAATGTAACATACGATTTCAAACGTGGTGAAGGAACAGCTGGTCGAGCAAAATTTAAAAAGAACGAAGATCGTAAAGCAGAAGGAAAAGGAGATTGTATTGACTGTGGTCAATGTGTTGTTGTTTGTCCTACTGGAATTGATATTCGTAACGGAATCCAATTAGAATGTGTTAACTGTACAGCTTGTATTGATGCGTGTGACGAAGTAATGGAAAAAGTTGGTTTACCAACAGGATTGATTCGTTATGCTTCGGAAGATGATATCAAACGTGGCGAAAAATTCAAATTCACAAAACGATTAGCTGCTTATACATTTGCTTTATTATTATTAATTGGAGCAATGACAGCTTTCTTGTTCTCTCGTTCTGATGTAGAATCTAAATACCTTAAAGTTCCTGGAACTGATTACAAGGTAGAAGGTAAATATTACGTTAATCAATTCGAGTATACATTGTACAATAAAACAAATGCAGACCAAATTGTAACAGTTCAATTGCTATCACACAAAAACTCAAAAGTAGAAATGTACGAAGGCGAGAATAAATTGAACATGGAAAAAGGTCAAATCATCCAAGGAAAATTCTTCTTGAAAATTCCAATGGATGAAGTAAAATCGTACAAAGAAAAAGTCGTGATTGGATTAGTCAATCAAAAAGGAAAAGTAATCGATAAATACGAAACGAGCTTCTCAGCTCCATTCAAATATTAATCATATGAAGTTAAATTGGGGACATTATGTAGCAATTGCTTTGGGATGTTTTATGATATTCATTCTATCGTTGTTATATTTTGCAGGAGATACAGGCGGAATGGTAACCGAGGATTATTACGAAAAAGAAATTCATTTTCAGGATGAAATAAATGCTGAAAAACGTGCAAATGCTTTGGCAGAAAAACCAGAAGTTATTGTACAAGCAAATGGATTTTTATTTCAATTTCCAGCGACTACTGCTGCCGATTTTAAAGGAGATATTTTTTTGATGCGTAATGATGACGAAACAAAAGATGTCAAAATGCCGATTAAATTATCTGATAAAAAGAATTTTTTAGTACCATCTGTTAAGTTAATTGACGGAGAATACGAATTAACTTTAAGCTGGAAAGAAAATAATCAAACTTATTTGATTAAAAAGTCCATTCGATGGATTTCACAATAGTTATCATAGCATTATCCATAGGTCTTACATCGTCCCTGCATTGCGTGGGGATGTGCGGACCTATTGCTTTATCTTTGGGATTAGAATCTCAAAACAAACTAAAATTTACACTTCGTAATTTGACTTATCAATTAGGACGTGTAACCACTTATACAATTTTAGGTGCAATTTTAGGATTGATTGGCGAATCATTTTCATTTGTTGGATTACAAAATTATCTAAGTATTTTGATTGGAGTTTTGATGATTATTATGGTCATGATTCCAAAATTCTATGAAAATGGTGCTACTCAACTTCTTCCTATAAACGCCTTGATGGTAAAAGTAAAACTCTCTCTTGGTAAATTCTTAATCAAGAAAGATTCTTCCTCTCTTTATATAGTTGGTGTATTAAACGGACTTTTACCTTGCGGAATGGTTTACGCTTCACTTACAGCAGCCATTGGTTTAGGATCTGTTTACAAAAGTGCGATGTTTATGTTCTTCTTCGGACTTGGAACTTTGCCTTTGATGTTTGCAACCGTTTTATTTGGTAATTTTTTATCAGTGAAACAGCGTCAAACGATCTTAAAAATCTTACCAATTATCACACTTATTTTGGGTGTATTATTTATCCTTCGCGGATTAGAATTAAACATACCTTTTATCTCACCAGCCAAAGAAGCTCTTCAGCTAAATGGGATGGATGAGCATTGTATGTAGATTTTATTGAATAAATGTATTTTCTCAAAGATGTGAAAAAATATTACATTTGATTTTGTATTCAAAACAAAAATGGACAACTTCACATTTAAAGAAATAGCTGCTTTTATAGGGATTTTCCTTGTACTTGTCCTTGCCTTATTTTTGGTTACGGTGAAAACCAAGCATAAACTTTCCAACTGTTTACTTGCGTTTTTTCTTTTTACGACTGCTGCAGATGGTTTGAAGTTTTTGATGCGCGATTTCCCCGTCAATTATATGAACCTTGAAGCTTTCCGCTGGAGTTTTAACTATATCTTTCCCGCATCATTTTATTTCTATGTTTTGTCGGTTTGTTACACCAATTTTCGGTTAAAAGCCAAGCATTTATTGCACCTTATTCCGTTTTTAGCGTTTACAGCATTTATAATGTGGGGAATTATTTTTGTGGATAGACCTGCTAAAATAAAATTTATAAACAACATGGGCGATATGCCGCTTTGGCAATTTTTTCTCATCCTTTTTGAGGTGCTGTTTCAAGTCTATTTCATCGCTTCATTTTTGGTGCTTAGAAAAGCTAAAACGGTCTATCTTGAGAATTACGCAAACCCTGATATTTCTAAACTTGATGCCCTTTACAAAATAACAATGCTTTATTACGTTTTGCATTTTATCGTCTTGATAAGATGGCTGGTAACATTTATTTTTGGTTGGGGTAAGGTTGAACTTCGGGATTGGATTGTTTGCCTTGATGGACTCGCCTTTTTGTTTTGTACCTGTTGGTATCTATTTGTGGCGTTAAACAATCCCGATTTCTTCCGTGGAGTGAATTCGGATTTAAAGCCGATTAAAGAAGTCGTTTCCGAAGAAAAACCGAGTCCCGAAATTAATGCGGAGAAAAATGCCGCAATCGAATCTTTAAAGGATTTTATGCTTAAAAATGAGCCTTATTTGGATTCATCTTTAACGATTCAGAATTTGGCGGAGCAAGTCAAAATGCCTGTGAAAGATTTATCGGCTTTGATTAATCTGTATATGGACAAACATTTTTTCGATTTTATTAATGAATATCGAATCGAGAAAGCCAAAGAAATTTTAAGAGATCCATCCAAAAAAGACTTGACAATTTTAGAAATTCTTTATGAAGTAGGTTTCAATTCCAAATCATCGTTTAGTACTTCATTCAAAAAATACACAGGTACAACACCGACCGATTTTAGGAAAAATGCGAAATAATTGGTAGTACTTTCCAGAAAATGAGTTCGACTTTTTTTAGTCGGTCGTGTATTAGAGCATTTTGACGCAGTTTTGCAGAAAAATAATTAATATTGAATATGAATCATCATCCAACAATTTCACCTATGAAAAATGCAATCCTTTTCCTTTTTCTGATTTTTTCAAGCTTCACTTATGCTCAAAATATCAACGAAAAAATCAAATCTTTAGAGAATAATTTAAACGCTTGGGATAAGACTAAAACTAAAAAAACGACCTTAAAAGAGCGAATGGATTTTTACGAAGTCAATGCCGTAAGTATTGCTGTCGTTAAAAATTATAAAATTGAATGGACAAAAGCTTACGGTTTTGCAGATGTTTCTGAGAAAAGACCAACGACTACAAAAACGTTGTTTCAAGCAGCATCAATTAGTAAATCGTTTAACAGTTTGGGCGTTCTAAAGTTGGTTGAAGCTAAAAAATTAAATCTGGATCAGGATATTAACACTTTTTTGAAAACTTGGAAATTCCCTTACGATTCAATTTCAAAAGGGAAAAAAATCAACATCGCTCAATTGTTAAGTCATACAGCTGGACTTTCTGTCAGCGGTTTTGGCGGTTATGAAAAAGGACAAGCTTTACCGACGATTACTCAAATTTTGGATGGCGCTAAACCTGCAAATTCTAATACCGTTCGTTCGATTTTTGAGCCTGGTCTCAAGTTTCAATATTCAGGCGGTGGCACGACTGTTTCTCAATTAATTGTTGAAGATGTAACTGGCGAAAAGTATGCAGATTATATGCTGAAAAATGTATTGCAACCTTTGGGAATGACGCAAAGTTCGTTCAATCAACCACCATCATCCGACAAGCAAAATCTTTTAGCGACGGGTTACAATGGAAAGGTAGAAGTTGTTGGTAAATACCATATCTATCCCGAACAAGCTGCGGCAGGTTTGTGGACCAATCCGACAGATTTGGCGAAATACATCATCGAAACTCAACTGTCTTTACAAGGAAAATCCAATAAGATTCTTTCAAAAGAAATGTCAATAAAAAGACTTGATAACAATTTAGGCGTATTTGTTCAAGATTATAACGGTACAAAATACTTTGGTCACAGCGGTGGAAATGAAGGATTTGTTTGTCATTACATTGGAAGTTTGGAAGATGGAAACGGTGTGGTTGTGATGACCAACGGTAGAAATATGCAGCTAATCAATGAAATTGTTTCAAATATTGCCTATCAAAATCATTGGAAAAATTATCCTTTTGAACCCATAAAAGAATCAATTTCGTTAACAATTAAAAAAGTCGCCAATCAAGACATTGATAAAGGCATTGAACTTTACAAAAAATTGAAGCTAACCAATCCAAACGATTACAATTTTTCGGATGCAAGAGAACTGAATACTTTGGGCTACGAGTTTTTAAGAAATAACAAAATTGATGAAGCTATCAAGATTTTCACTTTGAATATTAATCAGTTTCCAACTTTGGCAAATGCGTACGATAGCCGTGCGGAAGCTTATTTCGATAAAAAAGATTACGCTGCTTCGAAAGCTGATTATCAAAAAGTATTGGAGCTGGAACCAACCAATCAAAACGCAAAAGAAATGATTTCAAAAATTGAAAAAGAATTGAAGAAGTAGATCATTATGAAAATACATAATTTCACAAAAAATATCGGTTTCCTTTTCCTTTTTCTGATTTTATCAAGCTTCACTTTCGCTCAAAATGTCACCAAAAAAATCGATTCCTTAATGACAAAATCTTACGAAAGAGGTTTGTTCAATGGAAATGTTTTGGTTGCAAAAAAAGGAAAAATCATCTATCAAAAATCCTTTGGCTTTAGCGACGAAACAAAGAAAACGCCCTTAACGAAAAACTCAATTTTAAACTTTGGTTCTATTGCAAAAGAATTTAATGCAGTTGCGATTATGATTTTGGTGGAACGTGGTCAACTCAATCTTGACGACCCGATTTCGAAATACAATTTGGATTTGCCAAAATGGTCCGAAAAAGTAACGACAAGGCATTTGATTAATTATTCCAGCGGAATTCCCAGAATAGAAAACGGGCTAATAGTCCCGAAAAACGATGAAGAGGCTTGGAAGATCTTGAAAAAAACGGATACCTTATTATTTGAGCCTGAAAAGGATTACCGATACGATAATGGCAATGTTTTTTTGCAAAGAAGAATTATTGAAAAAATAACAGGAATGACTTTTCAAGATTTTGTCACGAAAAACATTATCAAACCTTTAAAAATGACTAATTCCGTGTTTGATGCAAAAGCAGACTACAAAAATCGAACATCTTGCTACGATATGGATAATAAACGTTGTCCAGAAATGGAGTTTATCAGCGGTTGGCTTTGGATGGACACCAATGATATGTACAAATGGCTTGATGCGATGGATCATAATCGTTTGATTACCCGAAAATCTTTTGAAACATTATTGAATAATCCTTACACAAAAGACCATCAAGGTGGATCCTTTGGAGATTATTTTGGAGAAGAAGAATTGCAACGTCACAATGGTGTTTCCTACAAATTTGAATCGCTGGTGTTAAATGACATGAAAAACGATGTCGTTATCATTTTAGCATCCAACAATCGGAATAAAGTTTGGGATTTAGGACATATTATTCGTGATATTATGTTAGGAAAATCTTTTGAAATTCCTAAAAAATCAATTTACCAAGCTCTAAGAAAAGAAGCACAAACCGACGTCAATAAAGCGATTGAAACTTATTACCAACTGAAAAAGACTTCCGAAAAAGAATATAGTTTTGAAAATCCAACTGAACTCAATACTTTGGGCTACGAATTACTTAGAGCGGGCAAAATCAACGAGTCCATCAAGATATTTCAATTGGTTGTAAAAGAGTTCCCAAACAACGCCAGTGTTGCGGACAGTTTGGGTGAAGCTTACCTCACCAACAAGCAATACGATCTGGCTTTAGAATGGTATAACAAAGCCATCAACCTTGGCGGAACCAACGGCAATGCCGAAAAAATGATTGAGAAAATTATAGCGTTAAAAAACTAAAAATTGATTTCTCAAAATATTTAATTCAAATTACTCGAAGCCTTGTCAAGGTTTAGAACCTTGACAAGGCTTTCATTAAAATCCAACTTTCATCCTTACAAAATAAATTGTACTTTTAATTTAATGAAATGTAATTAACGCGATGAAGTTCAAATCAGAATATATAGGAATTATTTTAGGAGCATTATATGGTTTGCTTTTTCGGTTGGTAATTGGTGATAGTTCATATAGTATATTTGATAGAGGTCTATTAACCTATACCTTTCTTTTCGGAATTCCAATTGTTATTGGAGTAGTTCCGATTTTGTATTCTTCTACAGAAATTTATAAATCAAAATTGAAACAATTTTTTTATCCAATAATTACAGTTGTAATTTATATTATAACGTGCTTAATGACAGGGATTGAAGATTTGGTTTGTGGATTAATATTGGGATTTCCAGCTTTAATAGTTGCAGGAATTGCGGGATTAATTTGTGGGAGTAGAACAGCAGAAAGAGAGAATGATAAAAAACTATACTCAATTTTATTATTGCCATTGTTTTTATTTCCAATTGAAAATGTTTTTCCTGATAAAAGTGAATTGTTTACCACAGAAAGTTCTATTGTTGTGAATAATCAACCCGAAAATATTTTTCCTAATTTGATTGAAGTCAAAGAAATAAAGCAAGATGAATATAAAGATGGATTTTATCAATTTATTGGTGTTCCGCGCCCAATAAAATCGACATCATTTATAGAAAATAATCAATTGGTTCGTATCGGAAAATTTACAGATGATTTGGAGTTATTTGAATATGTTACAGAATTGGAAGAAAACAAATATGTAAATTTCAAAATAGATATTTCTAAGTCTAAACTTCGCCAAAAGCCAACTGATCAACATGTATTGAAAGGAAATTATTTTAAGTTTGAAAATATAAATTATCGTTTAGAAAAAATAAATTCAACGCAAACAAAAATTACACTTTCTTGCGAATATCAAATAAATTCTAAATTAAATTGGTACGGAAACTTTTGGGCAGAAAGTATTATTCATGATTTCGAAAAACGATTATTACAATCTCTAAAACTCAAATTAGATTCTCATCAATAAATCCAACTTTCATCCTTACAAAATAAATTGTATTTTTGACGTTATCACTATATGTAGTGTAACTAAATAAACGTCAAAATGATAACACAATTAAGAGGTAAATTAATCGAGATTTATCCAACAAATGCTGTAATAGATTGCAATGGTGTCGGATATTGGGTCAATATTTCATTGAATACGTATTCTACTTTAGAACACGAAGAGTTGGTTACAATTTTTACACATTTAATTGTTCGCGAAGATGCGCATATACTTTATGGATTTGCAACAAAATTAGAACGAGAAATTTTTCAGAAATTAATTAGTGTTAATGGTGTTGGTCCAGCTTCTGGAATGATGATTATTTCGACACTTTCTTCTAAAGAAATTGCAACCGCAATCGCTCAAGAAGATGCCAAATTATTACAAAGTGTAAAAGGAATTGGAGCTAAAACTGCGCAAAGAATCATCATTGATTTGAAAGATAAATTGGATCAAAATTTAATATTAGATGTTAATTCTACTTCGGTTAAAAATAAATCTAAGAATGAAGCGTTATCTGCTTTAGAAGTTTTAGGAATTCCTAAAAAATCTGCAGAGAAAATTATGGACAAAATCCTACAAGATCAACCAGATGCAGACGTGGAATTCTTAGTAAAAGAAACCTTGAAGAAAATTTAATGAAGATTCATAACGAACCAAAAACTATTCGTAAAGGCTCTACTATAGCGGCTTTGTGTTTCCTTTTTGCAATGGGAACTATGAGCGATGTTATGGCTCAGGAAAGTGATACGCTTAAGTTTCCTATCCGAGATCAAAAAGGTGGATTGTTTTTAGATAATCAAATAAAATACGATGTACAATATGATGCGATAAAGCGTCAGTATATTTTATATCCTCAAATTGGAACAAGTTTAGTTTCCGAACCTATCTATTTGACACGTCAAGAATACCTGACTTTGGTTCAGAATCAAGACATGAAAAATTATTTCCGAGTAAAATCTCAAACCAACGATCAATACTATCGTGAAGAACGTTTTGGAGATAAGGAAGGGAAAAAGGAAGGAAGTATTTTACCAAGTTTTAAAGTAAAATCGAAAGCTTTCGAAACTATTTTTGGTGGATCAGAAATCTCATTGATTCCGCAAGGTTATGCAAATTTAGAATTGGGTGTTTTCTTGCAAAAGATAGACAATCCAATGTTGTTACCGCAAAACCGTCAAACGCTTACAATGGATCTTAACCAGCGTATGCAATTGAGTATTTTGGGGAAAGTCGGAGAAAATCTTCAGATGAAAGTGAATTATGATACGCAAGCTGGTTTTGGCTTCGAAAATCAAATGAAACTTCAATGGAGAAAGGCTTTAGGGAATAAATTGGATCCATTTGGAGGAGAAGATGATATTCTACAAAATATTGAGGTTGGTAATATTTCGATGCCGCTTAGTACTTCGTTGATTACGGGTGCGCAGTCACTTTTTGGAGTTAGAACAGATCTTAAATTTGGTCGTACAAATGTATCGGCTGTCTTTTCTGAGCAACGTTCGGAATCTAAAAATATCGTGGTTCAAGGTGGTGGTGTGATGACTGATTTTAAAGTCGCTGCCGAAAAATATGAATACAATAGACACTTTTTCTTAGGTCAATTTTTTAGAGATCGTTATGATAAAGCGCTAGAAAATTATCCTGCGATTAATAGTAATATCAACATTAGTAATATTGAGGTTTGGAAAGTCGATAAATCTGGAGGAAATCAACAGAATAGACGTGCTATTATTGCTTTGCGAGATATCGCAGAAGGTGATACAGCTCCTCAAAATGGTAATAATAAGTTGTATGAAGAAATCTTAGATAAAAAATTCACTAAAATTAGTGATGCGAGAAGCTTCTTAAATACTCATGAATTTAATGGAGAGCAATTTCAGGATGGAGAAAACTTTATCGTTAATGAAAATGTTCGAAAACTTGATGCTTCCGAATTCACTTTCTATCCAAAATTAGGATACATTTCCTTGAATACGCCTTTGGTTGATGGTGAAGATTTGTTAGCGGTTTCGTTTCAATATTCGTTAAGCTCTGATCCGACAAAATTATACAAAGTTGGACAGATGTCGAGCGAGACAGATAAACCAATTATTGCGAAATTAATCAAACCAAATTCTGCTGTTAATGTCGCTTCGCCAATGTGGGATTTGATGATGAAAAATATTTATTCGTTAAATGCTTATGGTGTTTCGAGTGAAGATTTCTTGATGAATATTAATTTCAAAGATAATGGTAAAGAATCATCGGGAACATTAAATTATTTACCAAATTCTGCTGTTTCAGAACAATCGTTATTACAAGTTCTGAATATGGATAGATTAAATTCGAACGGACAATTACAACAAAATCCTGACGGAAGTAAAGGAGATGGTTTGTTCGATTTTCAATCAGGATTAACTATTGATACAGAAAGAGGAAATATTATTTTCACTTCAGTTGAGCCTTTTGGTAAATATTTGAGCAATAAATTACAAGGTCAAAATCAAGAATACGTTTTCAATCAAATTTATCGTCAATTACCAAATACACTTTCTGGCGAAAAATTAGCCAATCGTTATACATTAGAAGGTCGATACAAAGGAACGGTGACAGACGGTATTCCGTTGGGTGCTTTCAACGTGCCACAAGGTTCTGTTAAGGTAACTTCTGGTGGAGCAACGTTGACAGAAGGCGTAGATTATACGGTAGATTATCAGTTGGGTCGTGTAAAAATCATCAACGAACAATTGAAAAATTCTGGAGCACCAATTAATGTATCTTTAGAAAATCAATCAACATTTAATTTACAGAAAAAACGTTTCATGGGAATTAATGTCGAGCATAAATTTAGTGATAAATTGATGTTAGGCGGAACTTTAATTAATTACCAAGAACGTCCAGTTACGCAAAAAACACAATTTGGTTCAGAACCTGTGAACAACACAATTTTTGGACTTAATACACAATATAACTCAGAAGCTGAGTGGTTAACTCGTTTAACAAATAAAATTCCGGGAATCAAAACTGATCAAATGTCGAACATTAGTGTTCAGGCAGAAGCAGCTTATTTGATGCCAGGAATGAACAAGGTTACGGGAGGTTATTCTTATATAGACGATTTCGAAGATGCACAATCTCGCATTAGTTTATTAGATGTTGGTTCTTGGAAATTTGGATCAACACCAGGAAAACCTGCTGGATATTCTGCCTCTGGTTATCACCCGTTCTTCCCGAATGGAATGAAAAATGACGATTTATCATTCAACAATGGTCGTCGTATGTTATCGTGGTACACGATTGATCCTCGTTTTTATGGAATGGGAGGAAGTTCACCTTTAACAGATCAACAAATGTCAACGCATATGGCGCGTCGCATTAAGTTAAAGGAACTTTTTGATCAACGTGATGTAATGGCTGGTACAAATTCGTATATCAGCACATTAGACATGACATTCTATCCGCAAGAACGTGGACCTTATAACGTTAATCCAAATGCAGTAGACACGAAAAATTGGGGAGCAATTATGCGTCCTATCTCAGTTTCTAACTTCAAAGATTCAAATGTGGAATACATCGAGTTTTGGATGATGGATCCTTATGCAGATGGAAAAGGTGGAGAAGGAGAGTTATTGGTACATTTAGGAAATGTTTCGGAAGATGTCTTAAAAGACGGAGAAATGATGTACGAAAATGGATTACCTCATTCTAATAATGGTGTTCAAGTTGTTGAATCAAAATGGGGGAAAACACCTCAGTTAAATCCAATTTTATATGCTTTTGATACAGATGGAGCTGCCCGAAAACAACAAGATTTAGGGTACAATGGATTAACAGATGAGGAAGAAGCGCAGCGTTATGGAATAACGAGTAATAATTTGGTTACAGGAGAATTAGATCCTGCGAATGATAATTATTTATTCTTCTTAGATGATCGTTTCAGAGGAGCATCAATTGGGAATACAGTTCAAGATCGTTACCGTTATTTCAGAAATCCACAAGGAAACAATTCAACCGATAATCCTTTACATGCATCATCTTTAACTCCAGATACTGAAGATATTAATGGTGATTTCAATTTAGATCAAACAGAAAACTATAATCAGTATACGTTAAAAATTAACCGTCAAACGTTAGAAGATCCAAACAATAAATTTATTGTTGCAAGAAAAACGGTTCAAGGGGAATTTCCTGACAAAACGAAACATGATGTTAAATGGTATCAAGTTCGAATTCCTGTTGATAACTTTGATTTAGATCTTGACGGAGATGGAGTAGAAGAGTTAAACAATGATGCGTCTATTGCACAAGCAGAAAGCGTATTAACAGCTGCTCGTTTTATGCGTATGGTGATGCGTGGTTTCGAAGAAGAAACAACAATTCGTTTTGGTACGTTTGATTTAGTTCGTTCTGAATGGCGTCGTTATACCAAAAATGTTTATCCTTTAATGGCTGCTGGAAATCAAGAAGGAACTGAAGAAGATAAAAATATCGATGATTTAGAAGTCGGTGAGGTTAGTATCGAACGAAATGGTACAGATCGTCCTCGTTATATGATTCCTCCTGGAGTATATCGTGAACAAACGCAAGGTGCAACAGGTATTCAATCTCAGAATGAAGCTTCGATGACTTTGAAAGCGAAGTTTAAATTAGGTAGTACTTCAAAAGCTATTTTTAAGAATACAAATTTAGATTTGCGCCGATACAAAAAATTACAAATGTTTGTATCTGCTCAAAACTTATTAGATAGAGCGTCAAATGCAATTGATAATGGTACAAAATTATTTATTCGTGTAGGTAGTGATTATACAGATAACTACTACGAATATGAAATGCCGTTGAAATATACGCCACAAAGTTCCGCAACAGAAAGCACAGTTTGGCCTGATGAAAACTTTATCGACTTGAATACAGATTTGTTTACAGATGCTAAAAAACAAAGAGATGCTATTGATTTTAATACATTGCAACGTTTCAATTTTGCTTTCGATCAAGAGAATCCAAATAAAACGATTTACGTAAAAGGTCGTCCAACATTGGGGAATGTATCTTCGATCATGATTGGGGTTCGTAATACATCTGGACCTACTGATAAAGAGGTTTTACTTTGGGTGAACGAACTTCGTTTGAGCGAAATTGATAACCAAGGAGGTTATGCAGCTTCTGCAAATGTGCAGTTCAATTTAGGTGACTTTGCAAATGTACAAGTTTCTGGAAGTACAAGTTCTGTAGGTTTTGGTGCTATCGATCAAGGTCCTGCAAATCGTAATCAGGACGAATCATTACAATACGCGTTGAATGCACAAGTAAAATTAGACAAATTCTTACCAAAGAAATGGGGAATGGAAATTCCATTCGATTTTACAATTCAGGAAAGTTTTGTCGATCCAAAATATAATCCATTAGACAACGATATTATTTTTGATGAAGCGCCTAATAAAGCCGAATTAGAAAAAGTTGTTCGTACTTATACGCAGTTCAAAAGTTTTGCTTTTAACAATATTCGAAAAGTTAGATCTACAAATAACAACAATCCTGTTCGTTTCTATGATCCTTCTAACTTCTCAGTTTCAATGATGTATTCAGATAATTATTACCGTGATATTTATACGCAATACAATGTAAATCAGCAATTAAGAGCATCGATTAATTATAATTTCGGATTTAGAGGAAAATCGTACGAGCCTTTCAAAAAATGGCGTGCGGTTCAACCAAAAGAGGAATCAGGAAAATATTTACAATTTATTCGCGAATTTAATGTGAATCCTTTGCCAACACGTTTCTCTTTCCGTACAGAGATTGCGCGAACGTATAGTGAAAGACAATATCGCGATATCAGTCAATATTTAGGAGGAGGAAGTTCTTCGAGCTTAATTCGTCCGACATATAGTAACAATTTCTTGTTCAATTGGCAATATAATTTAGGTTTTGATTTGACGAAATCGTTGCGTTTAGATTTAACATCTTCGACAATGACGTTGAATGATGGAACAACTTTCCAGCGTGCAGATCAAGATATGATTTGGCAAAATATGTTCACAATTGGACGTCCAGTTCAATACGATCAACAATTTCAGGTGAATTATAAATTACCTTTAAAATTCTTCCCATATCTCAATTGGATGAATGTTGAAGCAGGATTTACATCGAATTATAACTGGGTTGCAACTTCTACTGCTTACAGAAATTTTGAAGTAGACGGAAGACCTGTTAATTTAGGAAATGGAACAGCTCAAAACTCGAATTCGATCAATTTGATGGGAGATTTAGATTTCACGAAATTCTATCCAGAGTTTAAAGGTTACAAACGTTACGATTCTATTTTAAAAGGACGCCGAGCAGAAATAGATTCGTTGAATACAGTTTATACAAATTTATTCGCTAAAAAACGTCGAACAAATAAGAAATCAGCTTATAAATTCAAACATAAATTTACAGCAAAAGATTATGGTTGGATGGTTTTATCGTCACTAAAACGTGCTAATTTTACATTTAATCAAACAAATGGAGCCGTAATTCCAGGATTATTGTACGAGCCAGGTTTCTTTGGTGTTGATGGTAAAAATGGACCAAGTTTAGGCTTCGTTTATGGAACACAATTCGATATCAAACGACAATTGGTTGAAAGAGGATTGATTGTAGGAGATGAATTGATGACGGATGCGTATCAAATAACAAAAGGTTCTGATTTTAATGGAACTGCTTTGATTGAGCCTATTCCTGATTTACGAATTGATTTGAGTGCAAAACGTACAAAAGATCGTCGTATTTATCATTCAGGATTCAATTTAGCAGTCGAAAATCCATACATTGATGAATTAGCAAATCTTAATATTTCGACCGTAAATATCAAAACAGCTTTCAAAGATGGAGATGCAATTTTTGAGCAATTCCTAACAAATACTAAAACTATTTCTGAGCGATTAGCACAAAAAAGAGGTAGCGGAAATAAAGATGGATTGGGTTATTACGAAGGATTTAATGCAAGAAGTTCTGACGTTCTTTTACCAGCCTTTTTAGCGGCGGTACAAGGAAAAGATGCAGGTTCGTCTAAGTTAGGATACAATCGTTCTATTCCGGTTCCGAACTGGCGCGTAACGTACACAGGATTGAAATCTGTTCCAATTATCAATAAATATTTTGATAATGTTGAGATTTCGAGTTCATATAATTCGACGTATACAACAACAGGAATTCAGTCGAATCCAAACTTCATGTTAGATACAGGAATTATGGGTGGCGGACAAGTGACTGGTAAAGATGAAAACGGAAATTACTATACACAGAATTTATATGGAGCCGTTACCATGATCGAATCTTTCTCGCCATTGATTGGAGTAGATTTAACATTCCGTAACAGTATGCAATTGCGTGCGCAATATAACAGAGATCGTTTGTTATCATTAAGTACAACAAATTATACGTATACAGAAGATTATGGATCTGAATATATTGTTGGATTTGGGTATATCTTCAAAGATTTCAAAATGAAAATTCGTTACCAAGGAAATCAGAAAACAATCAAAGGAGACTTAAATATTCGTGGAGATTTTTCTTTAAGAGATAATCAAACAACAATTCGAAAAGTAATTTATAACTTTGATGACGTACAAAATCCAAACGTACCAACAAGTATTTATGGAGATTCGCAAATTACAGGTGGACAGCGAATTATGACGTTTAAGTTGACAGCAGATTATAACGTGAGTAAGAATTTGAACTTGAGATTCTATTGGGATCAGATGATGAGTAAATATAAAATTTCAACAGCTTTTCCAATTTCTCAAATTCGTGCCGGATTTAGTGCTACCTTTACATTCGGAAATTAAAAAACAATAAAACAAACATTATGAGCATTCCAAACAATTTAAAGTACAGTAAAGATCACGAGTGGATTTCTGTAGAAGGAGACGTAGCAACAATCGGTATTACAGCTTTCGCACAAGGAGAGTTAGGAGATATTGTTTATGTTGACGTAGAAACAGAAGGAGAAACTTTAGGTCAAGAAGAAGTATTTGGAACAGTAGAAGCAGTAAAAACAGTTTCTGACTTATTTATGCCAATTAGCGGTGAAGTTGTAGAATTTAACACTGAATTAGAAGGTGAGCCAGAATTAATCAACACTGATCCTTACGGAAAAGGGTGGATTATCAAAGTAAAAATTGAAGATGCTTCTCAATTAGATGCTTTATTAGACGCAGCTGCTTACGGAGAATTAATCGGTGCATAAGACAAAAAAAATAATATTCTTTGCATATGTAACGTTGGTGTTTTATCTGACGCTACTTCCACAAGAAAATTTTTCGAAATTAAGTACAATCGAAGAATTAGGAATCTTTTTTAAGATTGATAATTTTGATAAAGTTGTACATTGTGGAATGTTTGGAATGATGACGATTTTGTTATTTGTCGCTTACAAAATAACAAATCTACGTTTGATGATAATTCCGTTTTTGGTAAGTTTTCTTATCGAAATTTTACAAGGCATTTTAACATCACTTCATCGTAGTTTTGATTTTGTCGATTTAATGGCAAACTTATCCGGAATCGCCCTCGCATATATTGCAATAACATATTATTTACAACATAAAAAAACTCAGTAGTATTACTGAGTTTTTTGTTTTAATCTATAATCAATTTTTCTTTTTCGCTACAATAGAGTAAACCATAGGGATTTTATTTTCTAAATGTTTTATTCTGTACTTTTTAGGCTCAAACTCGAATGTTTTGTTGAAGCAATTATATGGAGAATAGTCATATTCTTGAAATTGTTTAAGTTCCATACCATTATCAATTAAACTAGTTATAACTTCACTCATACTATGATTCCAAGTCACATAAGATTGTGAAATATCAGCGTTTCTGTCAGCATATGTTCCGTTTTCAGTTTCTATAATTGATTCAACATTAAAGTAATTATAACCTATTTTATCAAAGTTATCATCAAACATCCAAACTACAGGATGAAATTCAGCAAAAACAAATTTTCCGTTAGGTTTTAGAAATTTAGAAATTAATTTCCCCCATTGATCTAAATCTGGTAACCAAGTTATAGTTCCATAACTTGTAAAAATGATGTCGAATTGCTTATTTAAATGATTTTCTATATCATACAAATCACAGCAAATAAATTCAGCAGTTGAATTCGTATCAATTGCAATTTTTCGAGCACTTTCAATTGCTTTGTCAGATAAATCAATACCTATTACATTTGCACCTAATCTATTAAGAGAGATTGTGTCTTGTCCAAAATGGCATTGTAAATGTAAAATGGATTTTCCTTTTATATCTCCTAATAAATCTAATTCAATTGAGTTTAGAGATGTTGCCCCTTTTATAAATTCTTCAAGATTATAAAAATCAGATTTCAAGTGTGCTTCGGTTCTATTATTCCAAGATTGTTTATTGATTTCTATATAGTTTGTTTCAGGTGTCATTATTTAATATTTTAGTTATTTCATCAATTCCTCTGGAATATCACAAATCGGAATTGGAACCATTTTATGTTGGTTGATACGATTTAATCTCGAATAAATTTCGAAAACTTCTTTTTCTCTTCCTTCAAATTCATCTGCAGTTTTTCCAGCTTCTTTCGCTTTCATCGCCCATTCTAATTCATCGTAATTTGCTCCCAATTGATCTTCATCCGAACGATCATCGCCAAACAAACCATCAGTTGGTTTTGCTTTTTGAATATCTGTATTAATGCCTAAAAACTCAGCAATTTTATACACTTCCGATTTCATTAAATCAGCAATTGGACTAAGATCTACACCGCCATCACCGTATTTCGTATAAAAACCAACACCAAAATCTTCGACTTTATTTCCTGTTCCTGCAACCAAATAATTGTGTAAACCAGCAAAATAATACAATGTCGTCATACGCAAACGAGAGCGTGTATTGGCCAACGCTAAATTCACTTTATCCGTCGTTTCCGTTTCTGGTAAAGCCGAAACCATTGCGTCAAAAGTTGAAGTTAAATCAACTTCTATTGAGTCGATAGGCGAAGAAAATTTATTGTTTAACCATTCGATATGACGTTTTGCACGATCAGCTTGATTCTTTTCTTGATGAATTGGCATTTCTAAGTTTAATAAAGGATAACCTGTCATCGCACATAATGTAGAGGTTACAGCTGAATCAATTCCGCCCGAAATTCCAATCACAAAGCCTTTTTGGTGTGCTGTTTCCAAATAATCTTTCAACCAAGAAACAATATATTCTACAACTTTTTCAGTTTGCATAGTTTAATAATTTATTTCAAAGATAGCAGATTATGAAAAAAATTAGGGTTGAAAATACTACAGATTATTTTACTATTTTTGTTAGCTAAATAACCAAGCAATGAAATTTGTATATGGCTTAGCTTTTGCGAGTTTAATTTTATTTACTGCGTGCAAAAAAGAAAAATCGTGGGAAGTGGATGTCAAAGAACAAAATGTTCAGTTGAATATTCATGATATCAGTCAAGATTTTTTTAACGATTCGATTCCTTTAGCGACTTTACGAAAAGATTATCCTTTCTTTTTTGATGCAAAAACTGCGGACGATGTTTGGGAAAGTCAACGTCGTAATAAAGAAGAATTGAGTATTTATGGACGATCTCGAAAGGTTTTTGGAGATTTTAAAAACTTAAATCAATCGTTAACACCGATGTTTCAGCGTTACCAATTTTATTTTCCTGAATATAAAATTCCGACGGTTTATACTTATTCATCAGGTTTGCAAAATATAGATTATCCTGTGATGTTTAGTCAGCAATCTGGCTTGATGTTTATTGCGATGGATGCGTATTTGGGACCAAAGAACAAATTGTATGACAGCATTGGTGTAGAACGTTATTTGCGTACAAATTTAGATCTTAATCGTTTACCATCTCAAGCAGTTGATGCAATTGCGAATGATGTGGTTACATTTAGCCCAAGAAATCAATTATTTATTGATAAAATGATTTATGAAGGGAAGAAATTGATTTTGCAAGATGCATTGTTAACAGATACGCCGGACGAATATAAAGTTGGTTACACGCCAGAACAAATTCAGTGGTGTATTGAGAACGAAGGTCAAATTTGGAACTTTTTTGTGGAACAAAATTATGTATTCAGTTCAGATGCTTCTTTGGATAAACGCTTTTTAGCAATTAGTCCATTTTCAAAATTTAATAATGAAATTGAGCAAGATTCTCCAGGAAGAATTGCGGCTTGGATTGGTTTGCAAATTGTTCGTCAATACATGAAAGAGAATCCGAAGGTAGAATTGAAAGCTTTATTAGATGATATGGATGGTCAAAAAATATTCAAAGATTCTAAATATAAGCCAGCTTTAGAAAGTAATAATTCAACAAATTATACAACAAAAACAATTGATGGTAAAGTTTACCATTTTGTGAAATAAACTAATAATTAGAAGTTATGAGAACAACAAATATTACGGTAGAGATTGAATTGGACGAAAATCACGTACCAGAAAAAATGACTTGGAATGCACCAGACGGTGGAATTAGTCACGAAGAAACAAAAGCAATGTTACTTTCTGTTTGGGATGATAAAGCAAAAGAAGCTTTGCGCATCGATTTGTGGACAAAAGAAATGACACAAGATGATATGAAACGTTTCTTTCACCAAATTTTAATTTCGATGTCTAGTTCTTACGAAAGAGCAACAGAGGAAAAAGAAGTTGCAGAAAGAATCGCTGCTTTTGCAGAAGAATTTGCAATTGCTTCAAAAATTAAAGGTTAATTTACTGACCAAATAAAACTTTAAGTCGAATTTCGTAACATTTTGGTTAGAAATTCGACTTATTTTATATCTTTAATTTTCTGACAAGAATAGTCTATGAAACAATTATTTTTTACTTTACTATTTATTACTTCTCTTTCTTCGTTTGCCCAAGAAGAATGGACAATTGAAAAGTGTATTGAGTATGCTTCGAAAAATAATTTGACTGTTCAGCAGAATACCATCAACCAAGAAATTTTCAATAAAAATTTAGAGTTAACCTACAATGCATGGTTGCCAACGGTTTCGGGTTATGTAGATACTAACTTTACAATCGGAACGTATAATCCAACAATAGAAAAGGGATATTATCAATTTGCGCATTCATTTGGTGTACAATCTAGCATTAATATTTATAGTGGTGGAGTTGTTCAATTGAATAAAGACAAAGCTGCTTTGGAATTGGAAGCGTCGAAAGTGCAAACTGCGATGACGATAAATGATATTTCGTTGCAAGTAGCGAATTATTATTTGGCGGTTTTATTGAACAAAGAATTGAAACAAGTTGCAGTTGGAAATCTAACTATTTCGAAACAATTATTGGATCAAAATCAAAAAAAGTTTAAAGCTGGATCTGTAGCTCAATCTGTTGTAGCTCAATCTGAATCTGAAGTCGCGACAAATACACGTGAAGTGGTAAATGCACAAATCGAAATAGAGCGTGCATTGTTCAATTTAGCGATGTTGTTGCAATTAAATGATTACCGAAATTTTGCTGTAACCGATGTGAAGATTCCAGATAATGTTACGTCTCAATTGTATAATTTGGATGATGTGGTGGAAACGGCTTATCAAAATCAGCCTTCTGTCAAACATGCCGAATTGCAAATTGATGTTGCTGCGAAAGAAACTCAAATCGCGCGAACTTCATTATTTCCAAAAGTGACAGGAAGTTTCAATTTCGGAACGAACTATCTGCAATATTTCAACAAGAGATTACGCCAAGATGCGTTATTAGAGCAATTAGGACATAATGTAACAGGTGTTTTTGGAGTTGGTGTGACTATTCCAATTTGGAATCAATATTCCTATAAAATTAATATTCAGAAAGCATTAATCAACGAGGATTTAGCAAAAGTTGGTCTTTTACAATCGAAACAAGAGGTGTTGAAAAATGTTCAGTCTGCTTATTTCGAAGTAAATAGTTCTTATGCGTCATACGATTCGTCGAAAGAAGCGGTAAAATATGCGAAAATTTCATACGATTTTGCGCAAAAATCTTACAATGCCGGTGTAATTAATCAATATGATTTTAACCGTTCGCGTAATGATATGATGGTTGCAGAATCGCAAATGTTGCAAGCGAAATATAACTATATTTTCAAACAAAAAGTATTAGATTTCTATGCTGGCGTTCCTATTACGTTGGAAGAAAAATAGAGGTTTAACTATTTTAATAACCTTTTTTTGATATAATTTATTTCTAGATTTTTTAAATTTAGAAATGATAAATATTCAAGATTATATAAAAAGTTTTTTGTCTCACTTTCCAGAAAATGTAAATCAGCAACCTTGGGAAATCGTAGATAATTTAGAGGAAATTATTACCAATAAAATTCAGCAACTATCTGATGATTATACGATCGAAGGTAGTGTTGCGATTCATAAATCTGCAACTGTAGAGAAAGGAGTTACACTAAAAGGAACAATTATTATTTCAGAAAATTGTTTTATCGGAGCGCATGCGTATTTACGTGGACCAATTTTTCTTGCGAATTCGGTTATTGTTGGCCCGGGATCAGAAGTAAAACAAGCAATTCTTTTTGAAAAATCTGCAATAGCACATTTCAATTTTGTTGGAAATAGTTTAATTGGTGAAAATGTAAATTTTGAGGCTGGTTCTATTTGCGCGAATCATTACAATGAACGTATTGATAAAAATATTTCTGTAAAAGTCAACGATCAAATTATTTCAACTGGTGTAACGAAATTTGGAGCTTTGGTAGGAGACGATTCAAAAATTGGAGCAAATGCAGTTCTTTCTCCAGGAACTATTTTAGAACAAAATTCTATTGTGAACAGATTAGAATTGGTCAAACAAATCGATTAAAGCTAATTATTTTCTCCATTTCTGATAGAAAATCATCTTATCAAACATAAATCATCTAACTTTCGTGATGTATCTTTGCATCATGGCAACAATCTTAAATTTAGAAACTTCAACAAAAAATTGTTCAGTTTCGATTGCTAAAGATGGCGTTCAACTATGTTTGGTTGAAGAAAGTGATGAAAATTATGCACATGGCGAAAAACTGAATCAGTTTGTGGATTGGTGTGTGGAAGGTGCGCAAATAAATTGGAAAGATATCGAGGCGGTTTGTGTTTCAAAAGGTCCTGGGTCTTATACAGGTTTACGTATTGGCGTTTCGTCTGCCAAAGGTTTTGCATATGGTTCTGATATTCCACTTATGGCAATTAATTCGTTGCAAATTTTGGCGGAATCACAATTAAATCAAGAGGCAGATTATATCATTCCGATGATTGATGCTAGACGAATGGAAGTCTATACAGCTTTATTCGATAAGCAAGGAAATCAGTTGACAGAAACTGAAGCGAAAGTAATCGACGAAACTTCTTTTGAAGAATTGAAAGGAAAGAAAATTATTTTTGTGGGTGATGGAGCAGAAAAATGTCAAGAAGTTTTAGCGCATTTGGATGCTACGTTTATACAAATTTTTCCATCGGCAAAAGATATGATTCGTGTTGCGGAAGAAAAATTTAACCAAAAATCATTTGAAGATGTTGCGTATTTCGAGCCATATTATTTGAAAGATTTTGTGGCTGGAAAAAAGAAATCTGAATAAAATAAAAAGAGATTATTTATGAAAAATCTTGTGTTGACAATTGCTTCATTATACGGAATGATTGCGGTTATATTAGGCGCTTTTGGTGCTCATGCATTCAAGAAAATTTTGCCTGCCGAAAAATTAGCAAGTTTTGAAGTTGGAGTACGTTACCAAATGTATCACGCAATTGTTTTGTTAGCTGTTGGAATGTATTTTCAATTTAACAACGGTTTAGAACGCTCTGCCGCTTGGTGTTTAATTGCCGGAACATTTGTTTTTTCTGTGAGTATCTATTTGTTGTCATTCGCAGAACATTGGAATGCAAACCTTAAATTTTTAGGACCAATTACGCCACTTGGAGGATTATTCATGATTATGGGTTGGGGTTTATTGGCTTGGATTTTTATGAAAGGAAGATAATTTTCTTTAAATTTATATAATTGTTAATCAGTTATATGAATTTGTGGAATAAATTATTGGTTGGATTATTATTTTTACTTGCAATTAATACAAAAGCGCAAGATAAATTAGTATTGACCACTCCTTTAATCTTTAAATTAGAAGGTTTTAATAGCAACTTTGAATTGAAATTGTTTAACAACCAACAATTTCAATACAAGTCTGTTTTTCTTAGCTGTATTGTAGAGTTAGATAAAAACGGTAAAGAAATCAATAATGCTGATTATGGTTTTGCTGAAGGAACTTATCAAGTAAAGGATAATAAATTAATCTTAACTGTAAAATCTTCAAGCAACTATTATTCTTTAGAAAAAGAATATTACTTTTTGATTCTTGATAAAAAGACTTTTTTGATTTCTAACAAGGATCGAAAAAATCTCAAAGAAGCAAGAATGAGAAGACCAAATAAATCTTTTCCGAATTATATTATAGATACGGATAATCGTAGAGAATATACATTTTATAGTACTGATCAAAAAGTAACTATCGAAGGTTACGAAAAAGATAAAATATATCAAATGTTTAAATAAAAAGGACACTTTATAAAGTGTCTTTTTTATTTTTAATCTTTACCATTTATCATTTTAGAAACAATTCCAGAATTTTTATTGACTTCATCGATAATAACTCCTATGAGATGAATGAGAAAGAAGATAGGAAACCAATAAATTGCAGTTTTATGCACTTCTTCCATAGGGTCTTTGTAAGTTCCATTTCCCCACATTAAATAAAATCCTGTCACAATATTAATTAGCATTAACAAATAGAAAATCATATAAATTATTCCCTGAAATTTTTCAGATGTTGAATGACTTTTCAAAGGATTAGGAAATCGGATTCCCTTTACCAGCATATAAACAATTCGCACAGCAAAAAGACCTAAAGCGATATAAGCAAATATTTCGTGCCATTGCCACATTGGTTCTAAAGAACTTCTTCCAATTGTTTTTAAAGTAGCGTCAGAAATGTTTAAACCTTCTTTTGAAACTTCATTAGTAATCAAAGCAGAAAGATTTTTCTTACTCATCCATTCCATTCTCAAAAAACCAGTTAAGAAAAGCATTATCATCGATATTCCGATTGTCCAATGTAATAATCGATGAGTTAAAGTAAACTTTTTCATAATTTATAGTGATTAAAAAAACCTCTCAAAATTGAGAGGTTTTTGTTGTATTTTTTTATTCAAAATCGTCTTCGTCAAATTCGAATTCTTCAAATGTACATTCAATTTCGAAAGGAATATCTTTTTCAGATTCTTCTACAAAATCTTGCACTTCACCTTTCCAATTCAAGGTCAAAATTCCTTTGTCATTCACACTAAAAGTTAATTCGTTGTTTACCGTTTCGTAATCTTCTTCCGAAACATTTAACGTTGTGTAATATACTTCCACAGTTTCACCTTCTTCGTCTTCTTCCTCGGCAAAACCATAAGGAATAGAAACTTTTTTACCGTTTAATTCCTCCACAGATTCTACATCCAAAGGAAAATCATCAATAAATAAAGAAAGTTGAGGAAAATCGTTTTGTAACGAATCGCCTTCTACGTGTTCTAAGTCATCAGTCGAATGTATTTCGACCAACAAACATTTTTTATTTCCTTGAAAAACGACTTTGCATAACGATTTTTCAATATTATAATTAAATGTTTCATCCGGATGGAAGAACTTAATTGTTTTCATTGTTTTGTTAATGTATGTTATTAATTATGAGTACGAATATAATTAAGTTCAATTAATTATCACAAAAAAAATGAGAGAAATTATATTTTTTCGCCTCTAAACCAAAAAAGCCATCTATCTAAGATAAATGGCTTCTATGATTTAATGAATATTCAATTCGATTATTTTGCAGCTTCTTCAGTTGCAACAGCTGGTTTAGCTGATAAATCTACTTGTAATAAAACTTCGTCTTTTACAATAGAACCTCCAGCACCTACGAATGCAATTCCGAAATCTTTACGGTTAATTCCGAATTCTTCAGATTTGATTGTAACACCATTCGCATCAACAGTTACATTAGCTTTGAAAGTAACATTTTTAGGAACTCCACGGAAATCTAAGTTTCCAGAAATTTCTGAATTGTAATCACCTCCTTCTAAAGCTTTAACTCCTGTAATTTCGAAAGTTGCAGTTGGATATTTTTCAACGTCTAAAAAATCAGCAGATTTTAAGTGTCCGTCTAATTTTCCTTTGCTTTCTGCATCAGCATCTAAATCTTTAGATTCGAAAGAAGCAAAATCAGCAACAAATTTCCCTGATTCTAAAACTCCGTCGTGTACTTTTACAGAACCTTCTTTTAATTTTACTACTCCGTAGTGACCTTCTTCTGGTTTGTTGATATCGTCAAAAGTTTTTCCACCTTTCCAATTTACAACAGATGCAGTTGTATCAACAGCATATTCTGCAGCTCCTTCAGTTGATGTAGCTCCTTCTTGAGCTTCTGTAGCAGCTTTAGTTTCAGTTTTTCCTCCACAAGATGTTAATGCAACAGCAGAAACAACAGCCAATCCTAAGAATAATTTTTTCATATCGCTTTTTTTAATTTTTTTCTATTGCAAAACTATAATATAAATTAATAGTTGATATTGATTTATATCAATAAATGAAATAATTAAACAATTATTTCATATTGAATAAATCTAATACCTTAGCCAAACATAAGAAAAATTATTTAATCGTGCTAAACGTAAAACAACTCAGTTATAATTATCCAGATTTCGAAGAAAAAGTACTCGATAACATCAATTTTGCAGTTAACAAAGGCGAAGTGATAAGTATTATCGGAGAAAGTGGAAGTGGAAAATCAACTTTACTGAAATTGATTTATGGTTTGTTGGATTTTAAAGAAGGAGAAATTTACTATCATACAAAAAAATTACGTGGTCCTGCTTATAACTTGATTCCAGGTCATAAAATGATGAAATATGTTGCCCAAGATTATGATTTGTTAGATTTTGTGACGGTTGGCGAAAATGTCGGAAAATTTTTAAGCAATTTTGATTTAGAACTTAAACAACAACAAATTGACGAAGCATTAACGGTGGTTGAAATGTTAGACTTTAAACATATTTTTCCAAATAAACTGAGTGGAGGTCAGCGACAGCGTGTGTCTATTGCACGAGCTTTGGCACAACAACCGGAAATTTTGTTGCTGGATGAACCTTTTTCTAATTTAGATCAAACATTAAAATTAACCATTCGAGAAAAAATTATGGATTGGTGCAAGGCGCATCAAATTACAGTGATTTTTACGACGCATGATTTGAATGATGCTTTTTATACTTCGGATAAAATTTTAGTTTTGCAGAATGGAAAAATGATTCAGTTTGATGAGGTAGAAAATGTGCGAAATTCTCCTGCGACAGCTTATGTAGCCAAACTTTTTGGTTATGTAAACGTGTTGGATGATTCGCAAGATTTAGGAATCGATTCTTCTAAAATTGTCATTTATCCAGAAGAAATTACAATTTCTGAAAATGGAAAATTTGAAGGAAAAGTAATTTCATCAAAATTTCAGGGAAGAGATTATTTGGTAAGATTTACATTCAAAAACATTGAATTGTTGACTTATTCTTCTCAAAAATTAACGAAAGATGAGTTGATACATTTTGAAGTTATAAAATTTCATCAATTATGCATTTAGAAAGTTTACAAGTAACGGAATTGTGTAGTGAACGATTAATTTTGATGCCATTCACGATTTCCATTTGCGAAAATATATTACAAAATAATTATACCGATTTAGAGCAATTAAATTTGATTAGAGGAAAAGGTTGGCCAGATGCAGATGTAATCGAAACATTGCCTCGAATTATTGTGAACTTGTCTAAAGTTGACGCACCAACAGGTTTCGAATCGTGGATGATTATCAAGAAATCAACGCGAGAAATAATTGGTGACATTGGTTTTAAAGGTTATAATTTTGTTGGAAGAAGTTGTGATATTGGTTACGGAATTATCGAAGCAGAAAGAAAGCAAGGTTTTGCTGTGGAAGCAGCTGCAGAATTGATAAATTGGGCATTTACGAAAGAAACTTTAGAGGAAGTTACCGCTTGTTGTTTGATAGAAAATATTGGTTCAACTAAACTTTTGACAAAACTAAATTTCACTGAATTAAGTCGAGATTCAACTATGATTTATTGGTCGTTGTTGAGAGAAAATAAATTGAGTTAAAAGATCTTGTCAAGGTCTTTTAAAAATTTGATATAAAAAAAAGCGAAATTCAAATTATGAATTTCGCTTTTTTGTTTTTATTTATTCAACAAGAAATCTAAAACTTCTGTTGTAAAATCTTTCGGATTTTCGGCATGTAACCAATGTCCTGCATTTGCAATTTTCTTGATTTCTGCATTTGGAAAACGTTCTTTGATCATCATTTCATCTTCTGGCATAATGTAATTTGAATTTGCACCACCCAAAAATAAAGTTGGACCATCAAATTCGCCTTTTAACAATTCAGAACCAATCATCTCTTGATAATATTTATCCAAAATATCTAAATTGAATCGAAAAGCATATTTCCCATTATCGGCATGATACACGTTTTTCAACAAAAATTGTCGCACACCAATTTCAGGAATATATTGTTCTAAAATCGCTTCTACATCTTTTCGAGTTTCAACTTGATCAAAATTGACAGATTTCAACGCCTTGAAAATCGCGTTATGATGAGGTTGATACGCTTTTGGAGCCATATCCGCCACAATCAAATGATCTAATCTATTTTGATGAATCATTGCAAAATCAATCACAATTCTTCCGCCAAGAGAATGTCCCAACAAATGTGCTTTTTCGATAGAATTTGCATCCATATAATTCACAATATCTTGCGTCATCGCTGCCAAAGAAGAATCTTCGCTATGAAAGCTACGTCCATGATTGCGTAAATCAATCAAATGTGTAGTAAAATATTCACCAAAATGTTTTCCTAATGTGCTCCAATTATCCAATTGCCCGAATAATCCATGAAAAACCAACAAATGTTTTTCACCAGAACCGACAATTTTGCTATGTAAGATTTCTGCCATTTTTTACAAATTTGCTAATTCAATTTTACGTAAATACGCTTGTATTGTATTTTCTAAACCTAAATATAAAGCTTCAGAAATTAGAGCATGACCAATAGAAACTTCTGCAATTGTTGGAATTTCGCGAATAAAATATTCAATATTGTCCAAACTTAAATCGTGTCCAGCATTTACAGCCAAGCCATTTTCGATTGCCAATTTAGCTGTTTCTTTATAAGGATTAATCGCTTCAAGATTTCCTAAACCATATTGAGTTGCAAATTCTTCTGTGTACAATTCGATTCGATCAGCACCAGTTTTTGCAGCACTTTCAATTAAAGCAGGATTTGGATCTAAGAAAATAGATGTTCTGATTCCAGCGTCTTTAAAGGTTTTAATCACATCAGTTAAATAATCAAAATGTTTGATTGTATCCCAACCAGCATTTGATGTAATCGCATCTTCTGCGTCAGGAACCAAGGTAACTTGTTCTGGTTTTGAGTTTAAAACCAATTCCATGAAACTATCAATCGGTTTTCCTTCAATATTAAATTCAGTTGTTACAACAGGTTTCAAATCGTACACATCTTGGTAACGAATATGACGTTCATCTGGACGTGGATGAATCGTAATTCCTTGTCCTCCGAATTCCTGAATTTTGATTGCCGCTTCTACAAGATTTGGCGTATTTCCACCACGTGCATTACGAATTGTGGCAATTTTATTTATATTAACACTTAATTTAGTCATGATTTTATATTATAATTTTTTTATATCAGAAAGCGAAATGCTTTGCATAATTTCTAAGTCAAATTTACGACAAGCTGTCAACAAATGATCGAAAATATCGGACTGAATTCTTTCAAATTCCAAATTGCTTGCCGAAGTTGTAAAACAACCAATTTCTAACGGCATTCCAAGTGGAGAAACAGGTAATTGTTTCACAATAATTGGATCATTTTGCGAAACAGTTTTCAAACTTTTTAAATAATGTTCAACATAAATTCTAAAAACACCAATATTGGTTAAATTTTTACCATTAATATCTAAATCAGAATTTTCAATGTTTTGATTATAGATGGAAATTTCGTGACGTTTTTGTTGAATATAATGATGAATTAAAGTAATATTTTCGAAACGATTTAACATTTCTTCGTTACAAAACTGAAAAGAATTGACATTAAACGAAACCGAACGTTTTATTTGACGTGTTCCAGTCGCCAACATCGCCATATGATTGGTTACTTGCGACGAAACCAAATCCACAGTAGGAACCGTTGCAATAGATTTATCAAACTTCTCAATTTTCACCAAATTGATGTTAATTTCTTTTACTGTTCCTTCAATATCGCCCTTTGAAACGGTAATCCAATCGCCAACTTTTACAATTTTAGAATAGGAGATTTGCAAGCCAGAAACAAATCCGAAAATCGCATCACGAAAAATCAATAAAACAGCTGCAGTTAAAGCTCCGAGAACAGTAATAATTGTGTTTTTATCAACCGTAAACAAAATCATTATTCCAGAAATTATCGCAAAAAATGTGATAATAAACTTCAACATTTGCCCAAAAGTTCGCACTCCAATTGTGGTATAACTGTTTTCTTCGTTGTACACATCAATAATTGTATTGATAACTCGGAAAATAAGTTGCGTAAAAACGATTAATGAAATAAGTTGCGTAATGCGTTGAACAACATGAAAAATATTTCCTTCATTCTTGAATAAAATAACATTCATGCTTAATGCAAAACTGATTGGAATAAGATGAATAGCTGAAAGAAAGACTTTGTTTTTGTACAAAAATTTCAACCAATCGTTTTCGGTGAAATTCTTTAATTTTTTTAGAAGCGGAAGAATAATAGCTCTTAGCACAAAATCTAACACAAAAAGAATAGCTATCCAAGTGACAATTTCTAAGAAATTAAAAAGATTTTCAGACAAATCAATTTTGAAATATTGATTGAAAAAAAATTTTACACCATCAGAAAATTCTTCATAAAAAGATTTATCTTGCATAAGCTGTTAATTGAGTTTAAATAGATTTGTTTGTGCAAAGTTACAGTTTTAAAAATACTAAAATAATGGATAACGATAGTATACTAAATCTTATTAGTGGAATTTTATTGGTTGTTGGTTTGGTCGGAACTGTTTTGCCAGTTTTACCAGGAGCACCTTTGGCATTGGTCGGATTATTAGTTTTTAAATTTAGTGGTGATTGTAGTTACAATTGGGGAACGATAATTATTGCAGGACTTTTTGTGTTATTAGGTGCGCTTTTAGATTATTTACTGCCTGCATATATGACCAAAAAATTAGGCGGAACCAAATACGGAATTTGGGGATCTATTGTCGGATTAATCATCGGATTATTTTTTCCACCAATCGGTTTTATCGTAGGACCTTTTTTGGGAGCGTTATTAGGCGAATTAATTTTTACTGCGGCTTCGCCCAAGGTTGCTTTAAAATCTGCTTTCGGATCTTTTGTAGGATTTATTTTGACAACAGGTTACGACATTATATTAACGTTAATCTTTATCGGAATATTTGTATATCAACTGATGAATTAATCAGATTAAATGGTTGAAATTAGGTCAATAAAAAAAAATGACCTATATTTGCAAAGAATTTAAAGGAATAAATGGAGGAGGGCTGGTTATAGCTCTCTTTTTCGTTGTATATGGATTCAAGTAAAGTAAAACAGCTGATAGACGAAGCAATTGCGGAAAATCCGTCATTGTTTCTTATCGATTGGAAAATCACTCCAGATGATAAAATTGTAATTTTAGCAGATGGAGACGAAGGTCTTTCAGTCGAAGAAATTGTAAGAATAAGTCGACATGTAGAGCACAATCTTGATAGAGAAGAATGTGATTTTGCATTAGAGGTTTCCTCTCCTGGTGTAGGAAGTAACCTAACCATGCCACGCCAATTTGCCAAAAATGTAGGAAGAACTTTAGAAGCTACATTAAGCGACAAAGTGGTGGAAGGCGAAATTGTAGAAGCCGATGAAGAAGGTGTTACAATTTTTTGGGAAGCGCGCGAACCAAAACCTGTAGGAAAAGGAAAAATTACAGTAGAACACGAAGAAAAAATAAATTACGCTGACATCAAGAAAGCGATTATAAAAGTCACCTTTTAAAAAAATTAAAGTTTAATGGACAATCTTGCATTAATTGAATCTTTTGGAGATTTTAAAGACGATAAGAACATCGACCGTATTACGCTGATGGCAATCTTAGAAGAAACCCTGAAAAGTGTTTTGAAAAAGAAATATGGTACAGATGATAACTTTGATATTATTGTAAATCCTGATAAAGGAGACTTAGAGATTTGGCACAACCGTATCGTTGTAGAAGACGGTTTCTCAGAAGACGACGCAACAGATATCGAATTATCTGAAGCACGTAAAATTGAGCCAGATTTTGAAGTAGGTGAAGAAGTATCGGAAAAAATTCCGATCGAAGCATTAGGTCGTCGTGCGATTTTAACATTACGCCAAACATTGGTTTCTAAAGTAATGGAGCATGATAATTCTAATTTATACGAAAAATTTAAAGGTTTAATTGGAGAAGTAGTTTCGGGAGAAATCCACTATGTACGTCACAAACAAGTGATTATTATGGATGACGAACAAAACGAAATGATTTTACCAAAAGAAAATCAAATACCATCAGATTTTTTCAGAAAAGGAGATACATTACGTGCAGTTGTAGATGACGTAAAATTAAGAGGAGCAAAACCTCAAATTATTTTATCTAGAACATCACCAAAATTCTTAGAGAAATTATTTGAACAAGAAATTCCTGAAATTTTAGACGGATTAATTACAATCAAAAATGTAGTTCGTATCCCTGGAGATAAAGCAAAAGTTGCAGTAGAATCTTACGACGATCGTATCGATCCAGTAGGAGCTTGTGTCGGAATGAAAGGATCTCGTATCCATTCAATTGTACGCGAATTACGTAACGAGAATATCGACGTAATCAACTACACAAACAACATGAGTTTGTTTATTCAACGCGCTTTAAGCCCAGCTAAAATTTCGAATATCGAAATTAATGAAGAAGAAAACAAAGCCTTAGTTTACGTAAATGCAGACGAAGTTTCGAAAGCAATTGGTAAAGGAGGTTACAATGTTCGTTTAGCTTCTAAATTAGTTGGAATGGAAATTGATATTTTCAGAGAAGGAGCCCAAGACGAAGACGTAGAATTATCAGAATTCTCAGACGAAATCGATGCATGGGTAATCGAAGCATTTAGTGCTATCGGGTTAGATACTGCCAAAAGTATTTTAGAACAAGATGTTGATGATTTAATCAAACGTACGGATTTAGAAGAAGAGACGATCTTAGACGTAATCCGTGTGTTAAAAGAAGAGTTTGAAGATTAATTCATACTCAAGTCATAAACAATTCATACATTTGCAAACATTAAAATAAGAGATTAGCTTCATATGTCGGAAACAATAAGATTAAGTAAAGTATTAAAAGAATTAAATATATCAATAGATAGAGCTGTTGATTTTTTAGAAGGGAAGGGTACAACAGTAGAAAAAAATCCGAACTCTAAAATCGATGTGCCAACTTACGATATTTTAGTTAATGAGTTCCGATCTGATGCTAAACAAAAGCAAGCTTCCGGTGAAGTAGTCATTAACAAAATTTCAGATATCAAAGCCGCTGAGAAAAAAGAAGCAGAAGCAAAAGCTGCAACTGAAAAACCAGTAGAAAAGAAACCTGAAATCATTGAAACGACGAAAGTTGAATTGGAAGGACCAAAGACTGTTGGAAAAATAGACTTAGATGCTTTGAAACCTAAAGCCAAAGTAGAAAAAACTGCGGTAAAAGAAGAGGTGAAGAAAGAAGAAATCAAGAAAGAGGAAGCTCCAAAAGCTGAACCAAAAACTGAATCAAAAGAGGAAACGAAAGGACCAAAAGTGATTAAAGTTATTGATCTTGATAAAATAAATAATACAGGTAAACCTAAAAAGCAAGATTCTCCAGCTCCTAAAAAAGAGCAAGCAGAACCTAAAAAGGCGGAAGCACCGAAGGCGGAAGTTAAAAAAGAGGTGAAGAAAGAAGAACCTAAAAAGGTGGAAGAGGTTAAAAAGCCTGAAATAAAAACGGAAGCGAAGCCTGAAGTGAAGAAAGAAGAGATTGAAGAAGTAGCAGCAGTTGAACCTCAAAAAATTGAAACTGTCTACACAAAATTAGATGGACCTAATTTTACAGGTGCAAAGATTGACTTATCTAAATTTGATAAGAAAAAAACTGACGATAAAAAAGGGAATCAAAAAGGTGCTAATAACGCTGCTGACAAGAAAAAGCGCAAACGTATCCAGAAAAACGTTAAACCAGAAGATGTAGCAAAAGCTGGAGAAAACGGAGGAAACAATAACAATCGTCAAGGTGGTAATAACAACCACGGAGGAGGAAATAATAACAACCGTCAAGGTGGTCAAGGACAAGGTGGAAATCGCCCAGGAGGTCAAGGCGGAAATCGTCAAGGCGGACAAGGTGGTAATCGTCAAGGTGGTGGAAACTTTAGAGGTGGAAACAATCGTGGACCAAGAGTTCCTCAAGTAGAACTTTCTGACGAAGATGTTAAAAAACAAATTAAAGACACTTTAGATAAACTTACTAATAAAGGAAAAGGATCTAAAGGGGCTAAACACAGAAGAGACAAACGTAAAGAACGTCGTGAGTTTGCTGAGCAAGAGCAAGAAGCAATGGACATGGACAAAACTTTACACGTAACAGAATTTGTAACGGTTAACGAATTAGCTTCGTTAATGGATGTTTCTGTTACAGAAGTTATCTCTGCATGTATGTCATTGGGAATCATGGTTACCATGAACCAACGTCTTGAAGCGGATACAATTCAATTAGTTGCAGATGATTTCGGATTCGAAGCAGTATTTGCTAATGCTGAAGAAGAAATCTCAACTGAAGAAGAAGAAATCGATAACGAAGAAGATTTAGTAACTCGTGCGCCAATCGTAACTGTAATGGGACACGTTGACCACGGTAAAACATCTTTATTAGATTATATTCGTAAAGCAAACGTAATTGCTGGTGAGTCTGGAGGTATTACACAACACATTGGTGCGTACAACGTAACATTGCCAAGTGGTAAACGTGTAGCGTTCTTAGATACACCAGGTCACGAGGCCTTTACAGCGATGCGTGCTCGTGGTGCTCAGGTAACGGATATTGCAATTATCGTGATTGCGGCCGATGACCAAATCATGCCACAAACACGTGAAGCAATTTCTCACGCTCAAGCAGCTGGAGTACCAATGGTATTCGCAATCAACAAAGTTGATAAACCAGCAGCTAATCCAGAAAAAGTAAAAGAGCAATTAGCTCAAATGAACTTATTAGTTGAAGACTGGGGTGGTACTTACCAATCTCAAGAAATTTCGGCTAAATCTGGTTTAGGAGTAGAAGATTTATTAGAAAAAGTATTATTAGAAGCTGAGGTATTAGACCTTAAAGCAAATCCAAAACGTAAAGCTTCTGGTACAGTTGTAGAAGCTGCATTAGACAAAGGACGTGGATATGTTTCGACAATTATTGTACAAACAGGTACATTACACATCGGAGATTATGTATTAGCAGGATCTCACCATGGTAAAGTTCGTGCAATGTTAGATGAGCGTGGTAACAATATCAAAGTTGCTGGACCATCAACACCAGTTACAATATTAGGATTAGCAGGTGCGCCAACTGCAGGTGATAAGTTCAAAGTTTACGAAGACGAACGCGAAGCGAAACAAATTGCAACTCGTAGAGATCAATTACAACGTGAGCAAACTATTCGTACACAAAAACACATCACACTTGATGAGATTGGACGTCGTATCGCTTTAGGAGATTTCAAAGAGTTGAATATTATCTTGAAAGGGGACGTGGATGGTTCTGTAGAAGCATTAACAGACTCTTTACAAAAACTTTCGACAGAAGAAATTATTGTTAACATCTTACACAAAGGAGTTGGACAAATTACAGAATCTGACGTATTATTAGCTTCTGCTTCAGATGCGATTATTATCGGATTTAATGTTCGTCCTGGTGGATCTGCTCGTGATATTGCAGAAAAAGAAGAAGTTGAAATTAGAACTTACTCAATTATCTATGCTGCGATCGAAGAGATTAAAGAAGCGATGGAAGGTATGTTATCTCCAGAGTTGAAAGAGCAAGTAACTGGTAATATTGAAGTTCGTGAAACATTCAAAGTAACGAAAGTTGGTACTATTGCTGGATGTATGGTCTTAGACGGTAAAGTTTACAGAAACTCTAGTATTCGTATCATTCGTGACGGAGTTGTGATCCACGATGGTGAATTAGCTTCATTGAAACGTTTCAAAGATGACGTGAAAGAAGTTAGTAAAGGTTACGAATGTGGTCTTAACATCAAAAACTTCAATGATATTCAAGTAGGTGACATTATCGAAGCTTACGAAACTGTAGAGGTTAAAAAGAAATTGAAATAATCAATTCTCAACAAATATTTTAAAAGGAGCTCAATTTGAGCTCCTTTTTTTATGAAATTTTATTTAATAAAAATCAATACTCTACTTGTTATATAGAATTATATTCTATTATTAATCTTATTTTCAGAATAGAATCTCTGTTTAACATTAATTTAAAGTTTTCTTTTATTTTATTTAAAAACGACTTGTTTTATATTCTATAAAGTCTATAAATTTGCTAGACTTTTAAAATTGTAAATATGAACAAGAAATTATACTCACTCAAAAAAATATTTTTTCTAACTGCTCTTTTCGGCGGAACATTTTTATTCGCCCAAACCAAAGTCACAGGTACGGTTGAAGATGTAAATGGACCAATCGATCAAGCAACGGTTAATGTAAAAGGAACAAATATTACGACGATAACAGATGCAGATGGTTTATATCAATTAACGTTAGAGCCTGGGAAGTATGAAATTATTGTTTCAAAAATAGGTGAGCCAACAACGACGCAAACGATTAATGTGCTTGATGAAAATGAAGTTTCTTTAGATTTCTTTTTGCAATCAATCAATTCGGATACTGATCTTAGCGAAGTCGTTTTGATTGGTTCGCGAGCAGTTGGACGTACACAATTAGATTCTTCAACGCCAGTTGATGTGATAGATATTAAAGAGGTGACAAAAGATGTAGGACAAGTTTCGTTGAATCAAATCTTAAATTATGTTGCGCCATCTTTTAGCTCGAATACGCAAGTTATTTCTGATGGAACAGATCACATCGATCCTGCTTCTTTGCGCGGTTTAGGACCAGATCAAGTATTGGTTTTGATTAACGGAAAGCGTCGTCATACAACATCATTGGTTAATATTAATGGTTCGTTTGGTAAAGGTTCTGTTGGTACAGATTTGAATGCGATTCCAACTTCTGCGATCAAAAGAATTGAAATTCTTCGAGATGGAGCCGCTGCTCAATATGGTTCTGATGCGATTGCAGGTGTGATTAATATTGTCTTGGAAGATTCGACAGATAAACTACGTGCGTCAATTTCGTATGGAGGAAATCTTTCGAAAAATGCAGAAGATAATTTTGATGGTGAAACTTTTCAAGCGAATGTAAATTATGGTGTAAAAGTGGGTGAAAAAGGAGGATTTGTAAATGTTGCAGGTTCTTACGACAAACGTCAACCATTCAATCGTCAAAAAGAATTTACAGGAACAATTTTCTCAGATTATAATCGACCAGATTTATATCCAAATCCAACTGGAAAAGATATTTCAGAGGAGGAATTAGCCCGTCGTGGAGAAACGCGAGCTGATTATGTTTCGCGCATTGGACAATCAAAAAATGAAGGAGGAGCAATTTTTATAAACTCACTTTTTCCAGTTTTAGATAAAACCGAAATTTATGCATTTGGAGGATTAAATTATCGTTTGGGTGAATCGGCGGCTTTTCGTCGTCAGCCTGCTCAGTTACATCAAACAGTAGCGTCAATTTATCCAAATGGATTTTTACCATTAATTCAAACTAATAATTACGATCGCTCTTTAGCAGCGGGAATTCGTAGTGAAATTAACGGTTGGAAAGTTGATTTTTCGAATACATACGGAAATAATACCATCGATTTTGGAGTCAAAAATACAGTTAACGCATCGATGAAAGAATCTTCGCCAACATCTTTTGAAGCTGGTGGATATCGTTTTACGCAGAATACAACCAACCTAGATTTTACACGTTTTTTTGATGATGTTTTAGCTGGAATTAATGTCGCGTTTGGTGCAGAATTTCGTTATGAAAATTATCAAATTGTAGGAGGCGAAGAAGCATCTTATGCGAATTATGGTAAAGTTCGTCAAATTGGTGTAGACGGAAATGGAAAGCCAATTTATGTACAAGATTTTAATGGAAATATCAATACTTTATTTGCTGCAAATGGTACTGCTTTAGCAGGTGGAGCGCAAGCTTTTCCTGGTTTTTTACCAGCGAACGAAGTCAATGCGAATCGTCATTCTGTTGCGGCGTATTTAGATACTGAATTTAATTTTACGAAAGATTTCTTAGTAGCTGCTGCGTTACGTTACGAAGATTATTCAGATTTTGGATCAACGTTAAATGGAAAAATTTCGACTCGATACAAATTAGGAAACTATGTGTTGAGAGCGGCTGCAAGTACAGGATTTAGAGCACCATCTTTACATCAATTATATTTTAGCGCAACTTCAAGTTTATTCTTAGATGGAGCAATTTCTAATTCAGGAACTTTTACAAATGATAGTCGCGCTGCGAAATTATTAGGAATTCCACAATTGAACGAAGAGAAATCGAAATCAGTTTCGGCTGGAGCAACGGCAAATTGGGGAAAATTCAAATTGAGTGTTGATGGATATTTCATCAGAATTGATGACCGAATCATTTACACAGGATCTTTCACAGGAAGTAATGCAGCAAATGCATCAGCTCAAGACAAAGAGATTTACGAATTATTGCAACAAGCAAATGCAACTTCGGCGCGTTTCTTTGCCAATGCAATTGATACCGAAACGAAAGGAATAGATGTTGTTTTAACGTATCAAGATCGTTTAGGCGCAGGGAAATTACGTGGAGATTTATCGGCGACTTTTAGTAAAACAAATGTTGTGGGCGATGTTCATGCTTCGGATTTATTGAAAGGAAAAGAGTCTACTTATTTTGATCGTTCGAGTCGTATTTATTTAGAATCAGCTATTCCTCGCACAAAAATCAATTTATCCCTGAATTATTCATTGGATAAATGGAATGTTTATTTAAGAAATGTATATTTCGGAGAGGTTGATGCGGCGACAAATACGGTGGCAGAATCGCAAACATTTAGTGGAAAAGTTGTAACAGATTTGAGTTTTGGCTATGCTTTCAACAAAAATATTTCGTTAACAATCGGTGCAAATAATTTGTTTGATATTTATCCTGATGAAACGAAAATTGGAGGAAATAGAGGAGCAGGATATTTCGTGTATTCACGTACTGGACAACAATTCGGAACTGGAGGACGTTTTGCTTTTGCTCGTTTATCATTAAGTTTATAATTTAAATAGTTTATATGTTTTACCAAATCTTTGTCTTAATTGATGGAGGTTTGGTATTTTTGTTTAAATCGATTTTATGAAAAAAATATCATTTATTATAGTCTCATTCTTCGCGATTATTCAGCTGAATGCGCAAGAATCTTACAAAAATGGAGTTGTTGTAACAGCTCATCCCGAAGCTTCAAAAGTTGGAGTTGAAATTCTGAAAAAAGGAGGAAATGCGATTGACGCTTCTATTGCGGTTCAGTTTGCGTTGGCGGTTGTTTATCCAAATGCAGGAAATATTGGTGGCGGCGGATTTTTGGTTTATCGCGATGCAAAAGGGAAGACAGATGCGTTAGATTATCGTGAAAAAGCACCTTTGAAAGCGAGTGAAGATATGTATTGGGACAAAAATGGCAATGCAATTACTGATCTTAGTTTGTATGGACAATTTGCTGCAGGTGTTCCTGGAACAGTCGACGGAATGGTGAAAGCGCATGAAAAATATGGTAAATTAAATTGGAAAGAATTAGTTCAGCCAGCTATTAATTTAGCTCAAAAAGGATTTAAAATAACAAAGCAACAAGCGAGCGAACTGACAAATAAGCACAATGATTTTGTAAAATATAATTCAAAAACGAATGCTTTAACCTCTAAATCATCTTGGAAAGAAGGAGATTTACTAATTCAGAAAGATTTAGCTAATACGTTAAAATTAATTCAGCAAAAAGGTCGAGCTGGTTTTTATGAAGGAAAAACAGCTGATTTAATTGTCAAAGAAATGAAACGTGGAAACGGAATTATTTCGCACGAAGATTTAAAAGAATATCAATCAGTTTGGAGAACGCCAGTTTCTGGAAATTATAAAGGTCTTAAAGTGATTTCGATGCCGCCGCCTTCAAGTGGAGGAATTGCATTGGTTTCGTTATTTCAATCAATCGAAGATTATCCAATTAATAAATGGGGATTTCAGGCAGATTCTACAATTCAAGTGATGGTAGAAGCAGAGCGTCGCGTTTATGCTGACCGTGCCGAACATTTAGGTGATCCAGATTTTATAAAAGTTCCACAAAAACAATTATTGGATAAAAGTTATAATGTGAATCGAATGAAAGACTTTTCGTTTGATAAAGCAACACCAAGTTCAGCAGTCAAAGCGGGAGAAATAATCGGTAAAGAATCGATGGAAACGACGCATTATGTGATTGTTGATAAAGATGGAAATGCCGCTTCTGTAACGACTACTTTGAATAATTCGTACGGATCTTTGGTTGTTGTAGAAGGAGCAGGATTTTTGTTGAATGATGAAATGGATGATTTTTCTGTAAAACCAGGTACACCGAATTTGTATGGTTTGGTTGGAGGAAAAGCCAATGCGATAGAGCCTTCGAAAAGAATGTTAAGCTCGATGACGCCTTCTATTTTAGAGAAAGATGGTAAATTGTTTATGGTTGTGGGAACACCAGGTGGTTCTACAATTATTACGTCTGTTTTTCAAGCAATTTTGAATGTTGTTGATTTCGGAATGACGATGCAAGAAGCTGTTGCAGCACCAAGATTTCATCATCAATGGTTACCAGATCAAATCGATTATGAACCAAATGCAATTTCAGAAAACGTTCGCGAATCTTTAAAACAAAAAGGTTATACATTGAAAGAGCGTAAACCTTACGGACGTGTAGAAGGGATTCTAGTGAACTCTGACAAAACATACCAAGCAGGTGCAGATCCACGAGGAGATGACAAAGCGGTGGGATATTAAGAAATGAAAATCGTAAGCTTTAAAAAATTATTATTTATGTATGTTTCAGATTATTAGTGTTTTAAATTTTATTTATTCGGAAAATTGATTTGAAATTCATGAATATTAATATATCTCTATTGTGTTTTTTTTAAATATTTGCTTTCATTTGAAATAAATTATTAAAACATGAGAAAATATTTTACTTTAGAAAAGTTGTTAGCTCTATTATTACTGTCTTCTGGCGTATTTGCTCAAAAGATGGAATTTAGATCATTGAATGATCCAAGAACTGCGGTTAGAGGTATATCAAATGGTGGAAATGCGGCTCTTATTGGATATACATATAATTACGCAACAAATTCATTTGTTAAAATAGATACTGGTATCATCAGTTACGCAAATATGAACGAAAAGGGTGATATTGTAGGTACAAGCAAAATAAATGACCTTGTTACACCTGTTTATAAATTAAACGGAACTTCTGATTGGATTCCTACATCTGTTTTTTCTGATTTAACAAAAAGTGATGTTGTAACAGTTTATTCAATTAGTAATAATGGGCGATATATAACAGGGCAAATGAAATCTGTTCCATTTGTTTATGATATACAAACAAAAGAAATAGTAAACTTGTTACCTAAAGATTATAAATATGGAGCGGGTTATAGTGTAAATAATGATGGTACAACTGTAGGATGGGTGGATGCTTATCTAAATGGAACGTTTAGAGAATTAGGTGTAATGAAACCTAACAAACCAGTAGAGATTATTTTATCAGAAATTTCTGAGCCAGTTAATAACCATATTTGGCATATCGACGATAAAGGAATTGTTGTAGGAGAAATAGGTTTAAAACCTTTTATGTACAACTTAAATACAAAAGAATATAAGATTTTCGATTTACCAGCAGGTTATAGAACAGGTACTTTTTTATATTCATCTAATGGAATAATGGTTGGATATGCACAAAATATGGTTTCAGATCGTGATGCAATTATTTATCACAAATCTTTTGGTGACCAACCTAAGTTAATTAAAGACTTGATGATAGAACAAGGGCTTGAAATTACAATTCCAGGAGGCAAATTAGGATCGGCAAATGTTATTTCTGAAAATGGAGATTTTATCGGAGGAAATGAAATAGGAAATGGAAATCTTGTTCCAGGGTGGATATTGAAATTAAATGGTTACTTCGATACAAAAGAATGTAATATTAATGTTCCATCTGATATTCAAATACAATCAAAATTAGGAGATATTTCTTCTATAGTGAACTATGAAGTAACATCTGATTGTCCAGATTATAAATTAGTTTTAGTAAATGGATTTCCATCTGGAAGTGAATTTCCGATGGGAATAACTACGGTTGCTTACAATTTAGTGGATACTGATGGTAAGGTAATTAATTCTGCATCATTCAAAGTTTATGTAAAAGATTCTTATTGTACACCTAGATTTACGGCGATTGTAGAACCTATTACAAAAGTAAAAATTGGTACGATTGATAATACAACTACAAATTATGTGACAGCAAATGAGAACGAATATTTTTTAGATCAATCAACAGATTTGAAACAAGGAGGTACTTATGATATCACTGTTGCAGGAAATACAAATGGAACAGCAGAGACAAGTGAATTTGTAGTTTATTTTGATTTAAATCAAGATGGAATTTTTAATCCAGATACTGAAGGATATTATGTTGGAGCAATTACAGGTTCTACAGGAGCAGATGGTAAAACTGTTACAAAATCAATTACACTTCCTGATAATGCAAAATTAGGTAAAACACGTATGCGCATTATGAAAACATATAGATTAGTGCCAGATAATCCATGTTCTACTACTTATGCTTATGGACAAAGTGAAGATTACTCGATCAATTTTATAGAAAATTTAGGGATGTCTGATATAAATTCAAAAGATCTTAAAATCTATCCAAATCCAGTTAAAAATATTTTATCAATCGATTCTAAATCAATGGTAAAAAATGTTAGAATTATTAATATAGCTGGGCAAGAAGTTTACAATAAACAATTAAATAAAATGAATCCTCAGGTTAATGCTTCTCATCTACCAAAAGGAGTTTATATAATAAATATTGAGACTACTGAAGGAATTGTTACAAAAAAAATCATCAAAGATTAAATAAATCTTTGACGAATTAGCACTAATCATGAAAAAGGAACTCGAATAGAGTTCCTTTTTCATTTCTAAGAGAAACTTTTAAGACAAAACGTCTCTAATTTCTGGATTTTTATCAAACTGTGCCTTTGCGAAAGGACATAAAGGAATTACTTTTATATTATCTTTTCTCACCCAATCTACTAAGGCTAATAAAGCTTTTTTACCAACACCTTGTCCACCATATGCTTCGTCAACCTCTGTATGATCGATAATAATTTTATCATTACCAGCCCAAACGTAAGCCATTTCTCCAGCTTTTTTATCGCCATCTAAAACAACAAAAGCACCATTTTTCTTATCATCAATTTGTTTAATTTCCATGAGTTTAATTTTTTAAGTTGTATATTAATCTTCTAAAGTACCAAATTTTCCGTTATTAAAATCCTCAAAAGCTTCGCGAATTTGCTCTTGTGTATTCATCACAAAAGGACCATAAGAAGCGATTGGCTCATTAAGAGGTTCTCCACTCAAAATTAATACCACACTATTTTCTGTTGCTTCAATTGAGAAATCTTCGCCTTCGTTTGTAAACAATAATAAGTGATCCGTTGGAACAATTTCTTGGTTGTTCACTTTTACTTCTCCATCAATAACTAATAAAACGGTATTGTAATTTGCAGGAAAACTAAAATTAGCTTTTCCACCTTCATTCAATTTTGCATTCAGCATATTAACAGGAGAAAATGTTGATGCAACACCTTTTGTTTGGTTGTATTCACCAGCAATAATTTCGATAAAACCATTTTCAACTTCTACAGTAGGAATATCTTTATGTTCAATTGCCTGATATTTTGGAGTGCTCATTTTATCCTTTGCAGGAAGATTTACCCACAATTGAACCATTTGAAAAATTCCACCTTGTTTATAAAATTCTTCTGCATGATATTCTTTGTGTAAAACACCAGAAGCTGCTGTCATCCATTGTACATCGCCTTGATGAATTGTTCCACCTCCTCCAGAACTATCATGATGAGAAACGCTTCCTTCATAAGCAATTGTTACCGTTTCGAAACCACGGTGTGGATGCACGCCAACACCTTTTGGTTTGTCTGTTGCTGGGAAATGAAATTTTGAATTGTAATCTAACATAATAAATGGATCCATTCTTCTCATATCTAAATGATAACCACTTGGAATAAAATTGTGTACTCTAAATCCATCTCCTACAAAATGTGGCTCTCTTGGCGCAATAACTGCTTCTATTTTTTTTGTGTTCATATTCTTGAATTTATTTGTATTACAAATTTACGATGACCTAATTCGCTTTATCTTGATGTAGGTTAAGAAGTGTTTTTGAGTGAATTTTGATTGATAATGAACTATTTTAGATATATAAGTAAAGATCCTGAACTCTTTTCAGGATCGCATTAAGTTATTAAAACTATAAAAGCATCTCAATTGAGATGCTTTTATAGTTTTAGTGTTTGAAGTTGATCATTATAATAAATCTTCATCAACCATATTTGGTAAAGTAACTTTCAACAAAGGTTCTTCTTCCATGGCGCGTTTTATCGCAAAAATAGCTTCTTCGTTTCTTGCCCAAGAGCGACGAGCAATTCCATTGTTCACATCCCAATGCAACATTGATTTTAAACGTTGTTCAGCATCTGAAGAACCGTCTAGCAACATTCCGAAGCCACCATTGATTACTTCTCCCCAACCAACGCCTCCGCCGTTGTGAATAGAAACCCAAGTAGCGCCTCGGAAACTGTCTCCAATTACATTGTGAATCGCCATATCAGCTGTGAATTTTGAACCATCATAAATATTAGATGTTTCACGGAAAGGAGAATCTGTTCCAGAAACATCATGATGATCGCGACCTAAAACAACTGCTCCGATTTCTCCTTTCGCAATTGCATCGTTAAATGCTTTCGCAATTTTAATTCGTCCTTCTGCATCTGCATATAGAATACGTGCTTGCGATCCAACAACCAATTTGTTTTCTTGTGCTCCTTTTATCCACGTAATATTATCTTGCATTTGTTGCTGAATTTCATTCGGAGAATGTTGCATGATTTCTTCTAAAACTTGGCAAGCAATTTCATCTGTTCTTTGTAAATCTTCTGGTTTTCCCGAAGTACAAACCCAACGGAAAGGTCCAAATCCAAAATCGAAACACATTGGCCCCATAATGTCTTGAACGTAAGAAGGGTATTTAAAATCGATATTATTTTCAGCCATTACATCTGCTCCAGCACGAGAAGCTTCTAATAAAAAGGCATTTCCATAATCGAAGAAATAGGTTCCTTTCGCAGTATGTTTGTTGACAGAATCTGCATGACGACGCAAGGATTCTTGTACTTTTTCTTTGAATAACTCAGGATTATTTGCCATCATTTCATTGGCTTCATCGAAAGATAATCCAACAGGATAATAACCTCCAGCCCAAGGATTATGTAATGAAGTTTGATCTGAACCTAAATCGATATATAGATTTTCTTGGTCAAATTTTTCCCAAACATCAACCACATTTCCATCATAAGCAATCGAAACAACTTCTTTATTTTCTTTGGCTTCGCGAACACGAGCAACTAATTCATCCAAATCAGTAATCACTTCGTCCACCCAGCCTTGTTCATGACGTTTGTATGTCGCAGCAGGGTTTACTTCGGCAGTTACAGAAACAACACCTGCGATATTTCCCGCTTTCGGTTGCGCACCTGACATTCCACCAAGTCCTGCCGTTACAAATAATTTCCCTGCTGTACCTTCATTATCGATTTTGCGACAACCATTCAAAACAGTAATCGTAGTTCCATGAACAATTCCTTGCGGACCAATGTACATATAACTTCCTGCGGTCATTTGCCCGTATTGAGAAACACCTAACGCATTCATCTTTTCCCAATCATCCGGTTTCGAATAATTAGGAATCACCATTCCATTTGTAACGACAACTCGCGGTGCATTTTTGTGTGAAGGAAATAATCCCATCGGATGTCCAGAATACATCACCAAGGTTTGCTCGTCTGTCATTTCAGACAAATATTTCATTGTTAAAAGATATTGCGCCCAGTTTTGGAATACCGCGCCATTTCCTCCATAAGTAATCAATTCTTCAGGATGTTGTGCAACTGCATGATCCAAATTATTTTGAATCATTAATTGAATTGCTTTTGCTTGTTCCGAATTTCCTGGGTAATCTGTAATTGGGCGAGCAAAAATTTTATAATCAGGCATCAAACGATACATATAAATACGTCCGAAATCTTCTAATTCTTGCTTAAATTCTGGAATTAATTCTGCATGATCTTTTGGTTCGAAATAACGTAACGCATTTTTTAACGCTAATTTTTTTTCGTCTTCCGATAATATTTCTTTACGCTTTGGTGCGTGACTTACGTTAGGATTTCTGTCTTTTTTTTGAGGTAAAACAGAAGGAATGCCTTGTTTTATTTGTTCTTGAAAAATCATTTTTTTGTGTTTTTATATTTTGCGTTAAACGTTATAAGTTTTACGATTTTTTGTTGTTATTCTGATTTCTATGACAAAACCAAGTTATTTTTATAAATATTTTGATTTTTAATTAGTGCATAAATTCTGTGAATTATTTT